>JBPYFB010000249.1:0-11767 GCA_051986465.1 Rugosimonospora sp.
CCGCCGCGGTATCCGCCGCCGCCGCCACCACCGCCGGGACCGCCACCGCCACGGAAGCCACCGCCTCCGCCGCCGGGACCGCCGCCGCCGCGGAACCCACCGCCGCCACCAGGCGCCGGGCGTCCACCGCCCCCTGGGCCGCCGCCACCGGGGCGGGGCGGCCGGTCAGGGCGCGCGCCGGGCCGTTGCGTCGGCATCTGCGACGGGTTGGGCCGCGGGCCGCCCATGGAGGCGGGGTTGGGCCGTGGCGGCATCGCCGAAGGGCTGGGCCGGGGCCCGGCCTGGCTGATGCCGAACGGGTTGTTGCCGCCGGAGCGCGGCGGCCGGGGTCCGCCCGGGCGCGGTCCGCCGGGTGCGGCCGGACCGGCGCCGCGACCCGTCGCCGGCGGACCGGGGCGGGGTGGCACCATGCCGGGACCCGGCTTGGGCGCTGCCGGGGCCGTCGGCTCCGCCACCGGACGCTGGCGGGCCTGCTGCGCCGCCTTGACGGCGGCCTCCTGCTCTGCCTTGAGCGCCGCGGCGCGCGCCTCGGCCGCCGCGACCTCGATGTCATGGGCACTCGCCGGCTTGATCACCGGGGCCTGGGGTTGCGGCGCCGGTGTCTTCTTGGCCGGTGGAGCTGGCTTCCTGGGCGGTGCCGGCTTCGCCGACACCTTGGCCGCTGTGGGCCCGGTCGGGGGAGTCGGCGCCGCGGCTGGCGGCGCGGGGGCCGATGCCGGGGCGGCGCCAGCCTCCAGGGCGGCGCGCAGCCGACGCGCCACAGGCGCCTCGACGGTGCTCGACGCCGACTTTACGAACTCGCCCATTTCCTTCAATTTGGCGAGTACGGTCTTGCTTTCGACCCCGAGCTCCTTAGCCAGCTCGTGTACGCGGGCCTTCCCTGCCACTGCACTCCTCACTCCGAGGCCGCGCGGGCAGGTACCCGCGGCGACCTCACTTCCGCACTTGAAGCCTGGTCATTTCAGCGACTTCATCGTGTGCTCATGTCGGTCGTCCTACCTTGCTGGGTCGGGTGGAGCGGGATGCCCCACCGTCGGTAACCGCGCACTGCGCGACTGCCCCGGCCAACTCCCCGGCGTCAAGAACACCGGTTACGCGCAGTGCACGTCCGAAAACGCGCCGACGCTCCGCGAGCGCGAGGCAAGCCGGATCGGGGTGTAGGTGAGCGCCCCGACCCGGCTTTCTGCGCGTCGGGTCGGGTATGAGGGCGATTACCTCGTCCTCACGCTCTTCCGCGACGATTCGCAGCAAATCTTTGGCTGGCGCACGCCTCCGGCATCCCACACATGTGCGTACCGGCGACGCACGTCGTACCACTTGAAAAGTCTACCCCGCCGCCTCGGCCGTTGCCGCGCCCGCCCCCGCGGTACCCGACTGCTCGGGCGGCGCGTTGTCGGGCCGGATATCAATCCGCCAACCGGTCAAACGCGCCGCTAAGCGGGCATTCTGCCCCTCTCGGCCGATCGCGAGGGAGAGCTGGTAGTCCGGTACGGTCACGCGGGCCGCGTTGTTCGCCGGATCGACGACCTCCACCCGCAGCGCCTTGGCCGGGGAGAGCGCATTGCCGACGAACGTGGCCGGGTCGTCGGACCAGTCGATAATGTCGATCTTCTCACCGTGCAGCTCGCTCATGACGGCCCGGACCCGCTGGCCCATCGGTCCGATGCAGGCGCCCTTCGCGTTGACCCCGGGCTGTGTCGAGCGTACGGCGATCTTGGTCCGGTGCCCCGCCTCGCGCGCGATCTTCTCGATCTTGACCGTACCGTCGGCGATCTCCGGTACCTCCAGGGCGAACAGCTTCGTCACCAGGGCCGGATGCGAGCGGGAGAGCGTGATCTGGGGGCCGCGGAAACCCTTGGCGACGTGTACGACCACGCACTTGATCCGCGTGCCGTGCTCGTACGCCTCGCCCGGTACCTGCTCGGCCGCTGGCAGCACCGCCTCCAGCTTGCCCAGGTCGACCGTGACGATCCCCTTCTCCGCGCGCGCCTCGTGCGCCTGGACCACGCCGGTGACCAGGTCGCCGTCGCGGCCCACGTACTCGCCGAAGTGCACCTCGTCGGTGGCCTCGCGCAGCCGCTGGAGGATCACCTGCTTGGCGGTCATCGCGGCGATCCGGCCGAAGTCGTGCGGGGTGTCGTCGTACTCCCGGACCACCCCGCCGGTCTCCGGGTCGAACTCCTGCGCGTACACGGTCGCCGCGCCGGTCTTGCGGTCGATCTCCACCCGGGCGTGCGGGTGGGCGCCCTCGGTATGCCGGTACGCGGTGAGCAACGCCGTCTCAATCGCGGCGAGGATCGTCTCGAACGGGATCTCCCGCTCGCGTTCCAGCGCGCGGAGGGCAGCGAGGTCGATGTTCACTCCTCGTCCTCCTCTTCGTCATCGTCTGAGAGCTCGTCCAGCCGGCTGAACTCGACCTGTACCCGGCCCGGGCCCAACTCGGCGTAGGTGAACTGGCGCCCCGCCCCGGCCACCTCGATCGTCACCCGGTCCTCGCCGGCCTCGATCACGCGGCCGGTGACGCGCTCGTCCCCCGCGCGTACCGCCACCAGCCGGCCGACGTTGCGCCGCCAGTGCCGGGGCTCGGTCAACGGCCGGTCGACGCCGGGCGAGCCGACCTCCAGCACGTACTCGCCGGAGATGAGGTCACCCCGGGCCTGCTCCTCGGCGTCGAGGGCGGCCGACAGATCGCGGGACAGGTCGGCGACCTCGTCCAGGTTGATCCCGGCGTCGGCGTCCACCACCACCCGGACGACGTGGCGCCGGCCGACCCGGGAGACCCCCAGTTCCTCCAGGTCATAGCCGGCGGCCGCCACCACCGGCTCGATCACGTCGCGAACCGCGGTGCGGTGCGCGGTCAGGTCAGCGTCGGAGCGCGGGCCGGTAGCCCGGTCCTTGCCCCGAGCCGGTGTCCGGCCGGCGGCGCGGTCGCGCCCAGCCATGCCGCACCTCCGATCCCAAGCCCGCGCTCCGTACGTCCATCACACTGTGCTTATAAGCATTCTCATCAGACACACCGACACGCCGCGCGGCCGGCGAAGCGCGGACGGCGGCTGGGCAGAGCGTAACGCGCCGTAACCCACAATGGCTCCTTTACATGCCGGGCTCCTTGAGATGCTGTCGATGCGGTACCGCCCCTCGGGCCTTTCGCGCGCATGGTTCACTTTCGGAGTGCGCGCGAGGGACGACGGCCGGCTGGGTACGCACCGGCGAGCCCTGTTGATCACTGGTCTGGCCGGATCGGCAGCGGTACTGACGGGCTGCTGGCCCATGGGCGGTGGCTCGCAGCCGCACGCGGCGGCCTCGACCCATCCCCTGCAGCCGATGCTCACCGGTACGTTGGCGCTGGTCAGCCAGTACGACACGACGATCGCGGGGCAGCCCGGCCTGGCCGGCCAGCTCGCACCGCTGCGTGCGGAGCACTGGACGCACGTCACCGCGCTGTTGACCGCGATGGGCCGGCCGGTGCCGAGCGACGCGCCCAGTCCGGTGGCGAGCGGCCCGCCCGCGGCGAGCCCGGCCGAGGCCCTCGTGGCGCTGCGCACGGCGGAGCACTCGGCGCAGACCGCGGCGGTATCCGCCTGCGTCGCCGCCCCGGCCAGGTACGCGGAGCTACTGGGCTCGATCGCCGCCTGCCGGGCGACCCACCTGGAGGTGCTGTGACCGGGGTACAGGAGGCGCTGGCCGCGGTGCTCGCGGGCGAGCACGCGGCGATCTACGGGTACGGAGTGATCGGCGCGCACCTGACCGGTAACCCGCTCGCGCTGGCGCGCCAGGCGGAGGCGGCACATCGCAACCGGCGCGACGCGCTGCTGGAGACGCTGACCGCCGCTGGCGTCACGCCGCCGGCCGCCGCACCCGTGTACGACCTGCCGTTCCCGGTGGCCGACCAGGCCAGCGGGGTGCGGCTGGCGCAGCAGATCGAGGAGCGTACCGCTGCCCTGTGGCGCGCCGTACTGCCGCCCGCCTCGGCAAACCAGCGTCGGACGGCCCTCGACGGTCTGACCGATTCGGCGCTGCGAGCGGCCCGCTGGCGGCGTGCCGC
This sequence comes from Rugosimonospora sp., assembly GCA_051986465.1. Classification (GTDB taxonomy): domain Bacteria; phylum Actinomycetota; class Actinomycetes; order Mycobacteriales; family Micromonosporaceae; genus DATEJJ01. The sequence goes on from JBPYFB010000249.1 coordinate 4,046, forward strand.
GGGTACTCAACCGGGCACCGTCGCGCTGCCGGGCAGGCCAACCTGAGCAAAAGGCTTGCCCTCTACATACCCGGTATGCATACTCAGTAGCCATGTCGATCAGGCACGGCCTGCTCGCGCTGCTGTACCGGGGACCGATGTACGGATACCAGCTGCGAGCGAGCTTCGAGGAGTCCACGGGCGGCACCTGGCCGCTGAACATCGGGCAGGTTTATACGACGCTGACCAGGCTCGAACGCGACGACCTGGTGCGAGCGCTGCCGGAAAGCGACGGGGGGCAGCGGCCGTACGAGATCACCGAGGCCGGGCGCGCGGAGCTGGCGAGCTGGTTCACCACGCCGATCAGCCGCACCGACCGGCCCCGCGACGAGCTGACGATCAAGCTGGCGCTCGCGCTCACGACGCCCGGGGTTGACGTACGCGAGGTGTTGCGCGCCCAGCGCACCGCGACCATGCGGGCGCTGCAGGAGTACACCCGTTTGAAGGCCGGCGCCGACCGCCCCGCCGACCTGGCCTGGCGCCTCGTCCTGGACGCGATGCTGTTCCAGGCCGAGGCGGAGATCCGCTGGCTGGACCACTGCGAGACGAGCCTGGTCCGGCACGCCGAACCCGCCGCCGCGCCGGCACCGGCGCCCAAACCGTCACAGACCGTGGAGGTCAGCCATGATCGGTGAGAACGTGCTGGAGCTGCGCGACGTGCACCGCACGCACGGGCGCGGTCCGACCGCGGTACGGGCACTTCGCGGCGTCTCGCTCGCGGTGCGCCCCGGTGAGCTGGTGGCCGTGATGGGCCCGTCCGGCTCAGGGAAGTCCACCCTGCTCAACCTCGCCGGCGGCCTGGACCGGCCGACGGCGGGCGAGGTGCTGGTCGAGGGCAGGCCGCTCGCCTCGTGCTCGCGTAGCCAACTGGCCGCGCTGCGCCGGCGCCGCGTCGGGTACGTCTTCCAGGACCTCAACCTGCTGCCCAGCCTGACCGCCGTGGAGAACGTCGCGCTGCCGCTGGAGTTGGACGGTGCCGGCGTGCGCCGCGCCCGACGCCTCGCCCTGGCCGCCCTCGCGGCGATGGAGCTTTCGGAGCTGGCCGACCGGTACCCGGACGAGCTGTCCGGCGGCCAGCAGCAGCGAGCCGCGATCGCCCGTGCGCTGGTCGGCGAGCGGCGGCTGGTACTGGCCGACGAGCCGACCGGCGCGCTGGACACGCAGACCGGCGAGTCGGTGCTGCGGCTGCTGCGCTCCACAGTGGACGATGGTGCGGCCGGGGTGCTGGTGACCCACGAGGCGCGCCACGCGGCCTGGGCGGATCGCGTGATCTTCCTCCGGGACGGCGAGATCGTGGACAGCTCCGGCCCGCTCGCCCAGCCCGAGCAACTGCTGCGCGCCGGCCCGGCGTCATGACCGGATATTTCGCTACCTGGCGGGCGGCGCTGCGGGTGGCTCAACGCGAGGCGCGCCGCGCCAAGGGCCGCGCCGCGCTGGTGGTCGCGATGATCGCGCTGCCCGTACTGTTCCTGGCGTACGCCGCGGTGAACTACGACATGTTCCACCTGACCAGGGCGGAGCGGGCCGACCGCCTGATGGGTACCGGCGACGCGTACGTGAGCTGGCAGTTCGACGGGCCGCTCGAGCAGCCCGTACCGGATGACTTCGGGTACGGGTTCGGCCGCCATACCCGGGCGGGGGTGCACAGCACGGCCCAGTTGCTCGCCGCGCTTCCGGCCGGTACCCGGGCGATCCGGTACACGCACGGCAGCGTGCACATGCGTACCGCCACCGGCGTCGGCGACCTCGACGCGATCGGGCTGGACGCCGGGGACCCGCTCGCGCGCCACATCGTCACACTGCTCGCCGGGCGGGTACCGGCGAATGGCGGCGAGGTCGCGGCGAGCCGGTCCGCGCTGTCCCGGCTGGGGGTACGCCTCGGTGGGCGGGTCGCGCTGGCCAGCGGTACCCGTACCTTCACCGTCGTCGGGATCGTGGAGCTTCCCGCCCGGCTACGGGACGAGCTGGTGTTCCGCCCGGAGGCGGTACCCGGTGCCCGCCCCGACGACCAGGGCAACCCGCAGGACGCCGGCTGGCTGGTGGACACCCCGCAAGCCGTCCCGTACGGCCAGGTACAGGCGCTGAACCAGCGGGGCATGGTGGTGCTGTCGCGGGCGGTGATACTCGACCCACCACCCACTCGGGACGTGACCCGCGCCGGCGCGGCGGCGCTCTCGCTCGGCGGCGTCGTCGGTGGCGTCGCGCTGCTGGAGATCGTGCTGCTCGCCGGCCCGGCCTTCGCCGTCGGTGCCCGGCGCCGCCAGCGCGACCTGGCGCTGGTCGCCGCGAACGGCGGTACCCCCGCGCAGCTGCGCCGGCTGGTACTCGCGGACGGCGTACTGCTCGGGCTCGTCGCGGGCGTACTGGGGATCGCGGTCGGGATCGCCGGGGCCTTCGCCAGCCGGCCGCTCCTGGAGGAGCACCTCACCCACTACCGGGCGGGCGGGTACCGGGCGTACCCCGCCGCGCTGCTCGCGATCGCCGCACTGGCGATCCTGACCGGAGTGCTGGCCGCACTGGTACCGGCGTTCATCGCGGCGAAGCAGGACGTGGTGGCGGCGCTCGCCGGCCGGCGCGGGGTCACCCGCTCGCGCAAGCGGTGGGTGTTGGCGGGCCTCTGCCTGTGCGCGCTCGGCGTGTTCGCCGCCGGGTACGGCGCCATGCGCGCCTCGGCGAACCTCATCGTCGGTGGGCTGGCAGTCAGCGAGCTGGGGCTCGTGCTGTGCACCCCGGCACTGGTCGGGCTGGTCGCGCGGGCCGGTCGGCTGCTGCCCGCGGCGCCCCGCATCGCGCTGCGGGACAGCGCCCGCAACCGGACCGCGGCGGCACCGGCGATCTCCGCGGTGATGGCGGCGGTCGCCGGCAGCATCGCGATCGCCGTGTACCTGGGTGCGTCGCACCAACGGGACGTGGCCGAGTACCAGCAGAGCCTGCCCACCGGGTACGCGATGGCCTACAACATCGACAGGCCGGGCGACCTGCGGGTCGGGGCGGTCAGCCAGGTGCTGCGCGACACGCTGCCGACCAGCGCGGTGGTACCGCTGGCCCACGCCACCTGCCCGGCCAGTGCCAGCCACGACTGCCAGCTCATCCTGCGGATGCCCGCCGACCGGGCCTGCCCGTACACGCTGGCGCGCGGGCCGCTGTCCCACGCCGAGCAGCGCGCCGCCGCCCGCGACCCGCGCTGCCGCGACGCGAACGGCAGCTCCTGGCAGTACGGGCCGAGCGGGTCGGCGATCGTGGACGACGGCGCGGCGGTCACGGCGCTCACCGCCGGCCGCGCTGATGACGTCGCCGCCGCGCTGGCCACCCTGCGCGCGGGTGGCGTGCTGGTCGGCGACCCGCGCTACCTGGTCGGTGGGCGGGCCACGCTCGTCACGACGCGGGACGGCGTCGATTCCGGCCACACGGTGACGGTGCCCGGGTACGCGATGCACACCGGCCTCGACCGCGCCCGGCTTGACCCGATCGTGTCCCGGGCGGCGCTGGCCGGGGCCGGCCTCGCCGAGGAGCCCAGTGGCCTGGTCGCCGTCACCTCGCGGATGCCGACCCAGGCCGAGCGGGACCGGGCGACCGCGGCAATCGGGGCGCTGTCCAGCCAGTACCACGTTGACATCGAACGCGGACCGCACACCTCGGCCGACCCGATGGCGTTCATCCTCGCCCTGGTCGCGGCGGCCATCGCGCTCGGCGCCGCCGGCATCGCGACCGGGCTCGCCGCGGCGGACGGCCGGGCCGCCATCGCCACCCTGGCCGCTGTCGGCGCGGCGCCCTGGGTGCGGCGGGTACTGTCGCTCAGCCAGTCCGGCGTGATCGCGGTACTCGGCTCCGTGCTCGGCAGCCTCGCCGGGCTGGGCGCGGCGTTGGCGGTACTCGTCGCGCTCAACCGGCCCTGGACGCAGCAGTGGCCGGCACCGACCCCGTTCCCGCTCGTGGTGCCGTGGCTCAACCTCGGCATCGCGCTGCTGGCCGTACCGGCGGTCGCGATGCTCTCCGCTGGCCTGCTCACCCGGTCCCGCCTGCCGATCGAGGCGCGCCGCCCGACGTGAGCACACTCCCAGATGCGTGCCATCGCGCGAGCGCACCGGCCGGTACCCGCCGGGTGGCCCGCACCCTGAAGTCCGATAGGAGAGACTTCGGAAGGGGGGAACGATGATCATCCGTTGGTGTGGGCCCGGCTGAGCCCATACATGAATCACAATGGCCTTCGTGTCGCACAACCCGCACGACGGCGGGCCGGGTTGGGTCCTCGCCGAAGAGATCACGGAGGCGGTACGCCGGCGGTTCTCCGCCGACGTGCTCGCGGTCGGCGTGCACGGCGCGCTGGCCCACGGCGACGATTCCGAGGACACCGGCGTGAACCTGGTGGTCGTGACGTACGAGTCGGGTACCGGTCCCCGGCCGGCCACGCGCCGCGTGGCTGGCCGGGTGGCCGAGGTGGTGGTGATCAGTGCCCACGAGTACCTGCGGCACGCCCGTACCCTCACCACCGCCTGGCCGCTCGCGGCTGACCAGTACGTGACGGCCCGGGTCACCTTCGATCCGGAGGACTGGTTCGAGCAGCTGCGCGACGCGCACCTGGCGCGGCTGGCCGAGGCTGGCGCGTCCGAGTTCGCGGCGCTGGCCAGGGAGGCGTGGTACCACGCGCAACGGGCGCACGCCCGGGCACAGAGCCTGGCCGGCCGGCACGAGACGGATGCGGCGATCGTGGCGCTGTGCGACGCCCGGGTGGGCGGCGCGATCGTGGACGGCCTGCTGACCCGCACGTACTTCCTCGACACCGCGGACGCGGCCCGGCGCACCGGTACCGCCGGTACCAACCTGCTGGAGCTGGCGGAGCGCCTAGGCACCCAGGCCGAGGAGCTGAAACGGCGCGGTCGCCCGGTCGACGGGGCGGTCGAGGACCTGTTCCAGTAGCGCGTTCCGCCGGCCCTCGTGAGCCGCTCGCCGCTAGCCGATACCGCTGACGCCGATGAGCTTGCCGATCACGTACGTGGCGCCCGCCGCGGCCAGGCCGAGGGCGAACTGCCGCAGGCCGCTCGACCACCACCGCCGGCTGGTGAACCGGGCGGTCAGCGCGCCGGCGACGAACAGCCCCGCACCGCCGACCACGAGCGAGAGCCACAGCTCGCGCGCGCCGACGATGTAGGGCAGCAGCGGTACGAGGGCGCCGGCGGAGAAGCACAGGAACGACGAGATCGCGGCGACCCAGGGGCTCGGTACCTCGTGCGGGTTGACGCCCAGTTCCTCCTGCGCGTGTACCCGCAGAGCCTCGTCCACATTGCTGCCCACGACGGTCGCCACCTGCCGCGCCAGGTCGGGCGGCAGGCCCCGGTTGATCCACATCGTGGCCAGCTCCTCGGCCTCGATCTCCGGGTTGTGCTCCAGCTCGTGGCGCTCCTTCGCCACCTCGTGGGCGACCTGCTCGTTCTGCGTGCGCACGCTCGTGTACTCGCCGAGACCCATGGAGATCGCGCCGGCGACCAGGCCGGCGAAGCCGGTCAGCACGACGTTCTTGGCGGAGGCCCCGCCGCCGCCCACGCCGGCGATCAGCGCGATGTTGGTCACCAGGCCGTCCATCGCGCCGAACACGGCCGGGCGCAGCCAGCCGCCGGAGACATCGGCGTGGTGGTCGGGGAGGTACGCGGCGGGGGTCGGGTCGGACGACTCCGTCTCGGTCATCGTGTGTCTCCCGTCACGGCAGTGTCAGGATCTCGGCGCCGTCCTCGGTCACCACGATGGTGTGCTCGAACTGGGCGGTCCACTTCCGGTCCTTGGTCACCACCGTCCAGCCGTCGGCCCAGGTGTCGTAGAGGTGGGTACCGAGCGTGATCATCGGCTCGATCGTGAACGTCATCCCCGGCTCCATCGGCGTGGTGAGCGAGGGGTTGTCGTAGTGCGGGATGTACAGGCCGCTGTGGAACGTCTCGCCGATGCCGTGGCCGGTGAAGTCGCGTACGACGCCGTACCCGAAGCGCTTCGCGTACGCCTCGATGACCCGCCCGATCACGCTGAGCGGCCGCCCCGGCGCCACCGTCCGGATGCCCCGCATCATCGCCTCGTGGGTGCGCTCGACGAGCAGCCGCACCTCCTCCGAGACGTTGCCAACGCAGAAGGTCGCGTCGGTGTCGCCGTGCACGCCGTCGAGGTAGGCCGTGGCGTCGACGTTGATGATGTCGCCGTCCTCGATGACGGTGGAGTCGGGGATACCGTGGCAGATCACCTCGTTGAGTGATGTGCAACACGACTTGGGGAAGCCCCGGTAGCCCAGGGTCGACGGGTACGCACCGTGATCGCAGAGGAACTCGTGCACCACCCGGTCGATCTCGTCCGTGGTCACGCCCGGCTTGCAGTGCTCGCCCGCGAGCGCGGTGGCCTGGCCCGCGAGCCGGCCAGCCACCCGCATCTTCTCGATGGTCTCCGGCCGCTGCACGTAGGAGCCTTTGTACGGGCGGGGACCCTTCTTGCCCACGTACTCGGGGCGGATAATGCTCGGCGGTACCTGGCGCCAGGGGCCGACGCGGCCGGGTGCGAGCGGAGCACGGACATTCATCCCACGAGTTTATCCAGTGGCATGCCGGGCAACCCGTTGATGCTCGTCGCGTTCTTGCGCTCCTGGTACTCGGCGACCTGCTCCGGCGACTTGCGCTCCCAGTAGCGCGGCAGCAGGTCGCGCTCGGCCTCGTAGGTCATGGTCGGTACGGCGTAGCCGCACGAGTCGCTGACCCGGGTCACCTCCACCTCGATGACGCTGCGCAGCCCCGGCTGCGGCGGCGGGAACTCGGCGCACACCTCGTCGAACCCGGGATCCCCCGGGTAGTGGACGCGACCCCGGCCGTGCAGGCGCAGGATCTTGGGCGGTCCGGCGAAGGCGCAGAACATCAGCACGATGCGCCCGTTGTCCCGCAGATGCGCGATGGTCTCCACCCCGCTGCCGCCGTAGTCGAGGTAGGCCACCCGGTGCGGGCCGAGTACGGCGAGGGAGCCGGCGAGACCCTTCGGTGAGATGTTCACATGACCGTCCACATCGGACGGAGCGCTGCCCACGAAGAACACCGGCTGCGCCAGGATGAACTCGCGCTGCCGTTCGTCGATCGCCTCGTACACCTGTCCCATGCGACCAGCGTAGTCAGCCGCGGCGGCTCATCGCCGCATTTACCAAAGCCTGGAACAGCCGGCGGTCGGCCATCTCCTCCACATGCCACTGCACGCCCACCGCGAACGGGCGCGCGGGATCCTCGACCGCCTCGACCAACCCGTCCGCCGGGGACCAGCCCACGGCGGTGAGCGCGCCCGCGTCCGCCACCCCCTGATGATGGAAGGAGTTGACCGTCACCTCGTCGCCCAGCAGAGCGTGGCAGCGCGACCCGGGGGCCAGCCGGACCGGATGTTCGCCCATCTCGCTGCCACCCGGCTCGCTGCCGCCTGGGCGGTGGCCGGCGTGGCCGAGCGCCTCGGGCAGGTGCTGGTGCAGGTCGCCACCGGCGTTCACCACCATCAGTTGCATGCCACGGCAGATGCCCAGGACCGGCAGGTCGGCGGCGAGGGCGGCGCGCAGCAGGAGCAACTCCGCGGCATCGCGGTCGGGCCGCGGCCGCGTCGTCCGATGGGGCGGCTGGCCGTACAGGTCGGGGCCCACGTCGGCGCCGCCGGTGAAGACGATGCCGTCGAGGCTGTCGAGGA
>JBPYFB010000250.1:0-18409 GCA_051986465.1 Rugosimonospora sp.
ATCTCGTTCTCGGGGGTGATCATGTTGAACTCACGGTCCAGAATGGACACATACGTCGAGTCGCCGAGCCTACCGGCGGCCACCGCGGTACCGAAATACCGTCCCGTGGTCGCCGCCTGCGCACCCAGCGTGGTCGCCGCCTGAGCGAGATTGGGCAGCAGGAGGGTCACACCGGCCACGGCGAGCGCGGTGACAGCGATGGACCCCAGGGTGAAGGTGCGTCTGCGATGGGGTCGAGCTGGTCTGTTCATGGTTCTCCTTGAGGGGTGTGGACTGTTCACGGCAACCCGTTGTGGTCGCCGCCCGAGTTCAGGCCCTGATACCGGTACTGGATGCGGCACAGGCTCGACGTCGCCGTCTGTCAGGCACGGCGGAGCGGCCGCGTCTGCGAACCGATTCGACGCAACGTAGGTGCCCACTGGGCAGGTGTCAAGCGGCGTGGATCTATCCCTCGGTGAGCGTCCCATGACACCGTTCTTCGTCGCTAACCTTGGCAGTTGCGCCGGACCAGCCCCGCTTGACACCCACAACGAGCCGACTTAGGGTCTGGTCGAATCGATTCGGCATCCTCGATGACTCCTCAAGCTCGGGCCGCCCGACCAGCCGGCGACTACCATCGGCCGCTTGGTCCGGTGAGCGCGTGGAAGGAGACTACGTGCCGCGCACTTCATTGTCATATCGCTCGGACTGCCCTGACGCACAATGCTGTTACCGGTAACAGAATCCGGGTGAACGGCAACCGAAAGTTCCGGTGTACCGCCGCTCAGCCCGGTCCGCCAACGACCAAGCCCCACCCGTCCCGCAGAGCGAGGGGAAGTAACGTGAAGCTCCTACCGATCCGTCTCCATCGGGCTACCAGCTCCACGAGCGGTGGGCCGAACCGCAGCCGGCTCCTGCGGCTGCTGGTCGCGACCGGCGTACTTGTCGGCGCCGCGGCGCTCTCGTTCACCGTGCAGGCCACGACAGCGCAGGCGGCCACGTCGCTTCCGTGCGACATCTACGCCACCGGCGGTACCCCGTGCATCGCGGCGCACAGCACCACCAGGGCGCTGCTCGGCTCGTACAACGGGCCGCTGTACCAGGTGCAGCGCGCCTCCGACCACAGCTACCTCAACGTCGGCCTGCTCTCCGCGGGCGGCTACGTGAACGCGGCTCCGCAGGTGTCCTTCTGTTCGGGGACCACGTGCACCGTCACGAAAATCTACGACCAGACCGCCAACCACAACGACCTACCGATCTCCTGGGGCGGCTACTGGAAAGGCCCTGGAGCCAACGGGGCGGACGTGGGCGCGGATGCCATGGCTCTGCCGGTGACCATCGCCGGCCACCAGGCGTACGGAATCAAGGTCAACCAGGGCGTCGGGTACCGAGTGGACAACGCGAAGGGCGCGCCGACCGGCTCGCAGCCAGAAGGCATCTACATGGTCACCTCCTCGAACTACGTCAACCAGTGGTGCTGCTTCGACTACGGCAGCGGCGAGAACTCGCACACCGATACGGGCAACGCGACGATGAACTCGATCTACTGGGGTACCGCGTGCTGGTTCGGCAACTGCGTAGGAAGCGGCCCGTGGGTGGAGGCCGACCTGGAGAACGGCATGTACCACACCAACACCGGCTCCAACAAGGACTCGAACAACTCCGGTGTGCACTTCCCCTTCGTCAGTGCCTGGGAGAAGAACAACGGCACCAGCAACTTCACCCTCAAGTACGGCAACGCGACCAGCGGTGGGCTCACCACCCCGTACTCCGGCGCGCTGCCCAACGGGTACTCGCCGATGAAGACCGACAGTTCCCTGTTGCTGGGTACCGGCGGCGACAACAGCGTCAGCGGGGTGGGTGAGTTCTTCGAGGGCGCGATCACGGCCGGGTACCCGTCCGACGCCACCGAGAACGCGGTACAGGCCAGCATCGTCGCGGCCGGCTACGGCAGCACCGGGTCCAGCGGCGGCCAGCAGAACGTGGAGATCGTGGGCGCGGCGTCCGGTCGGTGCCTCGACGTGACCGGCCAGAGCACGAGCAACGGTGCGCAGGTCCAGTTGTATGACTGCTGGGGTGGTTCGAACCAGCGGTGGACCTACACCGCCAGCAAGCAGCTGATGGTGTACGGCAACAAGTGCCTCGACGCCAACGGTCAGGGCACCAGCAACGGCACGTCCGTGATCATCTGGGACTGCAACGGCCAGGCGAACCAGCAGTGGAACGTCAACGCCAACGGGACCATCACCGGAGTGCAGTCGGGATTGTGCGTGGACGCCAACGCCGCCGCGACCGCGAACGGTACGAAGATCATCCTTTGGTCCTGCAACGGCGGCTCCAACCAGCAGTGGAGCCTACGCAGCTGACGCCGAGCGACAACCACACCCTAGGAGACGTCCCGTCATGTCCAGGTCCTTCAGCCGGATGACCCGCCGCGGCCTGCTCTCCGCGGCGGGGGCCGCCGGGATCGGCGCCGCCGCCGGCCTGTCGCGAGTCGGCGCCGTGTGGGCCACGAACGGTCCGGGCAGCTACACGGCGAGCTGGCCGTCGGTCGACCAGCACCCACCGGCCCCCGAATGGTTCCAGGATGCCAAGTTCGGCATCTACTACCACTGGGGCGCGTTCAGCGTCCCCGCGTACAGCAACGAGTGGTACCCCCGCCGGATGTACATCTCCGGCGACGACTGCAACACCCACCACATCGCCACGTATGGAGACCCGTCGGTGTGGCCGTACCACAACTTCATCAACGGGGCTCGCGACAAGGCCGGCAACTTCGTGCAGTTCGCACCGAAGCTGGTTTCGGCCGGCGGCAACTGGGACCCCAACGCCTGGGCCCAGTTGTTCGCCGACGCGGGCGCGAGGTTTGCCGGCCCGGTGGCGGAGCACCACGACGGATTCTCGATGTGGAACAGCGCCAGCAACGAGTGGAACTCGGTCGCGACCGGACCGCGGCTGGATCTGTTGCGGCTGCATGCCGACGCGATCCGCGGCAAGGGGCTGAAACTGCTCACGGCCCTGCATCACGCGTACCACTTCAACGGCTACTACGATCACGTGCCGTCGCAGTCCACGGCCACCCTCAAGAAGCTCTACGCACAGCAGGGCACCACGGCGGAGAACCAGCTGTGGTACGCCAAGTTGCAGGAGGTCATCGACGGGTACCAGCCGGACATCGTGTGGCAGGACTTCGACCTGAATCTGGTACAGGAGTCACAGCGGCTGAACTTCCTCGCGCACTACTACAACCAGGCCGTGGCGTGGAACAAGGACGTGGTCGCCACCTACAAGGACGGGCTGGACAACCTGGGCGAGGTGTTCGACTTCGAGCGCGGCGGCCCGGCCGGCATCCAGACGCCATACTGGCTGACCGATGACAGCATCTCCAGCTCCAGTTGGTGTTACACCGTGGGCATCGGCTACTACTCGCTCACCGCGATGCTGCACTCGCTGATCGACCGGGTCAGCAAGAACGGCACCATGCTGCTGAACATCGCGCCGATGGCCGACGGCACCATCCCGTCCGGGCAGCAGAGCATCCTGCTGGGCATGGGGGACTACCTCAAGCGGTTCGGCGAGTCCATCTATGCCACCCGTGCCTGGGCGAGCTTCGGCGAGGGGCCGACGCAGATGGGCGGCGGCTCCTTCTCGGGGCCGACGGCGGGCACCAACAGGGACATCCGGTTCACCCGCAGCAAGGACAACACCATCCTGTACGCCACCGTGCTGGGATGGCCGGGCAGCACGCTGACCATCACCACCCTGAACGCCAACCAGTTCAACGTGAGCAGCCTGACCTCCGCCCAGTTGCTGGGTTCCACGGCGGGGTCGTACACCAACCTGCCCCGCCCCACCCAGGACGGTGGCGGCCTGCACATCACAATGCCTTCGGCCAGCGCACCGTTCAGCGCGCCGGCCTACGTGGTCAAGCTGACCTTCTCCGGCCAGATCCCCACCCTGGGCTCCGCGCCCGTTCCGACCGGCTGGGTGCGCATCGCCAATGTGACCAGCGGTCTCGCGTTGGACAGTGGCGGCAACGTCGCGTCCGGCTCGGTGCTCAAGCAGTGGAGCTGGGACGGCAGCACCAACCTGCAGTGGCAACTGGTCGATGTGGGCGGTGGCTACTACCGGATCGTCAACCGCACCAACGGAATGGTCGCCGATAGTTGGGGAAACACCAGCAACGGCGCGAGCGCCATGCAGGCGCCGTCGAACGGCGGCAACAACCAGCAATGGCGACTCAACGACGCCGGTAGCGGCCGGTACCAGATCGTCAATCGGGGGACCGGTACCGCCCTGGACGGTGCCGGCAGCACCACGGCCGGCTCGACCGTGGTGCTCTGGACGCCGAACAGCAACACCAACAACCAATGGACGATCACCGTCGCAAGCACCATACCCACCGGCTGGGTGCGCATCGCCAATGTGACCAGCGGTCTCGCGTTGGACAGCGGCGGCAACGTCGCTTCCGGCTCGGTGCTCAAGCAGTGGAGCTGGAACGGCAGCACCAACCTGCAGTGGCAACTCGTGGACCTGGGTGGCGGCTACTACCGGATCGTCAACAACACCAACGGAATGGTCGCCGATAGTTGGGGCAACACCAGCAACGGCGCGAGCGCCATGCAGGCGCCCTGGAACGGCGGCAACAACCAGCAGTGGCGACTCAACGACGCCGGTAGCGGCCGGTACCAGATCGTCAATCGGGGGACCGGTACCGCTCTGGACGGTGCCGGCAGCACCACGGCCGGCTCGACCGTGGTGCTCTGGACGCCGAACAGCAACACCAACAACCAGTGGACAATCACGGCGATCTGATCGCGGCGGTGGGCCGGCCATTGGAAGGCTCCCGCGGTGGCGAATGCCCGCCCGCACCGGGATGGCGCCACCGCGGGGACCGCCGTACCTGCCCGTACTTCAGCCGGCCGCCGAGACCTCCCGCGCCGGTACGCCGAGTGCGCCCTGGCGCCGAGCACTCGCGGCGGCCAGGATCAGGTAGCTGCTGGCGGTCCAGGTGTACGCGCGGTCACGCAGGGCGGCTCCCGTGCGGGCGTCGAAATTTTCCGCGAAGCCCGACTTCTCGCACAGCCTGCGGAACCGGGCGCTGATGGTGTCGGCGAGCCCGTGGTACCCGCCGCGACGCAGGCCGTCTTCGATCAGTACGGTGGCGGGTGCCCAGATCGGCCCGCGCCAGTAGCCGTCCGCTTGGTAGTGGCGCGACGATGTGCTCTCGGTGGCCAGACCATAGTCGGTGAGGTGGCCCCAGATGCGCCGGGCGATCGCGGCGCGGATCGCCCGGGGGAGGCTGGCGCCTAGCGCGATGGGCATGAGGTCCAGCAGGCTGGCGCTGTGCCAGGTGCGGCCCGATTCGACCCCGCGCGCCAGAAACCGATCGCCGTCCCAGAGGTCGCGCAGCATCTCGTCACACATCTCCTGCGCGCTGCCGGCCCACCGTCTCGCCGTGGCGCGGTCACCGAGTTCCGCCGCGATATCCGCGAGCTCGCGCATCTGCAACGTCAGGAAGGTAGCCAGATCGGCGCTCTGCACGACGCGCTCCGGGTCGAACGTGGTGGCGTTGTCCCAGCCGCTGTCGTTGCCGTGTTGGTAGTGCGGCAGATGCTGGCCGGGCGCGCGGCGGGCGGTGAGCCAGAACGTGGTCCAGCGCTCCAACTGTTGGTACACCTCGGCCAGCTCCGCGCGATCGGACCCCTGCGGTACCTGCGTACGCAGCTGGCGCAGTGCCCACCCGTGGATCGGGGGTTTGACGAAGTTGTACAGGACCTCCGAGTGGGTCACCGAGTCCGGCAGGCAGCCCGCCTCGTCCTGGTGGTCGAAGACCATCTTGAACTGGTCCCAGGCCAGCTCCGGCCGCCCACCGGTCAGCGCGAGCGCGTTGAAGCAGTGGTCCCAACTCCATACCTTGTCCATCCAGTGCTTGGACATCAGCACAGCGGGACGGGTGATGAACCCGGCCGGGCGGACGGTCGCCGACCAGAGGACGTAGGCGGCCAGTGCCGCGGCCGGCGTGTCCTCGCCGCGCCACGGTGCCACCGCGTGGAGGAATGCGTCGAAGCTTTCCTGAGCCGCGTTGGCGACCTGGTCGAACCGCGCCGACGCGGTGTACGGGGGCCGCGCGCCGGTGTACTCCTCGATGGCGATTTCCCACTCGCCGTCCGGCAGGCTCACACCGCGCTCCGCGACGCCGAGGGCCTGCGAGCCGGACACCTGCGAGACACCGCCGGACAGGAGCGTGACGCGGTAGCGCCGCCCGGTCTCGTACACCGTGAAGACGTGGGCGCCATCGGCCGGTTCGCGGTAGAGGTAGGTGCCCCGAAACGGGGTGAGCTCCGGCGCGGCGGCGAGTACCCGCATTCCCAGCCCCTCACCGCGCAACCGGACGGTGTCGGTTGTCTCGTACGCCGCGCTGATCTGACCGGAGCCGTGCGACCACACCAGCCGGCCGGGCGTGGCGGCCACGGTGGTGCGGACCGAGCCGTCCGCGTGCGTGGGTACCAGCCGCAGCACCGGGTGCATTCCAATCTGGTGGGATACCAGGTGCAGGTCGTCCGCGTACGCCCCTTCCCCAATGACGGGTGAGATGCCGAACCAGGATCCGTGGTAGCTGAACGGGATTTCCCGCACGGAGAAGGTCGGCCCGGATGGGGCGAAGGTCATGGCGGCCCTTCCTGATCGTTCAGTTCTTGACTGCGCCGGCGCTCACGCCGGCGGTGACAAAGCGCTGAGCGACAACCAGCAACGCGGTACCGGTGTTTCCGGCGGCCGGGCTCGCCAGAGAGCCGCAGCGGCGCCAGCCCGAAAACGCCGAGCGAGGGCGTGACGAGCACCGGGCATGGCTGTGCCGGGCATCGATCGAATCGGTTCGCGAATCGGTTCGAAGAAGGATAGGTCGGCGATGGGCACCCGGTCAATAGAGCCTGTAGCCGGTCGAGACACGGTGCGTCACAAACCCCTGGCGCAGGGCAGAGCAGGGTGTCCGCAGCAGGCAGTCGAAGAGTTCGAGCCTGACGCCGGGCTATAGTTCGACGACGTGGGGGCGCACGGTGCCTCAACGAGACCGGTCCGTCGAATCGATCCCGAGGAGTCCGCCGGATGAACATCGGGGAGATCGCGCGCCGAGCGGGCGTGTCGCGCAGCACTGTGTCGTACGCGCTGAGCGGCAAGCGGACCGTGTCGGAGGCGACCCGTCAGCGCATCCAGCAGGTCATCCAGGAACTGGACTTCCGGCCCAACGCCGCCGCCCGCGCGCTCAAGGAGGGCCGCACCCGTACCATCGGACTGGTCATCCCGCCGGCCAGCCGGCGCCTGACCGACATGCAACTGGGCTTCGTGGCCAGCGTCGTCGAGGCCGCCGCGCGGGCCGATCTGGACGTGCTGCTCTCACCGTCCGGTGGTGACCACGAGCGGTCCTTCGAGCGCATCATCTCGGGCCGCCGCGTGGACGGCGCGATCCTGATGGAGATACGGCTTGAGGACGATCGGGTGAGCCGGTTGCGGCAGACCGGGCTGCCGTTCGTGACCATCGGCCGCACGAGCCGATCCGGCGACACGTGCTGGATCGATGTCGACTACTCCTCCCTCATGGCGCGCTGCGTCCACCACCTCGCGGACCTGGGACACCGGCACATAGCCCTGATCAACCGCTCCGCCGAGCTGGTGGCCGTCGGGTACGGCCCGGCGCACCGGGCGCTGGCGGGGTTCGGCGAGGCGTTGGCCGCACGCCTGCTGCAGGGTGTCGACTACTGCTGCCCCGACGACGCAGCGGGCGGCGAAGCGTGTATCGCCGAAATTCTGCGCGACCATCCAGAGGTGACGGCGGTCGCCACCGTGAACGAGGCGGCGCTGCCCGGTATCCAGCGCGGGCTGGAGGCGACCGGATTGGCCGTGCCGCGGGACTTCTCGCTCGTCGGTGTCGCTGCCCGGCACTGGGCGGAGGACTTCCGTCCACCATTGACCTCCGCCGACGTGCCCGCCCTGGAGATGGGTGCGCAAGCGGTCGACCTGCTCGTTGAGCGGATCGCCGCGCCGCAGTCGCCACCGCGGCACGTCCTGCTCGCCCCACCCATATCGCTGCGCGCCAGTACCGGACCGGCACCCGCCGCCTCGCGACGTACCTGAATGCAAACTCCCTCCCTTGTGGACGGTCAGCGCTGGACAACCCCGCCGGAAGCGTCTGTGGTCGGGGTGTGGACCACCCGTGCGACTGGGCCAGGCGCTTGCCTGACCCAGTCGCGGGTCGGTTAGCTACGTAGGCTCCACTGCTGGTTGGAGCCGCCCCAGCAGCTGTACAGTTGGATCTTGGTGCCGTTGCCGGTGGCTGCGCCTACGGCATCCAGGCACAGTCCGGACTGCACTCCAGTGATGGAACCGTTGGAGTTGAGGTTCCATTGCTGGTTGGTCTGGCCGTTGCAGTCCCAGATGATGACCGTGGTGCCGTTGGTCGTGCCTTTGCCGTTGGCGTCGAGGCACTTGTTGCCGTACACCATGAGCTGCTTGCTGGAGGTGTAGGTCCAGCGCTGGTTGGAGTTGCCGTTGCAGTCCCACAGCTGCACCTGGGTGCCATTGGTCGTGGTCGCGTTCGGCACGTCGATACACCGACCCGATGCGCTGCCCACGATCTCCTGGCCACTGCCGCCGGTGCTGCTGCCCGAGGAGCCGTAGCCGGCGGCGGTGATGTTGGCCTGTACCGAGTTTTCGGTGGCGTCTGACGGGTAGCCGGAGGTCATCACGCCTTCGTAGAAAGTACCGGCCGCGCCCTTGCTGTTGTCGCCGCCGATGCCCAGAATGATGGCGCCCTGCTTCTTCATCGGGTTGTAGCCCGAGACGTTGGGGCGCGGTCCACTGTAGAAGGTCGACAACCCACCGGACTGCGCGTTGCCGCCCCGGATGGCCCACTGATTGGCTCCGCCCTTGATGATGGCGGTGGTGAACCGGTAGTTCACGGTCGGGTCATTGGCGTTGAAGCCGGCGTTGACCCCGGAGTACAGGCCGTTCTCCATGTCGGCCATGATCCACGGGCCGTTGCCGGTGCCGTAACCCCAGACCTTGATGTTGCCGAAGTAGATGGCTTCCATGGTGCCGTTGCCATCGTCGTTGTTGTTGGTCTCGGCGTTGCCGTAGTCGAAGCAGCAGCCGCCGTTGTAGTGCGTGCCGTCGAAGATGGCGTACTCGCCTTCGGGGTTGTCACCGGTGGCGATGCCGTTGGTGTGGTCGTTGCGGTAGCCGGTGCCGGACGGGATGTAGACACCGTAGGCCTTGTTGCCGTTGATGGTTATCGGTGCGGCGGTCGCGTTGGCGAGGTTGTCCGGTCCGCCGGCCGCCCCACCGCCGGGTGCCTGCGTGAGGTTGTTACCGCGGCCGGACTGGTCGTAGATGATGGTGATGACGCAGGTCGTGTTCGCGCAGAACGAGTCTTGGGTAGCCGCGTTGGCGTACCCTCCGGCGCTCAGCACGCCGACGTCGCGGGTGGTGTTGTCCGAGGAGCGGCGGACCTGGTACAGGGAGCCGTTGTACGAGGCGTACAGGGCCCGGGTGGTGCTGTGCGCGGCAACGCAGGGCGTACCACCGGCGGAGTAGATGTCGCAGGGGCCCTGGGTGGCGGCCTGCGCGACGCTCACAGCGGCGACAACGCCGGCGCCGGTCAACACGACGGCGGCCGCGGCCAGCAGGGCCTCTCTCAGTCTTCGGACGGGCATGGCGGGACCTTTCAGGACGGAGTACGGTTTCGTGTTACCGTTAACATCGCGACGGGGGAAGCCTTACTCGTAGACCGAAGATTGTCAATCGAAGCGCGACCGGACCGCGCCGCACTCGAGACACAACCGCCGGCTGGCAGCCGACGGTACTGAGCGTGCTGCCATTTATGATGGTTGCCATGGCGGGTTTGGTGAGCATTCGGGACGTCGCGCGCTCCGCGGAGGTCTCCCATATGACGGTTTCCCGTGTCATCAACGGGTATCCCGGCGTCAGCGAACCTACCCGGCAGCGGGTGCTCGATGCGGTGCGGGAGTTGAACTTCCGGCCCAGCCGGGCGGCGCGGGAGCTTTCATTGGGCCGCAGCCGTACGGTCACGGTGATGACGTCCAACACGACCCTGTACGGCCGGGCCGCACTGCTGCAGGGCATCGGGGAGGCCGCCGGGGCGGCCGGCTTTCATATCGGGATCGGCGTGCTGGACGCACCCGACCCGGCCGCCATCCGGGTCGCTGTCGACCGCTCGTGCGACCCGACGTCCGGCGCCATCGTGATCGCCTATGACGTCTCCGGTGTCCGCGCGCTGCGGGCGATCCCGCCGGGCTTTCCCGTGGTCGCGGCGGTCGAGGCGAACAATGCCCGGGACCGCCGTGACTATCCCTCGGTTACTCTGGACGATCGCGCGGCCGCGGCCGAGGCGACCCGGTACCTGTTGGAGCTGGGACACCGCACGGTGCATTACGTCGCGCTGCCGTCCTCGACACGCGCGAGCGCCCGGGTTGGGGGGTGGCGGTCGGCGTTGCGGTCCGCCGGGGCACGGATCCCGGAAGTGGTCACCGCCGGTTGGACGCCACGGTCGGGGTACGAGGCCGCGCGGCAGCTCGCCGCCGACCGGCGCGTGACGGCGGTGTTGTGCGGCAACGACGACCTCGCCCTCGGAGTGCTGCACGCGTTGCGCGAGGCCGGTCGCGCGGTTCCCGAGCGGGTGAGCGTGGTGGGTTTCGACGACACTCCGTCCGCCGAGTTCTTCGCGCCACCGCTGACCACCGTGCGGCTGGACTTCGTCGGCCTCGGGCGGGACTGCTTCGGGTTGCTGCAGCACGTCCTCAACCCGGACGCGGCGGCGCCGCCGCGGGTGACGGCCGCTCCCCAACTGGTCGTACGTAGTACGACCGGGCCAGCGCCGCGCCGCTAATCCGGAACGCTGGCCGCCACCGGAACGCGAAAGTTACCGATAACACCACCCCAAGTGCCTTGGCAGCGGGGCATGCCGCCGTTCTCCCGCAGGAGATCAAACAACGTGCGTGTGTCCAGGTCCGCTCGGGCCAGCGGCCGCCGAGTTCGCCGCGCCCGTGCCGACCTGAGGTCCCGCCTTCCAGAGGTGCGGTCACGCCAAGTCCACGCCCGGCTTAGCGCGGCGGTAGGGGATCCGTGGTGCGGTAGGCAAGCATTGCCTTGTCGGTACGGGCGGTTCGGGAGAGGAGAGGGTCGTGCGTAAGGCATTGGTACGGTCAGCGCTATTGCTCGCCGGTTTGCTTATGGCGATTGCCGGCCCAGCCGCGGTGGTTGCGGTGGGAGCACACCATTCGGTTGTAGCGGACAGCTCCGATACGTTCGGCTGGGAGTGATTCGCCATCACCGCGTCGCCGGGCCCGTCGACACTGGTCGGTGGGCCCGGCGGCCAATGTTGGCCCGTGATTCGGGATCGGCAATCTCGCTTGCCGTCCTCTGGCGCCGCCTGGCAGACTCGGAAAGTCCATGCAGTCGAGCATCTGGGAGCTTAGACATGTGCGCCAAGTCCCTGTCCAGTGAGCGGAGGATTACCGGCTACCCAGGGGACCTGACACTTGGCACGCATACTGAACCTCGGGATTGTCGCGCATGTTGACGCCGGCAAGACCAGCCTGACCGAACGGCTGCTGTATTTCGCAGGGGTCATCGACGAGCTTGGCACGGTCGATGACGGCAATACACAGACCGACTCGCTGGCGTTGGAACGCCAGCGCGGCATCACCATCAAGTCGGCGGTCGCGTCGTTCGCGGTCGGTGACGTCACCGTGAATCTGATCGACACGCCGGGACACCCGGACTTGATCGCCGAGGTGGAGCGCGCGCTGCGCGTGCTGGACGGCGTCGTGCTGGTCATTTCGGCGGTCGAGGGCGTGCAGGCGCAGACCCGCGTGCTGCTGCGTACTCTGCGGCGGCTGCGGGTACCCACCCTCCTGTTCGTCAACAAGATCGATCGTCCGGGTGCGCGGTACGGGCGGCTGCTGCGCGAGATCGCCGAGCGGCTGACCCCGGCATTTGTCGCGATGGGGACCGTATCCGCGCGGGGCACACCGCAGGCCGCGTTCGTGCCGTACGACGCGGGCGCCGTGGTGTTCACCAGCCGCCTGGCCGAGATACTGGCCGACAATGACGAGGCGTTGCTCGCGGCCTATGTGGACGATGAGGTCATCCCGTACCGCCGGCTGCGCCGCGAGCTCGCCCAGCAGACCGCGCAGACATTGGTGTACCCCGTGTTCTTCGGCTCCGCGGTGACCGGTGCGGGGATCGGCGACCTGGTGGCTGCGCTCACGGAGCTGCTACCCGTGGTTGCCGGCGATCCGCGCGGTCCGGTCTCTGGCGTGGTATTCAAGGTCGATCGGGGCAGGGCAGGCGAGAAGGTCGCATACGTTCGGATGTACTCGGGAACGTTGCGGGTCCGCGACCGGGTGAGCGTAGGCCGCGGCGAAGGCGAGAAGGTCACCGCGATCGGGGTCATCCGGGGCGGCAGTGCGCTACCGGCGGCATCGGTCAGCGCGGGCCAGATCGGCAAGCTGTCCGGTCTGGGCGAGGTACGCATTGGCGACCCGGTCGGAGTCCCACCACCGATCGCCGGCGAGCCGCACCTGTTCGCGACACCGACGCTGGAGACCGTCGTGTTACCGCGCCGCCGCACGGATCGCGCCGCGCTACACACCGCGCTGACTCAACTCGCCGAGCAGGACCCGTTCATCGATCTGCGATGGGACGAGGTTCGCGAGGAGCTGGCTGTCTCGTTATACGGCGAGGTGCAGAAGGAGGTGATTCAGGCGACGCTCGTCGACGAGTACGGCATCGAGGTCGACTTCCAGGAGACCACCACCGTCTACATTGAACGGCCGCTGGCCACTGGGGCGGCGGCCGAGTTCATCTTCCGCGAGCCCAATCCCTTCATGGCCACGGTCGGGCTTCGACTGGAGCCAGCACCGGTCGGTACCGGCGTGACGGTACGGCTGGACGTGCCGGTCGAGTCGATACCGATGTACGTCTACCACACGGTCGAGGACTTCCGTACCGCGCTCGAGGGGATCGTACGTGGGACTCTCCGGCAGGGGTTGTACGGGTGGCGGGTCGCGGACTGCCTGGTGACCCTGACACACTCCGACTATCAATCGCCGGGTACCAACGCGGTGGCGTACCGGAGGCTGGTACCCCTGGTGGTCATGAGCGCCCTGCAACGAGCCGGCACCGTCGTCTGCGAACCTGTTCACCGATTCCATGTCGAGGCTCCAGCCGACACACTCAATGCGGTACTGGGCACCCTGGCACGGCTGGGCGCCGTGGCGCAGGGGCGGGATGAGCGCGGCACGACGGGGACACTTACCGGTCTGATCGCGGCTGGCCTGGTCCGCGAGTTGGAGCTGCGCCTGCCCCAACTGACCCATGGTGAGGGCATTCTGGAATCAACATTCGACCGGTACGAACCGGTGCGTGGCATACCACCCAGCCGGCCCCGCTGGGACGACAACCCGCTGGACCGGGCGCAATACCTGCTGCGGGTGGAGCGGCGGGTGGCCATCCGCCGGGACCGCGCGTGAAGTCACGGGCGGCTGACGGAGACGCCCGCCGATGGGCGGATCATGAGCAGCGCGACCAGCACCGCGGTCGCGACGAAGGCGGCGGCGACGAGGAATGACAGGCTGTAGCCGTCGCGCAGGGCGGTGATGTGCGGGGTACCCTTCGCGATCAGTGCATTGCTGCGCGACGCGGCCAGGGTGGCCAGCGTCGCCAGGCCGACCGCGGCGCCCGCTTGTTGGGCGGTGTTGTTCAACCCGGAGGCGACGCCGGCGTCGGTGGGCTTCGCCGCGGACATTGCCAACATTATCGTCGCCGGGATTGCCAGGCCCATGCCAAGGCCCATGATGAGCATCGCGGGCAACAGGTTGAGCAGATACGAGCCGTGCACCGGGGCGCGGCTGAGCAGAAGCAGCCCCGCGGCGATGCCGGCGAGCCCAGAAACCAGAGTGCGGCGGGTACCGAACCGGGCGACCAGCTTGGCCGAGAACCATAGCGAGATCACGCCGATCATCACCGGGCCGGGCAGAAAGCCGAAGCCAGTCTCCAAGGAACTGAAGCCGAGCACCCGTTGCATGTACAGGGCGTTGAGGAACTGAAAGCCGAAGCCCGCGGCGAACACCAGCACCACGACCAGATTCGCTCCGGACAGCCGGGAGCTGCGGAACATCCGCAGGGGCAGCATCGGCTGCCGGGCGGTCAGCTGCCGGAGCACGAAGCCGATGATCAGCACCGCTGAGATGGCGGCGTAGGTGAAGACCTTCCCCATGCCGCCCGGATCTGCAATCGCGTTGATGGCGTAGACACCCAGCGACAAGCCGACCGTTACCAACGCCGCGCCGATGACGTCCGTTCCCTGGTCCAGGCCCAGACCGCGATCTGGTTCGAGTACGGCGAGGCTGGCGGCGAAGGCGGCCACGCCGATGAGCACGTTGATGAGGAACGCCCAATGCCAGCCGAGAGTCTGCGTGATCACGCCGCCGGAGATCAGGCCGATTGACGCACCGGCAGCGGACACGAAGCTGTAAATGCCCATAGCCCGCGCCTGTTCACCGGAGTCCGGGTACAACCGCACGATCATGCCAAGGATGACGGCCGACGCGAGCGAGGCGCCCAAGCCCTGCGCGAACCGGCTCGTGACCAGCATGGCCTGGTTGACGGCTACACCGCAGCACAGCGAGGCGAGAGTGAAGGCGGCCAGCCCGGTCAGGAAGACCTTCCGGCTGCCAATCAGGTCGCCGAGGCGACCCGCCAGCAACAGCAGACCAGCGAAGCCGATGAGGTAGCCGTTCATCACCCAGGCCAGGCTCGCCTGGTTGAAGTGCAGCTGGGTCTGAATCGTCGGCAGCGCGACGGTGACTATCGTCCCGTCCAGGATGACCATCAGCTGCATCACGCAAAGCACCACGAGCGCGAGTCTGCGCGAGCGGACGGCGGCGCCGCCGGCCGCCGGGGAGCTGCGGGTCGAGTTCTTCGTGTCCACAGTGTCTCAACGGTAGGGAGGCTCGCTAAGGATCCACCATGCCGGTGCTACGACCGCTGCGGTCGCGGGCTGGCCCACAACCAAGGATTTGGTCAGTCGTCCGGAAGCAGGGGGCGCATGAACGTGCGCTCGTATCGCACGACGCAGCCGGAGTCGTCGCGTATCTTGTCGGCCGCGACGAACTCCGGGTCGCTGCCGAACCGGGTACGGTAGCGCTCATAAGCCGCCAGGCTCTCGAAGCTGAACAGCGCTTCGGCCTGATCGCTGGCGCCTTCCGCGGGCAGAAAGTAGCCGTGGTGAATTCCACCGTGCTTGACCACGAGCCGCATCCATTCCCGGGCGAAGCGTTCGAACGCCTCGATCTGAGCGGGGTTGATCGTGTAGTGCACGACGCAGGTGATCACGACACCCACCATAACCGGTCAGCCGACCGTTGCCTGAGACATCACGATCGGCGCAACACTTCGACCTTGATGAGTGGTGAGGGCACGGCGATCGTCAAGGCATGACATCGAATGATGGCATCCGGCCGTCCCGGACCGAGATTCCACAGCAGGAATCAAAGAGTGTGCCATGTCGGATTTGATGTTGGTGACGGTGACCTGGCGCCTGACGAACATGACTGAGGCACAGCGTCGAGAAGCCGACGAGGCGGTCGGCCGGGTCGTCGTGCGATGGACCGCGCAGCGCGGACGAAGGCGTCCGCCCTCAACTGTCTGGAAGGGACCAACATGACAACCACACCGATCTTCCGCGCCGTGAAATGGCTCATCGGCGCGTACATCACCGTGAGCGTGCTGACCGTCGCGGCGGTCATCACCTTCTCGACTGTCGCCCCCGACCTGGTCAACCCGCAGGCATGGGTGCGCGGCATCGTCGTGGCCGTAACATCGATCTTCACCTACGTCTTCGCGAACCGCGCCGCCAGGGGTGACCCACGCGCGTTGCTCCGGCTGCGGATCGTTGTCGCGGTCATCCTGGTCGCCATCGTGGCGGTGCTCTTCTTCGTGCCGCTACCGCTATGGATGAAAATCGAGCAGGCCGCCTGCGGGGCGCTGCTACTGGCGACCGCCGTCATCATCTTCGGTCGCCTCGGCCAACCCGCCGCGACGCGAGCCCTCCCGGCGCGAGTCGGCTTGAGACGCCGGCCTTAGCGGAACCGTACCGAATCCTTAGTGGGTCAATAGTGGCCGTGGGTACCGTGGCGTGCTGTTGAGCTTCGCGCCGTGGGGCCGGCCGATGGACGTCTGGTGGTATGCGCATTCAGTTGCTCGGATCATTGTCCGTATGGGACCGGGGCGAGCTGGTACCGATACCTACAGGTCGGGTCCGCATCGTCCTTGCAGTACTCGGGTTGCACCACGGTGAACCCGTGTCGCGGGAGCGATTGACAGCGGCGGCGTGGGGGGAGCGGCCTCCGGCGACCGCAACGACTCAGTTGCAGGGCCTGATCTCCACGCTGCGCCGCCTGCTCCCGGCCGGTTCGATCGAGACGCGCGGACGGGCTTATCAGTTGCGGATGGATCCGGGCGCCGTGGACCTCGACGCCGTCCAGTCTGGATTGAAGGCGGCCCGGGCAGCCGCTGATGCGCGGCGCGTGGCTGAAGCGGCCGATCGTTACGTGGCCGTACTCGACGAGTGGCGCGGCGGCGCGTTCGAGGGGTTGGATTCGGCCTACCTCGCGGGGCACGCAGAGCGCCTGCGGCAGCTGCGGATTCTCGTGGTACAGGAGTGGGCGGCGTTGGAGCTGCGGCGGGGACGGGCCACGGCGGTCCTTGACGAGTTGACTGCGCAGGTGAACGCCGACCCGCTGGGCGAGTCGTTACGCGGACTGTTGATGACGGCGCTGTACCAGACGGGCCGGCAGGCGGACGCGTTGAGCGCGTACCACTCGATTCGGCGAGCGCTGCGGGATGCCTTGGGCCTTGAACCCGGTCCGGAGCTTCAACAACTCCATCGACGCATCCTCACTGCCGACCCCGCCCTGATGCAACCGGCGTCCGATGGCGTCAAGCAGTCCGCCCTCCCGCTGGCCCAGCTGCCGCCCGATGTCGCCGACTTCACGGGACGCGGGGAGCACGTCAAGCACCTCGTCGACGTGTTGAGCGTCGACCAGGTCGCGGATTCCGGCGCCACGCTGCTTGCTGTCGTCACCGGGGCCGGCGGGATGGGAAAGACCACACTGGCGGTACACGTAGCTCACCTCGTGCGCCCGGGATACCCGGACGGGCAGGTGTTCGTGGACCTGCACGGCAGTTGCGGCCAGCCGGCCACGCCGGATCAGGTGGCCGGTCGGATCCTGCGGGACCTGGGCATCGGGGACAGCGCGGTACCAGCCGACGAGGAGTCCCGGATCGCCTTGTACCGCAGCCTGCTGGCCGATCGACGACTCTTGATCATACTCGACGACGCGACCGACGCCGCGCAGGTACGGCCGCTGCTGCCCGCCTCCGGAGCCAGCGTCGTGCTGGTGACCAGCCGGCATCGGTTGCCTGATCTGCCCGCCTCCGCTCGCGTACAGCTCGACGCCATGGAACAGGCCGACGCCGAGGCGCTGTTCCGCCAGATCATCGGTGCGGAGCGGGCGGCCGCCGAGCCGGGTGCGGTCCGATCCATCGTCGCGGCCTGTGGCCAACACCCACTGGCGGTTCGCCTGGCCGCCTCGCGACTCGTCACGCGTCCACAGTGGAGTGTCGCCGCCTTTGCGAGCCGGTTGGCGCAGGGCGAACGCCTGGATGAGCTCGCCGTAGGCGACCAGCAGGTTCGCGCCGCCTTCGAGCTCAGTTACCGCAGCCTCCCGGCAGAGCAGGCGATCGCATTCCGGATGCTGGCAGCCGCTGATGTGGATGACCTGTCGGTGCCCGCCGCCGCGGCGCTGCTCGGCACCGGCCTGGCCGCCGCCGAGGCATCGGCTGAGGCGCTGGTGGATGTGAATCTTCTGAATTCGACCGCGGCGGGGCGGTATCAGTACCACGATCTGGTGCGGTTGTTCGCTCAGGAGAAGGCGACGCGGATCGACCCGCTGGATGTGACGCATGCGGCCCTCGGTCGCCTGCTGGCGTGGTACCAGTCGACGAGCGCTGCGGCAACCATGTCCATCCACCCCGACTACCGGCCGGTCGCCGGTGCGGGCAACTCGTTCCCTGATCCCGGCCACGCCCGGACCTGGCTGGACCGGGAGCACGCGAACATCACGCGAGCCCTGATCCAGTGCTCAGGTCTGCCAGGCCTCGACGTTGACGCGCTTGCCGCCACGTTGCGCCACATCCAGTGGTACCTGCGGGCGCGCGGCCATTGGCACGGCTGGGACCGGGCGGCCCACGCGGTTCTGGGTGCGGCAGTCCGCGGCGGTGCCCTCGCCGCCGAGTTGACGGCGCGCAGCAACCTCGGCCAGATTGCCGTGCTGCGCGGTCAGACCGG
>JBPYFB010000251.1:0-5757 GCA_051986465.1 Rugosimonospora sp.
CATCATTCGATCCGATTCCGCCGGAGCCCTTGCTCGCACCTCGGGTCCTCAGTGGATGGATAGCCGGGTAGGGCAGTTCGGGCTGCCTGCATCTGTACCGCCGCAGCGGGCGACGAGCAGGGAGAAGGTAGCGTCGGGCAAGGTGGCCGTACGGCCAGGAGGCGGCGTTGATATGCGAATGTCCCGAATTGTGGCAGCAGCGGCGGTGGCGGCCGTACTCGCCGGCGTCTTCGCGTGTACCAGGGGACCGTCACCCACGCCCGCCGGCTCCGCGACGCCGGCCGCGACGCCGGCTTCCGTAGCCACCGGCGGCCCGGTCCCGGCATCACCGGTGGCACCAGCGGCGAGTGGTACCGGCCGGTCGCGATCGGCCCCGGTCACGCTCACCGTCACCGAGACCCGCCCCACCGCGGCCTGTGGAATCACGATCCGGGCCCGCTTCCTCCCGCCGAATGGTACCGGGCGCAGCCAACTTCAGGCATTCCTGGTGGGGCAGGGCCTCGGCGTACCCGGCGGCGACCAGCCGGCACCGGGAGCGGTGGCGCCGGCCCGGCAGGGGACGGTGGCCACGCTGCTCGGGCACCGGTTCGGCATCGTCGCGGTGGACATCGCGCAACGGTCGGTGCGGGTACAGCCCTTGTGTTGACCCTCCGGTCGACCCAGTGACACTCGACAAGCGACAGAGCGTGTGCAAGATTCTCGTCTGAGGCTTGGGCCGCATCCGCGGCCAACCCTGCGATCCTGCCCTCGGTCGACGCCTACCGTCGTCGGCCTGTCGCTCCGTCGAGAGGTTCTGATCGTGTTTCCCCGGATCCTGCTGCGCCACCGCTACCTCGTACCGCTCGCCGTGACCGTCGTCGCGCTCGTCGCGGCCTGGCTGGTCGTACACCCATGGCGTGCGGTCGCCGCCGGCACACCCGTCAACGACACACCGGCGGTGCCGCTGCACCCGAAGCCACTCGAACCCGACGAGGAGTTGCGGGCGGAGATGTTCGCGCAGGACGCGTACTACTCCGAGCGCCGGCTCGCCGGCGATACGCCGCTCTCCTTCGAACAGAGCGGCCAGTTCCGGTCGGTCGCCGAGGACACCACCCGGCAACTGCGGCACGACCGCCCGGTCAGCACGCCGTTTGCTCCGTGGGCGTCGGTCGGCCCCAACCCGATCGTCCAGATTGGACGCACCAGCGGCGGTGCCGAGGCGGTTTCTGGACGTATCGGCGCGCTCGCCATCCAGCCCGGCACCGGCCGGCTGATCCTGGGCGCCGCGCAGGGTGGCATCTGGACCTACGACACGACGGCGGGCGTGTGGGTACCGCGTACCGATGACCGGTCCGTCGCCATCGGTGCGATGAAGGTCGCGCCTTCCGACGCGAACATCGTCTACGCGGGTACCGGTGAGGGTGCGCTGTCCGGGGACAGCTACTTCGGCAACGGCGTGCTGAAGTCCACCGATGGCGGTACCACCTGGGCCCCGGTCAGCGGCTCGGCCTTCAAGGGCGTCTCCAGCGCCGGTATCGCCATCGACCCGACCAACGCCGACCACGTGTACCTGGCCGTCGGCCGCGGTCGCGGCGGCGCACGCCGGGTCACTCCGCCGACGTCCACTATGTACGGTATCTATGAGTCGAAGGATGGCGGGGCACACTGGAAGGTACTCAAGGGCACCACGGACGAGAACCGGGGCGCGACCGACATCGAGGTCGACCCGGTCAACCCCAACATCCTGTACGCCTCCTTCTGGATGGACGGGATGTACAAGTCCACCAACGGTGGCCGTACCTGGTCGCCGATCATGGGTGGGCTGCCCGCCGGCGCCGACTACGTGACCGGCGGCACCCGGTTCTCCATCGGGCTGTCCCACCCGGCCGGGCAGTCCGCGGTGCTCTACTCCGGCTTTGACTACTACGACGCGGACGGCGGCTACCACCAGGGCCGGATCTGGAAGTCTACAAACGAGGGTGGCAGCTGGTCGCTGCTGCCGGGCGGCAGCGGTGAGGACCAAGCCGCCGGATACTGCGGTACCCAGTGCTTCTACGACAACGTGGTCGAGGCCGATCCGACCAACGCGAACGTGGTCTACATCGCCGGCTCGTACAACTACAACATCGGCTCCGGCGGCATCTACCGCTCCACCGACGGCGGCCAGACCTGGAAGAGCCTCGGGTACGACCTGCACCCGGATTTCCACGCGATCGCGATCCAGCCCGACCATCCATCCAATGTGGTCATCGGCAACGACGGCGGCGTGTGGTACTCGACGACCTCCGGCGGCCGCAACAACGCCGGCGACCCACTGTCCTCTGTGGACTGGCAGGACCTCAACGGCACGGTCGACCCGGCCACCGCCGCGGTACTGCACCGGACCAACCTGAACATCACCCAATTCACCAGCGTCGCCAACAACCCGGCCATCCCGGCCCGTTTGTGGGGCGGCAGCCAGGACAACGGCACCGAACGTCGCTCGGTCGCAAGCGACTCCTGGTTCGACGTGGGTAGTGGCGACGGCGGGCAGGTGCTGGTGGATCCCAACACCGGCGCCTTCGTCTTCGGTACCTTCTACGGCATCTCGCCATACCGGTTCACCGGGAACACGCCAGGCTTCTTCGCCAACCAGTCGATCACCCATGGCATCAACACCGGCGAGCGGTCCGAGTTCTACGTCCCCTGGGTGATGAACCAGGGCAACCCGAACCAGCTGTTCCTCGGCACCTACCGGCTGTACCGCACCAACAACGCCGAGGCGCCCAGCGCCGGCAACGTGACCTGGGCACCGATCAGCCCGGATCTGACCGGCGGCTGCACCGGCGTGGCACCCAACGGGGCCCGCGGTTGCCTGCTCTCCGCGGTCGGCCTTGCCGAGGGCGGCGACGCGGTCTACTCCGGCTCCGACGATGGCTTCGTGTACGTCAGCCCGAACGCGGTGAGCAGCGACAGCCCCACCTGGACCCGGGTGGGCAAGACGGTGCTGCCGGCCCGCCCGGTCACCGGCTTCGCCGTGGACCGCTCCAACTGGCGCACCGCGTACGTCTCCTACGCCGGCTTCAACGGCGCCCCCCGCAGCCGGCCGGGGCACATCTTCGCCACCACCAACGGTGGGTCGTCCTGGCAAGACATCAGCGGCAACCTGCCTGACTCGCCGGTCAACTCGGTGGTACTCGACCCGGCCACGCCGGGAACCCTGTACGCCGGCACCGACGTGGGCACCTTCGTCACCAAGGATGGCGGGGCGCACTGGGGGCCGCTGTCCAGCGGGATGCCGCTCGTCTCGGTGTGGACGCTCGACTTCGACCCGTCACACCGGCAACTCGCCGCCGCCACCCACGGCCGCGGCGCGTACACCACAACCGACCCCTCGCTGAAGCCAGCGCTGGTCGAGTCCACTTCGGACGCTGGCAACCCGGTCGGACCGGGCACCAACGTCAACTACACCATCAAGGTGCGTAACGTCGGCAACACCGATGCCACTGGCGTCAAGGTCACCGATCCACTGCCAGCCAACACGAGCTTCGTCTCGGCCAGCAACGGTGGCACCGCGGCGCGCGGCGCGGTCACCTGGAACGGGCTGACCGTACCGGCGGGCGGCAGTGCCTCGCTGAGCCTGACGCTACGCATCTCGCCCTCGCTGAAGGCTTCGGTGACTTCGATCGTCAATGACCACATCACGGTCAACTCGGCGCAGCACGCCACCACGTCGAGCAGCCCGCACGTGACACCGATCGCGCCGGCGCACGGTGCCGCCCTGACACCGGCGACGCAGGTCGACGGCGCGCACACCGGCCAGTCGGTGAACTACCCGGTTCACCTGCGGAACACCAGCTTCAACGCGGACAGCTACACCGTGTCGGCCGCCGGCGGGTTCCCGGCCACCGTGCTCGACGCGACCTGTACCAACCCGCTGAGCACAACGCCGAGCGTCCCCTCCGGTACGAGCACGGATATCTGCGTACGGGTGAGCGTGCCGGACGGTACGGCGAACGACGCGACCAACCACACCACCGTCACGGCGACCTCGGTCGGGGATCCGACCGTCACTGGAACTGCGAACGTCGATACGATCGCGGTCGCCGTGGACACCCTGCTGGTCGATGGCGACAACGGCAACCCGGACACCAGCTCCTTCTACAAGCAGGCCCTCACCGACAGCGGAACTCCGTTCAGCTACTGGGATCTGGCCAAGGCGTCGAGCCTGCCGCAGCACTTCCTCAACGCGTTCAAGCACGTGGTCTGGTTCACCGGTCGGTCGTACCCGGGTCCGCTGCTGCCATATGAGTCGGAGCTCGCGGCATACCTGGACCAGGGTGGTCACCTGTTCGTCTCCGGTGACGACCTGCTCGACCAGGCCGCCGGTACCACCGCCTTCGTGCACAATTACCTGCACGTCGACTGGGATGGTACGGAGCGGCAGAACGACAAGGGAACCCTGAACGTGCACGGCGTAACGGGCAGTGCTGTATCGGACGGGATCGGGACCGTACCGCTGAACCTCGATGTCCTTGAGGGCGACGAGTTCAGCGACGAGATCACCCCGGTCGCGCCGGCGACACCCGCGTTCACCGACGATGCCGGCCAGACGGACGGCCTTACGGTGGACTCGGGTACCTACAAGGTGGTCTTCCTCGCCTTCCCGTTCGAGGAGTACGGGAGCCCGGCGCAGAAGGCCGACTTCATCACCCGCATGCTGGCCTACTTCGGCAGCTGACCGCGGCTCGACAACAGGGGCGGGCGCCCAGCGCCCGCCCCTGTTCCGTCTACTGTGGACAGCGGGTTCCTACTCCCAGCGAAATAGGCGTACCGCGAGCCAACTGAACAAGGCGGCGTAGCCGGCCAGTATGAGAAGGGTCCAGGCGGGCGGGAAGTGTTGCTGTACCGAGGTCTGCAACGCCTGTACCGCGGCGCCCAACGGGGTACCGTCGCTCACGTCGCGCAGTACGGGCGGCATGACCTGCCGCGGTACCCACAACCCGGCGAAGAACATGAGCGGGAAGAACATTGCGGCGCCGACCGCGTTGGCCGCACGCGCAGTTCGCGCGAGCGCGGCGATACACAGGCCGATGGCGAACATCGTCGCCATGCACAGCAGCACCGCGAGCGCGAAGCCTGCGGGACTTTTTGGTGCGGCGACACCGAAAGCGATGGCGCCGCCGACCAGGATGACCGTCGTGCCGACGCCGACGCAGGCGTTGATGGTCAGTTGCGCGGCGAGTACCCAGGACGGCCTTACCGGAGTCGTCGACAGGCGGCGCAGGATACCCAGTTCGCGGTAGCTGGCCAGCGGAGCGGGCATGCTGAGAAGGCCGAGCGTCGCCATGGCGAATGCGATGAGTACCGGCATGAACAGAGAGAAGAAGCTCACGTCACCGAGTGCCTGCTGCGCCTTGGTCGTGGCGGGCAGGCTGCCGAATATCACCAGAAGCACCAGCGGTACGCCAATCCCGACGACCAGACCGCCCGGCGTGCGGCGGGTCAACCGGAACTCGTTGAGCAGGAGCTTGCCGTACGCGGCGCGCGGAATCATCGCCCGGTGCCGCCACTGTCCAATCATGGGGTGTCTCCGTCTTCTGCGTCGTGGATGTGGCGACCGGTCAGCGCCACGAAGGCGTCCTCCAGCGTCGCCGAGGACATCTGCACGTCCCGGGGAGTCACTCCGGCCGATGCGAGCGTGTGAACGACCACGCTGAGCAGGTCCGCCGAACCGGTGACAAGCACGCGCGGTCCGTGGTGCTCCACACTGGTGACCTCGGGTTTGCTGGTGAGCAG
>JBPYFB010000252.1:0-15868 GCA_051986465.1 Rugosimonospora sp.
GACTAATCGGGCCTACGGCCGGAGGCGGCGTTGCGATCACCGCGGCTATCACCCAAAGGCTGTCCAACTCCCGCATCGAAGGGCAGGGTGCGGACGGTATGGCTCGGTGATGTTACCGAGCGCCGGCGTTGCCAGACTCGCGGCGAGCATGACGAGTTCGGCCGTGGCCAGCAACCCTGCCAGGGACCGTCGGGCACGTCGGCTCTGCCAACGGTGGGCCTGCCCTTGCCGGCGTGCCTGGATCCGCTTGAGCAGAGGCTCCCGCTGATCATTCATCCTTGTCCTCCTTGTGCGCGGTAGATCTGGTCGGACAGCGGTACGAATGGGGCGCGGCTGAATATGGCTTCCACGGGTAGCCCGAACACTTCGCACAGGCGCATTGCCCGGTCAAGGCCGGGATAGTGGTCGCCGCGTTCGAGCGCGCCAATCGTTTGCGGATTGACCCCAACCATGTGGGCCAGCTCGGCGCGGCTCAGGGCGCGTTCGGCCCGTAGGGTTGGTAGCCGGGTTATAGATGGGCCCCCATCGGAACGTTTCACCGGACTCATACAAGCAACTAATGGGAAAACCCGACGAGAAGTCAAGGTTATGCAGTGCCTCCTGCTCGGAGACCCTGCCTAAGATTCATACCAAGACGCGCGCGCCGATGATCTGAGCGCTCGTACGCCTGTAGTCACCAGGTTCGTAGATCTTCAGAGATGCTGGTCGCTGCCCCGAGTATTCGATCGAGATTCATGGGCTGCCCGTCCTGAGGTATTCGTCGACCTGTTTGCATCATCGGCAGCATCAGCATTGCCGGGCGGCGTGCCATCCGCCGGGGCTGTGATCACGCGGATCGCGCCGTCGTTCGATCCGCCAAGGAAGTGCTTGCACGGTGTTGATCTGTGAAAGGACGACCATCATACTGCGGTCTGCGTCTACTTACGCATCGCAACAGTTCGTGCCGATGGTGTGGTCCAAGCGGGGGTGCCAACATGGTCGATCCGGTCCGTGATCCCGCCTTCGCGCAGGATGTGCCGCCCCTCGCCGATGCGATCGGTGGGGTAGCTGGTCTGCCCGTGGCTGACGATCGGTTCTGGAACGGCGTGGCTGAGCGCCTGCACCGTACTGGGGCCGAGTTGGCGTTGCTCGAGTCTTGGTCAGCCGCGACGAGCCGCTGGCACCTGGTCTCCGCCGGGACACGACTGGAAACGGTGCGGGCGCTGTTGAAGCCGGGTGCGCTGCTGACGCTGTACCCGGACCCACCGCGGGCACTTGACGATACGCTGGCGACACGCGCTCACGAGCTGCTGGCAGCGGCCGGATCGCAACCGGAGAACGAAATCCTGGGCCTGATCCAAGAGCCGGAAACACACATGCTGCGCTTCTTACGGTTGCGTACCGCCGAGGATCTCGCCGCGTGGCTGTCCCGGGCTCAGTCGGGACTCATATGCGGGCTGTACCCGAGCAAGCCCGTGGGGCCCGATACCCTGCAGGCGGTCGTACCCCAAGTCGAAGTGATGCAGGCGTCGCAGGCGCAGCTCGCCACCGGCGACGCCCCATCAGGACCTCCATTGTGGCGGATCGCGCTCGGCCTGCTTGTTCTCCTGGCCGTGGTGGTCGTGTGCGCGGTCGCTGGGCGCGAGCAGCTCAGCTCCCACGACTATCGACCGCCACGACTTGATGATCTCCAAGCACGCGCCGGCTGCACGGACCGCGATAACGACCCCGCCGTAGGCGACGCCGTCGAAAGCGGTAGTTGCCAGGTCAACGGCACCGCGGTCATGCTCGCGACCTTCCGCAATGACTCGGATCGCTCTAACTGGATCACATCGCTCCGGCTGATGGGGGGTCAGAACTTCGGCGTTGGACCAGGCTGGGCGATCGAGGCTGACGATGCTGGCACCGCGGCACAGGTTGCCGCCGCGCTTGGCGGGCATGTCGTCTAAGCCACCGTTGGACAGTTGGCGTTAGCCGGACCAACAACCAAGAACATTGTCGGTGTCTCGCCAAGCGGGGCCGGGGTTGAGGAGGCGGCAGTTCATGATCCTGCCGGGGACATGGTCAGCCAAGGGGTCGCCCACTCGACCGGCCAGCGACCTCACCGCTACGCGTGCCCCATCGCTTCGACCACTCAACCGTCGATCAGACGCCGTGGACGTCCGACAGGCGATCGCATAAAGTCAGCGGTCTACGTCTGGCCTCACGGGGAGGCGTGCTCGTGGAGCTGCGCGACATCGAAATCTTCCTCACCCTCGCCGAGGAGCTCCATTTCGGCCGCACGGCCGCGCGCCTCCACGTGAGCCAAGCCCGGATCAGCCAGTCGGTCAAGCAACAGGAACGGCTCATCGGCGCGGCGTTGTTTTCGCGTACCAGCCGCATGGTCAAGCTGACGCCGGTCGGAGAGCAACTGCGCAGCGACTTGCTGCCGCTCTACCACGGAATCAGCACCAGCTTGCAGCGGGCGCGACTTGCTGCCAAAGGGGTGGCAGACACGGTACGCGTCGGCATGATACCCAGCTTCGCCAACGACCTGAGGCCCGTCTGGGACACCTTCCGCACACGTCACCCGCAATGGTCCATCCGCATCGTCCCCAACTCATTCCTGGATCCCTTCTCCCCGCTACGTCGACGCGAGGTCGACGCATTGATCGCCTGGCTGCCCGTCGAAGAGCCCGATCTCGTCGCCGGCCCGGTCGTCTACACAGAGCCCCGGGTGCTCGCCACCGCACCCGACCACCCGCTGACCCAACACGAACGAGTCTCCGTGGAGGTTCTCGGCAACGACCACGGCGTCGCCACCGCGCGGCCACACCTACCCGAATACTGGGAGGACGCCTACATCCCGTTCCAGACCGCAAGCGGCAGACCGATCGCGAATCGCCTGCACGTCAACAACTTCGAGGAAATCCTCATGCTCATCAGCACGAGGCAGATGGTGCACCCGATTGGCGCCCACGCCATTCGATATTTCGCGCGCCCGGATATCACATACCTGCCGCTCGCGGACGCACCCGACATTCGTTGGGGCCTCATCTGGCGCAGCGACAACGAAAGTCCCCTCGTCGAGGCACTTGCCCAGGTCGTTCGCCACGCGGGCACGCTGACACCACGGTGAAACGAGATCATTCGCTTAGTTGATCAAGCCGTGACACGTTGCATGACGCGAGCCGTCCATCTGGTCGGCGGGCCGCAGACCGGGCCAGCGACACTTACGCCGTGGCTACAACCAAGGCCCAGTGGGGCGACGCGATCGAGAAGCTTCGCGGCCTAGCGTATCCGTCAACGGGGGCCTATCCGTTTGGTCTTGACGATGACGCTGACGATCTCGTCGATGCGCGCCGCGGGGAGATGCCAGGTCGGTATGAAGTCGTCGGGCAGTGTGGTACCGACGTAAATCGAGATTCGGGCCGCGCGAAGCATCGGAACGTCATTTGGAGTGTCACCCACTGCCGCGATCTGCTCCGGGGAAACGTCGAGGGCGTTGGCGTACCTGGCGAGCAGGGTGGGTTTGGTTGCCGGGAAGACGTGGCGGTATCCACCGTCGCCGTCGGGTTCGGTGCCGAAGTGCGCGTCGACACCGAGGCGGGCGGCGAAGTACGCGACGTTCGGGGCGTGTGTGAGGGACACGATGATCGTGGCGATGCCGGCCGTGCGCAGTGCGGTGATGCCCTCGATCGCGCCCGGCGCCAGTGGGATGTCCGCGAGCACCGCGTTCATATCCTCGGTGCTGAGGTGCTTGAGGTACTCCCACATGCCGAGGCGCGCCGTAATGAGCTCCTGGTCGGTGCGCGCCTGTTCCCAGACAGACATCTGAGCGGCAAACCCGAACGCGCTGGCGATGGCCTCCATGCACGTCTGCCCCCGGGTCAGGGTGCCATCAAGGTCGAAGGCGACCAGTCGAATCTCTGCCGGGAGGTCGACAAGATCCCGTCGATCTGGGTCAGTGCGTTCGTATGGCATCGATTCTCCGAATCAGGTGTGCTTCCGGCGGCCGGCGATCTGCGCCCGCGGGGCGGCCGCCGCGATGCTGAAGACATTCGATTTCTCGTACCGCACCTGGGTCTGTCCACTATCGACAGCGCTCGCCCGGCGGGCCTACGGCCAGATGCCGAGCTCGATATGCGGTAGGAACCAGGCCATGAAGCCGCCGAGCACGAACGCGAACAGCGGTGCCAACCATACGCGCCGCGGCTCCGCCGGCTCCAGGCCGAGCTGGGCCCGGATCCACTGGCTGTAGGTCTGCTTGCCCGTGAGAATGGCGTAGGTCTCGCCGATGGCGAACGCCAGGAGGAACACGGGGATAATCCAGGTCAGCGCCGCCCAGTAGGTATCCATCAGCATTTCCGCATCAGCGCGAGGATCGCCACGAGGAGCCCTTCAGGGCACAGCTACGACGTTACCACTGGGCGGCATCGACAGACATCAACTCGAACGGATCGTTACGGCTGTGCGGAGGCCGACGAGCTCGGCAAGCCCACCTGACCCCGGTTGGCGACCGCGCCACCATGCCGGTGCGGTCGAGGGCGTTGTTGTCGTTGATCCCGTACCGGAACCTGTCGGCGAGGTGGAAACCGACCGCGTTGTAGCCAACCGCGGCTCGCGGAGCGGTCTGGATGTTCTGGAACGTGATCGCGTCGGCGCCCTGGACGGCCTCGAACAATGTGGTCGGCTCGCCGGGCGCCGGCCCCTGCGCGACAAACACCAGGCCGGGTCCTGTCGGGAACGGGTTCACAGTGGCCGCCAACTGGCCGGCCCGAGCAGCACCGTACCCGCGAGGGCCGACAGACCCACGCCCAAATTGGTGGGCACGGTACTCTGCGTGGGGCCGGGGACCTTCCACACTGGAGCTTGAGATGCGGCAGAAGTGGCTGTACCAGCGCTGGTTCGCGATTTTCCTGGGACTCCTCCTCGGCGCACTGGTCGGCCTCGCGGTCTACTGGGGAAGTCACTTGACCGGCATCAGCCTGTACACGTTGTGCGGAACCGTGGCAGGCGGTGTGGCGGCGCTCGCCTTCTACGGATACTCCCGTGCCGTCCACCTCAAAGAGCTGACCGTATCGGTACCGCACCTGACCAACCTGACGTTCGCGGTGACGCCCGGCAACGAACGCATTGCGTGGCGGTTGTTCGTGGAATCCGCTACCCGGGTATCGACGCAGCCGCTTGCCGAGGGTAGCGGCATCCTGCGCGAAACGCTCGACTCCCTGCACACGCTGTTCACGTCGTTGCGCGCCATTCTGCTTGACGCCTCGCCGACGCACCGGCCGACCGTCGGGCAGACCGTCGAGCACCTGGCGATCGCCATGCTCAATCAGCAGATGCGACCGTTCCTGTCGCGGTGGCACCCTCGGCTCGACGCGTGGGAGAGGGACCACCCGAACGCCCCGGAGACCGAGTGGCCAGACAACGCCGCCTGCCGGGCGGAGCTGGAGCAGATGCGGCAGGGCCTGCTGAAGTACGTGCGTGGGCTGGGCGAGTTGGCCGGTATCGGGGACACCGAGTCACTCCTGCCCGCGCCGATCGAGCCGTCGACCGCGCAGTAATCCGTTAGCGAATCGGCTGACCTGGAAATATGTGCGTTGGTTGCGGTCAATCACCTTAAGGTCACCCAGATGATGGGCATTCACGTTCGCGTTTGGGCGGCATTCGCGCAGGTCACCTCGCTGAAAGGAGGGTCACCTAGCAGAAAGTAGCGATTCGCGGACGGCGCTGGACCGATGGCATACCATTGGTCGGAAAGGTGCCAATGCCAATTCCGAGCTGATACTCTTCTGCTGCGAGTGCGGCGCCAAGTAACCTGTATTGACCAGAGGCATGCCGTTCCGGGTGGTACGGGCCCGGTCAGGAGGACGTGGTTGTCCCAGCACAGCGGACGGGCACGCGCGATCGACGTCGGGGACGGGTTCGTCCTGACCGTCGAGATCTCTGGCGCCGCCAACGGGTGGCCAGTGGTGCTCATCCACGGCACCCCCGGCAGCCGTACCGGACCCAAGCCGCGCGGCAGCGTACTTTCCCGGCTTGGGGTGAAGCTCATCTGCTACGACCGCCCCGGCTACGGTGATTCCACCCGCCGGCCCGGCCGCCGGGTCGTGGACGCCGCCGCCGACGTGGCTGGCATCGCCGACCATCTGGGCCTGACCCGGTTCTCGGTGGTCGGTCGCTCGGGAGGTGGGCCGCACGCGCTCGCGTGCGCGGCGCAGTTGCCGGATCGGGTGCACCGGGTGGCGGCGCTGGTCTGCGTCGCACCGGCCAACGCCGAGGGCCTTGACTGGTTCGGCGGGATGACCAACGACAACGTGGAGGCGTACTCGACCGCGGACCGCAACACCACCCTGCTCATGGAGCGGCTGCGCACCCGGGCGGAGAACACCTTCCAGGATCCGATGACCCTCATCGAAGTGCTGCGCACGGAGATGAGCCCGGCCGACCTGAGGGTGGTCCGCGACGTACCCATCCGGTCGAGCCTGGTCCATTCCTACCGGGAAGGGCTCAAGGGCGGACCGGACGGTTGGATCGATGACGTGCTCGCGCTTCGTGAGCCCTGGGGATTCGAGCTCGGCAGCATCCGGGTGCCGGTGCGGTTGTGGCACGGCATCGAGGACACCTTCACGCCGGCCAGCCACACCCGTTGGCTGGCCAGCATGATTCCGGACGCCATACACGAAGTGCAGGTCGGCCAGGCCCACTTCGGTGCCGTCGAGGTGTTGCCCGATCTGCTCAGTTGGCTGGTCGCGGAGGCCGAGCCGGAGCCCGCACCCGAACCGGAGCTAGAAGGGGTGCGGGTCGAGCACCCGGTGCAGGTACCGGTTCTGGCGGAGCGCTGATACGGCCGGGTGCTGGTCGCCCAGCGTCGAAGCCATCTGCTCGGTGAGGCCGGCGACCACGGCGTCCTGGCCGGGCTGGCCGAGCCGCGCGCGGAACAGCGCCCGGTTGGCCAGGCCCCGCAGCGTATCCGGATGCGTCTCACCCAGCACGACCTCCGAGCGGGAGGTGATGTCATCCGCGATCGCCAATGCCTCCTCGAAGCGACCGAGCTCGGCCAGGCACACAGCGACGTTCGTCTGGGCGGCCAGGGTGTACGGGCTGTCGTCGTTGAGTACCGCCGCGAAATCCCGGGCCGCCGCCTGAGATTTTCGAAGCGCCTCATCGAAGCGGCCCTCCGAGCGCGCGACCAGCGCAAGGTCGTTGACGCACCCGATGGTATGCGGATGCAGGGCGCCGAGGCTTGCCTCGTACGCCGCGTGCACCGCGATCAGCTCCTGCTCGGCCCGGCGGTCGCCGAGCGCCAGGAAGTTCAGTGCGCGGCTGAGCCGGCAGGCGAGCGTCTCGGGCGCGTCATGCTGCTGCGCGTTCAGCCACTCGAAAGCCTCCTCCAGCAACGGGGCGGCCTTTTCCGCATGGCCGGCGCTGCGCAGTGAGATGGCCAGGTTCGCCCGGGCCAGTACGGCGTTGCGGGTGGGCAGGGCCGGCGGCTTCAGGTACTCGTCGGCGATCAACTGCAGTTGGGTGACCGAACGCTCGTACTCGCCCGCCTCTCGTAGGTCCCGCCCGATGTTGCCGGCGGCGGCGAGGGTGTTGGGGTGCCGCTCGCCGAGCGCACCGTATCGGCCCCGGTACACCGCCTCGTCATGCTCCAGTGCCCGCCGGAAGTCGCCCATCAACCGGAATGAGACCGCGAGGTTGTTTCGTGCGGACAGCGTCCGGGTGTGTTCCTCCCCATACACCGCCGTCCATGCGGCGTACGTTTCCCGGTCGAACTCCAGCGCCTCCACGTACCGGCCAAGTGCCCGCAGGTCGGCGGCGAGTCCGCCGGCGGTGAGCAGGGTATCCGGATGAGTCGGGCCGAGCGCTTCGGTTTGCGCGGCGAGTGTCTCCGCGTCCACCGCCCACGACTCCTCGAAGCGACCGAGGTCGCGCAGGATATTGCCTTTGTTGAACCGCAGCAGCAACAGTTGGCGCTGTAGCGATTCCGCGACCGGGTTGGGTTCGGCGCTCTCCTCGACTGCCTGGTCGAGTACCGGCAATCGGTCGGCCCAGGCCCGTTCGGTCTGGGTGGCCCGGTCCAGGCCGCGTTCGAAGTCGCCGCGCAGCCACAGGTACCGGACCCGGTCGATGAGCAGTTCGCGTACGGCAGCATGCCCGCAGTTCACCGCACCCGACACTTCGAGGTGCGACCACAGCATCCGGAACCGCGGCCAGGTATCCGGGTTGTCCACCTCGCCCGCCGGTCGCAGCCGGGCCAGCACCAGGTGCATCTGGTGGCGCGCGTCGGTCAGCTCCGGGGGCGACAGGCGGGCGCGTACGAGTTGCTGCATCAGGGTATGGACGACGACCTGGCCGCGCTGGCTGGTGTCGCCTCCTTCGCCGCGCGGGTCCACCTTCAACAGCTGCAGCCGGTTGGCCTGCTGCACCAGCGAGGGCAGCACGTTCCGTTCGAGCAAGGGATCCATCGACTTCAACGCACTGACGATTTCTTCGTTGTAGATCAGGCCGAACGCGATCTCCTGATCCAGTACGCAGCACAACTCGAAGAGGCGGTATGCCACTGGCGACCGTTCGCGCAGGGCGTCCAGGGACAGCAGCCACGCCGATATTGCCGAGTTCGCGTAGCTGTCGGCGTCATCGCTTCCGTCCTCAGTGGACGGTAGTGCGACGGGCCCGCTTCGCTCGACCAGTTTGATGTAATCCGCGGTGGGCATCCCGGTCTCCGCGATGTACGCGGCCGCCGCGGCGATCGCGAACGGCATGTCGCCGACCGCCGTCGCCACGTCGTCGGCCTCCTGCGAGGTCATGGCCGGCACCCGGCTACGCAGATGCTCGACGCTCTCCTCGCGCGGGAACACGTTGACCTCGACGACCGGAGCCCGCAGGCTCCAGCGCGCGTTGCGGGAGGTGATGAGTATGTGGCCGGTGCCGGACGGTACGAAGGTGCTGACCCGCTCCACGTCCTCGGCGTTGTCCAGAATCAGCAGCCACCGCTGGGTTGCCGGCATGGTGCTGAGCTTCAGGATCACGGCACGCGCCGCCTCGGCCGCGTCCTCGTTGGGGCTGATGCCGATCGCCGGGCCGAGGTCGCCGAGCTGCACATCGATGAAGGCCACCGGGTGGGCCTTCACCCACCAGACGACGTCGTACGCCGAACGGAACCGGTGCGCGTACTCCAGGGCGAGCTGGGTCTTGCCAATGCCACTCAGGCCTTGCAGGACCAGGACGTGGGCGCCGGTACGCGCGCCGCCGCTGGTCAGTTGCTGCCGCAGCTCGTGCAGGTCGGCCTCCCGCCCGGTGAACGGGAGGTACCGCGCGGGCAGGTTCGGCGCGTTCGGCGGTAGTCCGGGGAAGCGCGGGCGGCCGGTGGCGGCGCGGGTACGTGTGGTCGGTGTGCGGCCGACGAGTTCCAGGATCTGTTCGACCGCGGTCGCCTCGCTCTGCCCCTGTCCCGCGACCGTGGCCCACCGGTCCGTCGGAAGGCGCCGCAGGGTCGGCAGGTCGGCGACGTACACCGCCAGCGCGTCGCGCAGCGCGGGCGCGTGCGGCGACGATTCGACGAAGGGTACGTTCGACACGATCACCAGATCCCGCCGGGTCAGCTCCTCGCCCGCGGTGGCCAGACCGCGCGCGCTCGCGACGGCCACCCGCACCTCGGCCTCGATGAGGACGTGCGCGATCCAGTCCGCCCAGACCTGGTCCTCGGGGGCGTAATGCAGCACGATCTCGTCATAGGTACGCAGGAAGCTGGCGTTGACCCGCTCGCGCAGCGTCTCGTCGATGGGCGGGAGCGAGCAGACCGCACCGTCGGTGATGTACGAGGTGAGCGTCTCGTACGCGGACAGCAGCCCGGTCGTACCCGGCGCGTCGCCGAAGGTGGCGAGCATCTCCTCGTACCCGTAGTAGGCCTGGTACGGCACCTGGGCGCTGGCCCAGTACCGGTCGCGCTCGGCCGGCGTGGCCGATACCGGAAGGCCGGCGAACCGGTGTTTCGCGGTGAGTCGGCCGGCGTCCACTTTGGCCTTCTCCGCGGGGTCGACGCGCATGGCGACCGGCAGGATCCGGATGTTGCGGCTGCCGTGCCGGCTCTGGATCACCTTGGCCACCTGGGCGGCACCCTCGATGCCCTGCTCGCTGAGGGTGAAGCAGTCGACCAGGATGTCCGGCATCTCGACCGTGCAGATGTCCGCGATATCGCTGAATCCGGTCCGGCTGTCGATCAGCGTGTAGTCGTAGTCCCGCTTCATCGTGGCCCGCAGCGTCTGGATGAACTGGCCGCCGTTGAACCTCGTGTAGAAGTCTTCCCAGTTGAGGCCGGACAGGGTGGTTGCGTAGTCGAGGTTCTGCCGGCCGGCGGCGAGGTAGTCGAGCCGCCCGTGGCCGGGAAAGTGCGACCAGTCCAGGCGGGTGACGTAGTCGTCGATCGCCGCGTTGGCGCTGAGCATGTCCGGCGTGAACACCGGCTCCTCGGGTACTTCGTCGGCGGCCTGCACCAACTGCCCCGCCGCCCATTCGAACTCCTGAATCAGCTGGATCACACCGGGCTTGGCGGCGAAGTCGGCGCTGAGGAACGGCTTGAAGAAGCGGTGCAGGCCGGGCGATTCGAGGTCCCAGTCGACGACCAGCACGCGATGACCGTTCGCGGCGAGAATCCAGGCCACGTTCGCCAGGGCCATGGTCCGGCCGGTACCGCCCTTGTACGAGTAGAACGTGATGACCGTTCCGCCGCCGGTCTCACTCATGGTCGCTGCCTTCCGCGTCGTTGCGAGGGGAATCGGGTTCGCGCAGCGACGCCCGCCCCGGGTACCTGGCCGGGGTGCTGCTCAAGAAGCGCCGCCTCGTTCGCATCACCAGATCGGGCATGACGTCGATGAGCCGTTCGGGGCCGGCCACGTCGACAACGGCGTGCTGTACGTCGGCCGTGCTGAGCATCTTGCTCAACCTGCGCTCCAGTTGCGCACCCCGCGGGGTGTAGGCGGGGTCGCCGCTGTCCACGATGATGACCGCGGTCAGCCAGGAGGGTTGCTTCTTACCCAACACCTGCCGTACCACGTCCTGACCGTCGCGGTTTGCCAGGATCCACGGGTCGATCAGCAGTACGGTCGGCAGCCGGCGCACATCGTCTTCGCCACCAGGCAGGTCGACCACCTTGCTGGGCAGGTCGAGGCGGTCCGCGACGCTCGCGGCCTGCTCGGCGACGGACAGGTCACGGTCCCGGCCACTGGGGTGCCAGTCGGCAGGCGCCGCGCCGTACTGGGCGAGCCGTTTGGGCGGTGCGGTGGACCGGGTCGGCGCGGTCACCGCGACCACGAACCGCGCCGCGTCGCCCGTAGCGTTCTTCGTCGCCACGGGTGGTGGCGCGTCGGACGGGCCGATGGGGGAGTCCAGGACCACGTCGACGATCCGCTGCGCGAGCCGGTTGACGATCTCCTGGTAGACGTGCCGGTATGCGGGCAGCTCGCAGAGGATACGCAGGCCGTTCTCCGCGTACTCGGGGAGGTCTGATCCGATGTCCGCCGGTACGCCGTCGTCGGGCAGTTCGCGACCTGGCGCCAGCGGTACCCAGAGCACGGGTTGGATGTGTCCCGTGGTGTTGCCGGGTACGTGCGCGAGCCGCTGCCGGAACGACTCCCGCTCGGCCATTGTCCAGAAGCCGCTGACGTAGCGCGGGGAGTAGAGCGGCACGAGTACCTCCGCGGTGCCCAGCGCCTTCGTCAGCCCGCTCAGCAGGTTCGTCCCGGGGCCGAACGTCTGGTCGTAGAGTCCGGCCACCAGTCCCGCGCTGGCCGGCGCCCGCAGGACCACCTGCTCCGAGAGGTCGGCGAAGAAGTCCTTCACCAACGCGTCGGCCTCCCAGGCAACCGGGCTGGTGACGATGCGCTGGTCTTCGGCGGTGCCCGGAACCGGCGGGACCGGCGGCAGGTGCGCGTAGCTGATGAAGAAGTACACCGGTCGCTCGGCCCCGGGACCGCACTGCTCGTCGCTCACGGCATTTCTCCCCAGAACGTTTTCGGCAGCCCTGCGGTGTTCTCCCGGATCAAGGAGGCGACGTGTTGGGTGGCACAGATCTTCTGTATCTGCCGGGCAATCTTCCAGACGATGGCCTTGTACGCGGCCTCCTCGACATTGCGGGCACCGAGCAGGCCGTCCGACTCGTACAGTCCCCGGTACTCGGGCGGGAGGTCGATCGGCATGAAATGCTCGGCCGCTTCGATCACAGGAGGGTACTTCCGGTCGATGGGCGTCCAGAGTACGGGCACCAAGGCCGAGGTCGGCTCGTCGCCCGGCGCGTCGCGATCCTTCGCCCGGACCTCCCGCTGGGCGAAGAGGTGCCACTCCATCGGACACCATTCGCTGCGGTAGAGGTAGGGCTCGGAGAGCAGCGCGACGAATGCGGTGCAGGTACCGACCTTGCGCAGGAGTTCCGGCCGCCAGTCGCCGCCCACCTCGGCGTTGACATCCATGTAGCCGACGTCCAGCCCGACCGGCCAGGCGAGCGCGTGACTGACCAGGACGCTGAGGTCGGTGAAGAACTTGGTGACCGGATCGTTGAAGTCGATGCGGGGTCCAGGCGCGCGGCGGGGTGCGTGCGCGCGGGCATAGCTGAGAAAGAATGCCGGGGCATCCGGTTCGACCGACTCTTCATCGTGCACGCTCGATCTCCTGGCCCCCAGCCCGACTGGTATCCGCACATTAGGTGAGTTCCGCTCGACTCCGGCACCCACCAGTCGGACTGGTGAGATTGGACATACAGTCAGTCACGGCTACCCGCCCCCGGCTTGTCGGGCGTGCCAGGCACGGTGGTTGTCCATCAGCGCTTCCCGCGCGTACCGCACCGCATCATCGGGAAGGGGCTCGGTCATCATCC
The DNA here is from genome assembly GCA_051986465.1 of Rugosimonospora sp. Lineage (GTDB taxonomy): Bacteria > Actinomycetota > Actinomycetes > Mycobacteriales > Micromonosporaceae > DATEJJ01. The sequence continues at coordinate 12,836 of JBPYFB010000252.1, forward strand.
GATCCACTGTGGACTTCATGGCCGCGACGAAATCGCGACCGGCCGCCGTCAACCGGTCGGCACCCAGCAGCCCGCCGAGGGCGCAATTGACCTGCTCGCGCACCCGGGCGAACTCGGTCAACGCGATGTCGTGCACGGCCGGGCAGGAAAGCAGCGCGCGCCACGCGTCGCTGACCCCGACAAACGCGTACACGCCCTGGAGGAGTCCACCGATCGGGCGCGGATCCATGCGCCACGGCGCGTAGAACAGCTCGTCTCCCGAGTCGTCGTAGAGCGGAAGCATGTCGAGCAGCGCGCTCAGTTTCGAGTGCTGGAACTCATGGACGAGGGTTAGCGCGAAATCGACCGGGTTCGCGGGCGTGGTGAGGCCGAAGACGCCGAACGAATCGCGCATCGTGGCGCTGCGCGAGGCACCCGGTCCGGCGGGCATCAACGGTACGAGCGCGCACAGGCCGGCCGCGATCTCGTCGGCCCGCTCAGGTAGGTACTGCGCGAGTAGCTTCCAGGCCTCGCCGAGCAGGTGCCGCCATCGGGCGAGGTCGGCCGGGGAAATCCGGTCGGACGGCGGTACGTGATGGCCGCCCCGGTACGGATCGAGGTCTTCGAGTACCAGCTCCAGCCGCCGCCCCTCGTGCTCGGCCGTCAGGTGGCGCAGCGCCTGCCAGATACCCGTATCCATCGCGGGATCTGCCGGTACCCGGATGGTCGTGCCGGGCCCGTGGCAGGCCAACCGACCATCCTGGACAGTGACCCGTACCGGCGTGTACTCCGGCAGCGGCACGAGCGCCCGGCCGACCGTCGGAATCGCGACAGCCCCGTCCCGGACGTGCGCGGTCAGTTCGGCGTCGAGGCCCGTTCGGTACGCGGCGGCGGCCGCGATGGCGCCGAGGTGCCCGAAGTCCACATAGGACGGTACGTCGGTGGCTACCGTCGCGCCCGCGGCACGGAGCGTTCGGGCGGCCCAGGCACCGACGAGCGGAGTGCGCAGCAGGCTGGCGTAGGTTGCCGGGTCTCGGGCCTGTGCCCGGGCGAGTACCGCCAGCGCCGGGTCCGGCCGGGGCGCGCCGCCGGGCCAGGAATCGATGACCAGCCTCAGCAGCAGCAGGTGCCTGCTCAGCGCGGCCTCGCCGAGAACGCTGACGGCAGCCGCGCCGCCGTGACCGCGACCGAGCGCGGTGAGCTCCTCATCCGCGAGCCGGATGGCTGTGATCATGGCCGTTGATCCGCCACCAGGCGGGCGACATCGGCGGCGACTCGCGATCGGACGTGCGTGATGAACCGTCGAAGATCATGGCAATAGACCGACGGGTTGCGGAAGCCGGCGGCCGGCCGGTACCGGTGTGCGTAGTGGCCGCCGCCGCAGATCGGGTGGACCGAGCACGCGAGGCAGGTCGGGGAGAGGGCGGCCGTACCGATCTGGCGGGCCGCCACGCCCGGATGGGCGAGCGCGGAGTCCAGCGAGTCGGTATGCACGTTGAGCCCGGTCTCGCAGGCACCCGGATACGCCGACTTCAGCGAGTCGACCTGTTCGATCGCGCCATCCGTCTCGATCACCACCATCGCCGCCGGGCTCAGGCCTATCTGCTCCGACCCGCTTCGGCCGCCCAGCGTCAGCTTGATGACGTCCTCGAACAGGCGGACCCGGGTCTCCTGGCGGGGCGCTGCGTACCATCGGTCGAATGCGGCCACGAGCCAGTCCCCGTACGGCGTGCCCCGACGGGCGGGTGGCGTCGCCCAGTTGGCGTGCGGAAGCAGAAAGTCGACGGCCGGTGGCGCGTACCCGAGCAGTTCCTCGTAACAGCCGACCGGGTCGGTGTCAGGGTCGACCGTCGCCAGTATGCCGGCATAGCTGGATCGGTACCGGGCGTCGTTGAGCAGGCGGAGGGCCCGGCGTACGGCGTGATACGTGCCGCGGCCATCCGGCCGGACCCGGTGCTGGTCGTTTTCCGCGTGGCCGCCGTCGAGGCTCACTCCGACAGATATCGAATTGTCGTGCAGGAAACGCAGGGTCGCCTCGTTCAGCAGGATGCCGTTCGTCTGCATGCAGATCTCTGCCGCACAGGATGCCGGTAACGCGGCGCGCGCGGTCGTGATCAGCCGGGACAGCCGCGCGCGCCCGGCCAACAGCGGCTCGCCACCATGGAGAATGATGCGCAGGCCGGGCAGTTTGTGTGTGCGGACATGCTCGGCGATCCGGTTGGCGGTCCATCCCATGACCTCGTCCGACATTGTTGGTGGACGATCACGCCAGGACTGATCGGCCATCCGGTAGACGTAACAGTAATCGCAGGCGAGATTGCAACGTTGGTGCACTTTGATGACGAAGTCCCGGAAAGGGGTGGGCCGCCATCCGGCGGCCCGCAGCGCGTGCAGATCCAGCAACTGGTGTGGCCACTGTGCGGGCGCGCCCGGCGGCCGGGGCTCTACAGCGAGCTGCTGAACGCCGCGATGACGTCCTGCGGGCGAGCCATTGCCGCCTTCAGCTGGCGGATCTGATTGGTCAGTACGGTGTCGTTCGACAGTATGAGTTCCCGCAGGGACAGTCTCGTGGCGTCGATCAACTGCCATTCCCGCTCTTCCTCGCCGTCCTGACCGGCAACGCCCATGTCCATCCGCTAGCCCCTCACCCCTGGGGTTCCTTGCGGCCACCATACGCGGACCCCGATGAACTTCATAGACTTGCGTCATCAGTTTGTAAATGGCGACGATTCATTGTCGAACATGGGATGCGTTAGTACTCTGCCCGCACTTCAGGCACTGAATCTTCGCTGGCCGTGGCTGATCGTGGCCACCAATGAGGCGGGCCCGGGTGCGGTACGCCGCACCCGGGCCCAGAACCCGCGTAGGTGGTTAGGACGGCAGTTGGCCCGGACTGTCCACTATGGCTTGACGCAGGATCGCGAAATAGGTGGTGCCGAGAAACGCGTACGTAACCGGATCGAAGATCAGCTGACCCACCTTCGCCGAGAAACCAGGACTGGCGGCGGTCGACGGGGGAACGCGCACAGCCACGCCGTGCCGGCCAGCGAGGTC
>JBPYFB010000253.1:0-11872 GCA_051986465.1 Rugosimonospora sp.
ACCGAGGCGGTACCGCCGGAGATCGCGCAGCCGGCGATCGCCGCGCGGGCCGTGGTCTGGGGCGAGCTCGTCGGTACGGCCAGCGGGAGCTGAGCCGCGCGCGGAACGAGGCCGGCGCGCCCAAGGCGGCGGGTGCCTCGGGCGCGCCGACCGGTCAGCGGTAGTGCGAACGGTGCGGTACCCCGTACCCGGCGCCACAAACACGCCGTACGCCCGGTTCCCGTTCAGCGTGATCGGCGCGCCCAAGGCGGCTGGTGCCTTGGGCGCGCCGACCGGTCAGCGGTAGCCGGCCGCGACGATGTTGGCTTGGACGGAGTTCTCGGTGGCATCCGACGGGTAGCCGGAGGTCATCACGCCTTCGTAGAAGGTGCCGGCGGAGCCGTTGCTGTTGTCGCCGCCGATGCCGAGGATGATGGCGCCTTCCTTGTGCATCGGGTTGTACCCGGAGACGTTGGGCCGCGCTCCACTGTAGAAGGTGGACAGGCCGCCGGATTGTGCGTTGGCGCCCCGGATCGACCACAGGTTCGCGGTGCCCTTGACGATCGCGGTGGTGTACCGGAAGTTGATCGTCTGGTCGTTGGAGTTGAAGCCGGCGTTGATGCCGGAGAACAGGCCGTTCTCCAGGTCGGCCATGATCCAGGGGCCGTTGCCGCTGCCGGTGCCCCAGGTCCGTTCGGTGCCGAAGTAGATGGCCTCCATGTGGCCGTTGCCGGTGTCCCGGGCGCTGGTTTCGGCGTTGCCGTAGTCGAAGCAGCAGCCCCCGTTGCTGTGGGTACCGTCGAAGATCGCGTACATCCCCTGTGCCGCGTCGCCGGTGGCGATGCCGGATGTCTGGTCGTTGCGGTAGCCCGTGCCGGGTGCCACGAACACGCCGTATGCCTTGCTGCCGTTGAGTGTTGTCGGTGCGGCGGTGGCGTTGGCGAGGTTGTCGAAGCCGCCGGACGCCGGGCCGGAGAACCCGCCAGGCGGTGCCTGGGTGAGGCGGTTGTTGCGGCCGGACTGGTCGTAGATGATGGTGATCAGGCAGGTCGTGCCGGCGCAGAACGAGTCCTGCGCGGCAGCGTTGGCCACCCCGCCCGCGCTCAGTACGCCGATGTCGCGGGTGGTGTTGTCCGACGATCGCCGCACCTGGTACAGCGCGCCGTTGTAGGCGGCGTACAGGGCGCGCGTGGTGCTGTGCGCGGCCACGCACGGCGTACCGCCGGCCGCATAGATGTCACACGGGCCCTGGGTGGGCGGCGGGTTCGACGCCGGCGGTGACGACGGTGGTGACGAGGCCGGCGCGGGGCTCGACGGCCGCGCGGTCGACGGGCTGGGCGAGCCGCTGACGCTGCCGGTACAGGTGGTGCCGTTGAGCGCGAACGAGGTCGGTACCGGGTTGCTGCTGTTGTTCCAGCTGCCGTTGAAGCCGAAGTTGGTGTTGCCGCCCGTACCGATGGAGCCGTTGTACGAAGCGTTGGTCACGGTCACCTGCGCACCGGACTGTGTGTACGAGCCGTTCCACAGCTGGGTAATTGTCTGCCCGGCGGTGAAGCTCCAGGTGAGCCGCCAGCTACTGACGGCGTCACCCAGGTTGGTGATGGTCACGTTGGTGCCGAAACCGCCGGGCCACTGGTTGGAGATGACGTAGTTGACCTGGCATCCGGCGCTGGCCGCGGACGCGAGATGGGTGCCGGTGAGGCCGGCGCCGGCGATGACGAGCGCGCTACCGGTGGCGAGCAGCGCCCAGCGGCGACGGGAGGGACGGGAATGTGGCATGGATTCTCACCTTCTCAGGTGTATCAGCACATGGAGTTGGTTTGGGTGCTTAGGCCGAGCCGCCACGGCAGAGCTCGGGCGGCGACTACCACAGCCTCGTATCCGGCGCGGATCGATTTGCCGTGGCTAATGCCCTGAGTACACGCGCTGCCGGAGAAGGTGACGTTCGCGGCGCCTGCGAACGGGGTGCTTTTTCTCGCGACGAGCGGTGTCCGGGAGCCGGCGATGGTCCTCCGTTGTCCCGATTCGAATGTGAGCGTTCACACAATTCTTACGAACGTCGATGTTACCGACGACCGGGTTCTGGTCAAGTCGCCGTGAAAGTTGCGGCGCTCGCGCTTTGCCGAAACCGCAAGTGTCCACAGAGGAGTGTCCGTTATGGACGATGCCGCGCACAGGGTGGCGCGAGCGGTGCGGGCGCGCGAGCGAGGCGGGCGCGCGAGCGAGGCGGGCGCGATGACAGACTGAGCGCCATGTCCACGGATCCGATCGTCCGCCCAGCCGGTCCCGACGACCTCGCGGCCGTTGCCGGCATTTACGCGCACTACGTCACCGGTACCGTCGCCACGTTCGACGAGACCCCACCGGCGGTCGCCGACTGGCGGCAGCGCCTCGACCACCTGTCCGGACTCGGCCTCCCGTTCCTCGTCGCGACGGTCGGCGAGGCGGCGAAGGTCGGCGAGGCGGGGAGGGTTGGCGAGGCGGCGACGGTTGGCGAGGCGGCGACGGTCGGCGGGGAGGTCGTCGGGTACGCCTACGCCAGCCCCTGGCGCCCCAAGCCGGCGTACCGGCACACCGTGGAGGACTCGGTCTACCTCGCCCCCGCCTGGACCGGGCGCGGGCTGGGCACCGCTCTGCTACAAGCCCTGCTCGACGGGTGCGGCCGGGCCGGCGCGCGGCAGGTCGTGGCCGTCATCGCCGATACCGGCACCGACGCGTCCGCCGCGCTGCATCGCCGGCTCGGCTTCGAACACGCCGGCCGGCTCACCGGGGTGGGGTACAAGCACGGCCGCTGGGTCGACACGATCCTGATGCAGCGCGCCATACCGCAGCGCCTGTCATGACGCACCGGTGACCAACCGGGACTCGATCATCTGCGCGACGACCCGCGCGGCGTGCGCGGCGCGCGACACGTCGAATGCCTCGGTGGCCGCGATGATGGTCAGCGCCCCGACGAGTCGCCCGGCCGGGCGGATGGGTACGGCCACGCCGGTCATCCCGGACTGGAACTCGCCGCGGTCGACGGAATATCCCCGGCGCCTGGTCACCCGCAGCTCGTTCATCAGCAGCCCGCGATCGGTGATGGTGGCCGGGGTACGGGCGGCGAGGACGGTCTGGTCGAGGACGTCGTCGACGAGTTCGGGCGGGCTGAACGCGAGCAGTACCTTGCCGGCGCCCGTACAGTGCGCGGGGAACCGGCCCGCGACGCGGGTATTCAGCCGGGGATGGCGGGGAGAGTTGATTTTGAGCAGGTACGTCACGGCGGCACCGTCCAGTACCGCCAACTGAACCGTCCAGCCCAGCGCGGCGTGCAGGTCGAGCAGGTACGGGCTGGCGATGTCGAGCAGGGTCATCCCGGCCTGGCCGGCGTGCGTACCGAGTTCGAAGAGGCGCAGCCCGAGGCGCAGACCCTCCGGCCCCTCGGCGAGCAGGCGCTCGGCGAGCAGCGTGGCGACGATCCGGTTGCTCGTCGCCTGCGGCAGCCCGACCGCCTGGGCCAGGTCGCGGCGGCCGATGGTACCGGCATCCGCGACGGCGTCGAGCAGCGTCACCACTCGACCGATCATCGAGGATGGCGCGTCGCGGCTCACTCAGTGATTCTGACATCGCTCTGGCACGATCGTGGTCGGGAGGATTGCCACATGTCGACATCTGGCGTCTACGTCATCACCGGTGGTACCCGCGGCATCGGGGCCGGCGTGGCCCGCGAACTGGCCGGGGTACCGGGACGGGCGCTCGTGCTCGGATACCGCGGCAACCACGAGCGTGCCCGAGAGGTGGTCGCCGAGCTCGATCGCCCCAAGAGCCCGGTCCGGGCGGTGCCCTGCGACGTCAGCGACCCGGTACAGGTCGCCGATTTGTTCGCGGCAGCGGACGAGTTGGGCGAGCTCGTCGGATTGGTCAACAGCGCGGGCATCGTCGCGCACCAGTGCGCCTTCGAGCAGATCCCGCCGGAGCGGTGGGCCCAGATCTTCGCCGTCAACGTCTTCGGCCTCGCGAGCTGCTGCCGCGAGGCGGTGGCCCGGATGCGCCGCAGCCAGGCGCCCAACCGCGCGATCGTGAACCTCTCCTCCAAGGCCGCCGTGCTCGGCGCGCCGCACGAGTACGTCGACTACGCCGCGAGCAAGGCTGCCGTGGATACCCTCACCCGGGGTCTCGCCCTGGAAGTCGCCGAGTACGGCATCCGCGTCAACAGCGTGCGCCCCGGCATCATCGATACCGAGATCCATGCCACGGGCGGGGACCCGGACCGAGCCCAGCGACTCGGTCCGCAGCAACCGCTCGGCCGGGCCGGCACCGCCGAAGACGTGGCGCGGGCCGTGGCGTGGCTGCTCTCACCCGATGCCGGCTTCGTCACGGGTACCACCCTCGACGTGACCGGCGGCCGCTGAGCCGCCGGTCAGCCAAGGCGGCTGAGCCGCCAGTCAGCCAAGGACGCTGAGCCGCCAGTCAGCCGACCGGGCCGTGGCCGATGGCTCCGGCTATCGCCATGGCCGTCAGGGTCCGCCGCCGCCTGCGCGTCATCAGCGCGAACACGGCGGTGAGCACGACGAGGTCGAGCTCTGGCCAGGTGCCGGTGACGTCGACCCGGATCGGCCCGCGGGAGAAGGCGCGCACGCGCAGGTCGATGCTGCCGCCCTCGCGAGTCAGCCGGCAGCCGCGGTGACCGGGGCGCCAGCGAACCGCACCGCCGGGACCGGGTACGTGCGAGCGTTCCGGATGCAGCCGCACGGCCGGGCCGTTCCCGGCGGAGGCCGTCACGCCGATCCGCCAGCGATCGGTGGGTTCGACGGTCCAGGCCCGGTCGCCGAGGTGGATCTCGGCGCGCCGCCAGCTCCAGCTCGTCCGTAACGTGGCGGCTCCGAAGGCGTACAAGCCACGGCCGCGCTTGACAACGTCGGTGCTCATCGGCTGCCGTACCGCATGCCAGGAATGACAACGGCGGCGACGGCCAGGTGCAGCAAGGCCAGTCCGGCCTTGGCGGCGCCGGTGGCGCCGCTGAGCGGCCCGACGAGCAGCGACAGCACCAGTACGGCGAGGGCGATCGCGGTCCAGGTCGCGCGGGCCCGGCGGGTGAGGCGTTCGAGCAGCGCCAGCGAACCCCAGCCGGCGAGCGCGGACAGCGCCGCGGTGACCAGCGCGGCGGCCAGGGTCACGTGCTGCACGGTCGAGCCGGTGCGGGCGGCCAGGTCGATTCCGGCCACCGAATGCAGAATCGCGTACGTGGCGCCGGCGGCGAGCATCGCGCCGGCCGAAACGGTAAGGCGGAGAACGGTTTTCGTCATGGCCGGAAGCATGCGGGGGTAGCGGGTACGCACACATCGGCCGCGGCGCCGCGCCGGCTCGTCCCGCTCGACGGCCCAGGGCCTTCCTTCAATAGCCCGGGACCTTCTTTAGTAGGTGGTCAGCCCCTCCCCCGCCTGGCTAGCCTGCAGGCGTGAGTGTCCCGGTGTGTGCGGAGAATCCGGCGCGGAGAATCTCCACCGCCGCGACGGTCGCCGCGGTCGGCGGCCTCGTGGCGCTGACCCTGTTGGGCACGGCCTGGTCCGAGTCGGCCACGCTGATCTGGCTCGATCTGGTCACCGCCGCCGTCTCCATCGCGCTGACCCCCTGGATCTCACGGCACCCGGTCTCCGGGGGCCTGGCCGCCAGCCTGCTCGCCGCGCTGTCCCCGGTGGGCACGCCGGCGGCGAGCTGCGCCACGCTGTGGGCCGCGCGGCGCGGGCCGTTCCGGCAAGCCGTGGCGGTGGCGATCGCGGGCGCGGCGGGGCAGGCGGTACAGGGCCTGTGGCGACCCCAACCCGGGCTGCGGTACGGGTGGTGGTTACTGCTGATGACCGCCGCGTACGCCGCCCTGCTCGGCTGGGGCACCTGGGCCAAGGCCCGGCACAGCCTGATGCAAGCCTTGTGCGAGCGGGCCGAGCGGGCCGAGCGCGAGCAGGAACGGCGGGTGGCCGAGGCGCGCCAGTCGGAGCGCACCCGGATCGCCCGGGAGATGCACGACGTGCTCGCCCACCGGCTGTCCTTGCTGGCCGCCTACGCCGGAGCCATCGAGTACCGCCCCGACGCGCCACCGGAGCGCCTCACCGAGGCGGCCGCGGTGATCCGGGGCAGCGCGCACCAGGCGCTCGACGAGCTGCGTGAGGTGATCACCCTGCTCGGCCGGGACGACGACGCCGACGACGAGGCGCCGCCCGGGCAGAGCCTCGCGGACCTGCCCCGGCTCGTCGACGAGGCGCGCGCGGCCGACCAGCCGGTCCGGATGGATGACCGGCTCGATCCGGCCAACCCGCCGCCCGCGGTCGGGCGCACCGCGTACCGCGTCGTGCGGGAGGCGCTCACCAACGCGCGTAAGCACGCGCCCGAGCAGCCGGTCACCCTCACCCTCGCGGGCGGGCCGGGCGCGGAGCTCACCATCGGCGTGTGCAACCCGACCGTGGCGGTGGCCAGCCCGGTGCCGGGCGGCGGTACCGGACTCGTGGGCCTCGCCGAACGCGTCGCGCTGGCCGGCGGCGGGCTGCAGCACGAGATCGGCGCCGACGGCGAGTTCCGGCTGACCGCCCGGCTGCCGTGGCCGGCATGACTGGGCTAGCTGGCGCTCGCTTCGCTCCCGCGGGTCATGCGGCCGGAAGGCCACCCTGTAGCCGACCCTCCGACTCAGTCGCTACGCTCCCTCGCTCCAGGCCGGCTGCGGGCGGCGCCGCATGACTGGGCTAGCTGGCGCTCGCTTCGCTCCCGCGGGTCATGCAGCCGGAAGGCCACCCTGTAGCCAACCCTCCGACTCAGTCGCTACGCTCCCTCGCTCCAGGCCGGCTGTGAGGACCGCTGGCTGGAGCCGCTCCGCAAGCTGCGCGGCTGCGGGCGGCGCCGCATGACACCGGTACGAGTCCTGATCGTCGACGACGACCCGCTGGTGCGCGGCGCGCTGACGATGATGCTCGACGGCGCCGACGGCATCGCCGTGGTCGGTGAGGCGGCCGATGGTGCCCAGGCACTCGTCGCGGTCGAGCGGCACGCGCCGGACGTGGTGCTGATGGACATCAGGATGCCGGGCGTCAGCGGTATCGCCGCCACCGAGCGGATCCGCCGCCGCCCGCGCCCGCCCGAGATCATCGTGCTGACCACCTTCGACACCGACGACCACATCGTGCGGGCGCTGCGCGCGGGCGCGAGCGGCTTCCTGCTCAAGGACACCCCACCACAAAAGATCGCGGAGGCGGTACGGGCGGCGTACAGCGGGGAGCCGATGCTGTCCCCGACCGTGACCCGCCGCCTGATGCACCAGGTCGCCTCGGGCGCGGCGGCGTACGAGCGGGCCCGCACGACGCTCGGCGGGCTCACCCCGCGCGAGCGCGACGTCGTGCTGGCCATCGCCCGCGGCCGGTCCAACGCCGAAATCGCCACAGACCTCACGATGAGCCTGACGACGGTTAAGGCGCACGTCTCGCACATCCTCACCAAGCTCGACCTGACCAACCGCACCCAGGTCGCCCTGCTCGCCCACGATGCCGGCCTCGTATAGGCGGGGTGGATCGGCTACGGTGCTCGCCGTGGGTTTCTTGGACCGGTTGACGGGTTCGCCGCGGGACGGGTTCGCGGCGCAGGCACTGAGAGTCGCCAGGCGCTGTCAGGGCGTGACCGACGCGCGGTACGACGCGGAGAAGTTCGCGATCGCGGTGTGGCGGCAGGGTACCCGCGAACCGGTGTGGCTTTTTCTGTCCAATGTGTACGGTGACTGTAAGGGTGCGCCGCGCGCCGAACGGCGACAGCGGATCGAACGGCTCCTCCAGATCATCATGCGGCCGACGGATGCCGACACCTGGGAGTCGGCCCAGTCGCGGCTGCGCCCGGTCCTGCGCGCGGTGACATTCGCGCAGGGCGGTGTGGCGGGCATGGTGCCGCCGATATCCCGCCCGGCCCTGCCGTACCTCAACGAACTGGTCGTCGTCGACCACCCCGATTCGATGGCGTATGTGACACCGCAGCGGCTGGAGTCGTGGGGCGTGTCGGTCGAGGAGGTCTTCGCGGCGGCCCGGGCGAACCTGGCAGAACTGGCCGAGCGTTCGCTGCGGGGCAAGGCGCCCTCGCCCAACGAACTCGTCCGGATGGTCGACACCGGGGACGGATACTTCACCTCGATGCTGCTCGCGCCGGGCTGGCTGGCGGGCATCTCCGAGCGCATGGGCACGCCGGTGGTCGCGTTCGTACCCGATACCAACACGGTCCTGCTGTGCACCCTGCCCACCACCGGCCTCGGCAAGCTGTACGAGCTCGTCGAGCAGGAGTACGGCCAAGCCGTACGCAGCCTGTCCCCGGTCGGCTACACCACCGACGCGCGGGGCACCGTGGTCCCGTACGCGCCACCGGAGGGGCACCCGGACTTCGTCGCCGCCCGCCGCGCCGAGGTGGTACTGGCCGCGAGCGAGTACGGCACGCAGACGCAATGGCTCTCCGAGCAGTACGAGAAGGCCGGCATCGAGGTGTTCGTCGCGAAGCTGATCGCCGCGTCCCGGCCGGGCGAGCCAGCCATCACCGCGGCGACCTGGACCGACGGCATCAGCACCCTGCTGCCCCGGGCGCAGTACATCGCGTTCGTCCGGGACAACGTCGCCGAACTGCGGGTGCCGTGGGAGGCCGTGGCCGATCTGGTCGGCCTCCAGCCCGAACCGCTGCTCTCCCCGGCCCGGTACCGGGTCGACGGCTGGCCGCCCGCGGAGGTCATCGACGCGCTACGCCAGCAAGCCATCTGACCGCGACCCGCGAGCTCACAACGGGGAAGGGTCGTCGCGCAGCCGGCTGTAGAGGTATCCGTCGCGCCACTTGCCGGCCCGGAACTCACATGCACGAAGCACACCCTCCAACTGGAAGCCGGCCTTGACGAGCGACTTCTGTTCCGCCACGTTCTCCGGGTGGGTACCGGCCTCGATGCGCTGTGCCGGCGTATGGGTGAACAGGTAGTCGCAGAGCATCGCCTGTGCGCGCCAGCCGATGCCGAGCCCGCGCCACTCTGGCAGCAACGCGATACCGATCTCCCAGTGCTTGGCCACCCCGCCGTACAGACCGGCGCAGTAGCTGACGAACCCGACCGCGACCGGATCCAGTTGGACCTCCACGATGAGCCGGCCGTCGTCCTCTCCCAGGTACCCGTCGGTGGCGAACCGGCGCGCGAGCGCCTGTGCGTCGCGGAAGCCGTGCCAGTCCGGCCCGATGAGGCCCGGCTCGGTGGCAAACCGCCGGAGCATTGCCAGGTCGCCCTCGACGACCGGACGCAACCGCACAGAGAAGTCGCTCACTTCATCACTCTACATAGGACTGATGCTCACCTGGTGATCGCCTCCTGCAGGTCGGCGAAGGCGATGACGTTGTCGCGATAGTGGTGTGTGCTGCTGTCGAACGGGCCGCCACAGGTGATGAGGCGCAGCCCGGCCCGGTCGATCGGGCCGTACACCGCCTGCGTGGGGAACTGGGTCTTCTGATACTCCAGTACCTTCGTCACGGCGAAGACGGCCACGCTGCCATCGGCGCGGTTGACCACGATCTGGTCACCGGCGCGCAGGTGGCCGATGTGCGCGAAGGCGCCGTCCTTGCCGTTCCAGTCCTCGTGACCGGCGAGCACGGCGGGCCCGAGCGAGCCGGGCGTTGGCGCGCCGGTGAACCAGCCGACGATGTCGGCGTTGGGCGGGACCGCCATGCTGCCGTCCGGGAGCAGGCCGAGCGCCATCACACCGGTCGTGATGCCGAGCTTGGGAATGGTCACCTTGACCGGTGCCGAGGAGCCCATCAGCGGGCCGCTGGTCAGCTCGCGCACCGCCCGCACCGACCGTACCTGCGCGGCGGAAGCCTGCACCGCCGTCCCGTGTCCGGTGGTGGCGCATCCGGCGGCCGCGAACACGAGTACCGCGCCGAATGCGACAGCGACTGCCTTCCTCATGCTTCGACCCTCCACGCCGAGCGGCGACGCCGCAGCCTTGACATGACGACCACGGCGCCGGCGACGAGCAGGCCACCCGCGGCGTAAACAGCGATCGGACGGTGCCCGCCGCGGGTGCTGCCGTCGCCGGTCGCGACACCGCCGTACGGGAACGTCGCGGCCGCCGCCTGCGCCTGCAGGCCACACGTCACCGGGTCGGTCTCCTCGGCCGGAATCCCCGGCACGCCAAGCGATTTCGCCCAGGTGGACTCGCCGAGGCCGGCCAGATCGTATGCACCGTTCTTGTTCGCGTCGACACCGTGCTGCACGATGTGCAGATCCTTCAGGTGCGCGATGGTACCGGCCGGCAGGTCCGCGGCGGGGATGGTGCGTTCGTAGGTGAGGTTTCCCTGCGCGTCTGCGACCGGCATCCGGTTGATGGCGAGCCCGCTCGTCCATGACGTATCACCGGTTGTGGTCAGCGAGAGGAAAATCCCGCCGTACATCGGTGTCCCTTCGTCGTAGCTGACGTAGCGCTCCCCGTTCGCACCGGTTGCCCCGACCGGGCAGTGGAAGTCCATCCCGCCCAACGAGCCGTGCAGGTGTTGCAGGTGCGGCAGGTTCGGGGTCAGGCCGGTGGAGCTGATCTGCACCACGAGGTCGCCCGCGCTGGTGGCGGTCAGCGTGGCCGTACCGGAGGCGCCGGTGCCGTCGACGTCCTGCAGCCGCACCTCGACGCTCTCGGCCGCGTACGCCGGGCGGGCCAGCGTCACCGTGACCGCCACCGCCGATACCGCCAGGAGAATCCGGGAGAACTTCACGAGAGTACGCATCGCATGGTCACCTGCTACCGGAGCTCGAAGCTGTGCATGATGGTGCGGAAGTCGCCCTGGTTGCTGTCCCACTCGACGTCGGTGGTGGCCCACGACACCACGTACGACCGGTCGCCGATGGCGAAGGCGCGCCGCAGTACGTGCCAGCGCACGCTGTCGGCGAGGTACGTGTACTCCCAGTCGGCGCCGCCCTTCTGGTACAGCGCCGGGCTGATGTCGACCCGGGTGTAGTCGGCGGGCGCCCCGCCGGCGACCAGGTACGACTCCTCGTGCCGCCAGTACGTGAGGCGATCCGGGTTGGTCTCGGTGGGCAGGTCGACGACGAGCGCACGCCGGCCGGTCGGGTCCAGATAGCAGACCGCGCTCCCGTACGTGCCGCGCAGCCAACCCTGCGGTACCGCCACCGCGTACCCGCGGTCGAGCTGCCACACCCAGCCGGTGGGCAGCGACGGCATCCCGCTGCCCGGGGTCAGCGGCGCGCCCGCCGGGGGCGCGTCGATCGGTTGGGCGCGGGTATTCGACGCCGACGCACAGGTGAGCGCGGGCCGCCCGGGGTCGGCGACCGGCACGATGCCGGACTTCTGCGGCAACGCGAGCGCGATCCCGCTGACCGCCGCCGCGGCGAGTACCGCGGCCGCGGAACCGACGACCAGCCGGCGCCGCAGCCACCACGCCGGACGGGGCCCCGCCGGCTCGGCGGCCGGCACCGGGGCGGGCAGTTGCGCCGCTTCCACGATCGGGCGGAGCAGGGCCCGCGCCTGCGCCGCGGTGAGGCGCTCCTCGGGCCGGCGCCGCAACAGGCCGTTGATGACACCCGCGAGCTCCCCGGCGCGCAGCGGCGGATCCGGTACGCCAGCCGCCACCGCCTCCAACAGAGCCGTGGAATCCTGGTACCGGCTGAACGGCGTCCGCCCCTCCACCAACCAGTACAGCGTCGCGCCCAGCGACCACAGGTCGGTCTCGACCGACGGCGGGCTGCCTTTGGCCCGCTCGGGCGCGACATAGTGCGGGGTACCGAATACGACATCGCCTGTGGGTTCTTGCCAACTGGTATGGCGGTTGTCGAACACCGCGACGCTGAAGTCGCCGAGCAGGATCCGCCCGTCATCGCCGAGCAGTACGTTGTGCGGCTTCACGTCGCAGTGCACCA
>JBPYFB010000254.1:0-8562 GCA_051986465.1 Rugosimonospora sp.
CCAGCTCGGCCACGATCTCGGCGCCACCGTGCTGGCCTCGGCGGCCGGCCGGCGCGCCTTCGACCACACCGCCCTGCGGGACGGGGACGAGGTGGCGCTGGGCGGGCTGACGCTGCGCGCGCTGGCCACCCCGGGCCACACCGACGAGCACCTCTCCTTCCTGCTGCTGGACGGAGCCGGCGTGCTGGGGGTGTTCACTGGCGGGTCGCTGATCGTGAACTCCGCCGCCCGTACCGATCTGCTCGGTCCGGACCGCACCGAGCAACTCGCCCGCGACCAGTACGCCTCGCTGCGCCGGTTGGCCACGCTGCCCGACCGGACCCAGGTGTGGCCCACCCACGGGGCCGGATCGTTCTGCTCGGTTCCCGCAGGCGCCGAGCGCACCAGCACCATCGGCGCCCAGAAGCTGGCCAACCCCCTGCTGGCCGCGCCGGATGAGGACAGCTTCGTACGGCAACTGCTGGCGAGCCAGGGCACGTACCCCGCATACTTCGACCGCCTCGCGGAGCTCAACCGGCGCGGCCCGGCGGTGCTGTCCGGCACCCCGCCCCTGCCGCCCCTCGACGCCGGCCGGGTCGCGGTGCTGCTCGCCGGCGGCGGCCGGGTCGTCGACGTCCGCCCGGTGGCTGACTACGCGGGCGGCCACATCCCCGGATCGCTGGCGATCCCGTTGCGCCCCCAGTTCGCGACCTGGCTGGGCTGGCTGCTGCCCGATGACGCGCCGATCGCGTTCGTGGCACGAGACGACCAGGACCTGTCGGAGGTGGTCTGGCAGGCGTACAAGATCGGCTACGAGCGGCTGGCCGGGTACCTCGCCGGCGGCATGACCGCGTGGCGGCGGGCCGGGCGCCCCGAGACGAGCACCGCGTACGTCACCGCCGAGCACGCCCCGGCCGGGCCCTACCTCGACGTACGGCAGGCCGCCGAGTACGCCGCCGGACACGTCCGCGGCGCCGTGCACCTCGAACTCGGTACCCTCGCCGAGCACGCTGCCGAGGCACCGGATGGCGTGGTCGTGGCCTGCGTACACGGCGAGCGTGCGATGACCGCCGCCAGTGTCCTGGAACGCGCCGGCCACCACGGCTCCACCGTGCTCAACGGCGGACCCGAGGAGTACGCCGCCGCCCACCACACCCGGCTCGCCACCGGCACCTGAGACAATCGGCCGCACCGTGCACCGCGCCGCCGACATCGTGAGGGCTGTCGTTGATACACCCGCCAGACGAGACCAAACCACCCATGGACCGGTCGGCCAAGGCGGTGATCTCGTCGCTGCTCGCCAGCAGCGTGACACCGGTCCTGAAGGCGCACGGGTTCGACCGCCGGGGCAACACGTACGACCGCGCCAGGAATGGCCGGCGCGAGCTGATCAATATTCAGCCAAATAAATGGAACAACCGGTACGGCGGCTCGTTCACGATGAACCTGGGCATCTTCATCCCTGACGTCGACGTCATCATGTCGCTGTACCCGTTAACGGAACCGCCACAGGAGGCCGACTGCCAGCTCCGGTGCCGGATCGGTGCGGTGGGGCGGGACGGGCGACCGCTCGACCCCGCGAGCGTCGACGCATGGCGGGGCTGGTGGGAGTTTGCCGCCACGACCGACCTGCCCGCGCTCGGTACCGAAGTCCGCCAATGGGTTGAGCACAACGCGCTCGGCTTCTTCGACAAGCTGAGCACCGGCACCGACATCCTCGCCCGGCTGCGCCTGTACCCGCAGCCGCCCGAGTGGGTGGGGCTGCGGGAGGTCGTCCTCGCCGCGAGCCTGGGCGAGCCGGTACTGGCTCAGCAGGCGCTCGACGTGGTGGTCGCAGCCGCTTCCCCCGGCCCGAACCGGATCCTGCGCGACGCGGCGGGCATCGCCACCCGGCTCGGCCTCACCGCACCGGCGCCGACCGACGCGCCCGCCCTGACCGCCGTGTTCCGAGTGGCCGCGCAGACCCCGCCACGGGAGCGCCACGGCGCGTTCCACCACCTGGAGTACCGGCTCGCGCAGTACGACGACCCGGGTCGGCTGTACCACACGGCCGAGTGCACCAGTCACGCCTGTACGGTCACCTTCTACGGCGCCGATCCCGAGGAGCTGCTGCACCGGCTTCACGGTGCTTTCGACAACCTGTTCACCGACATCAGCTGGCAGATCCATCCGGCCCGCTGAGTGCGGGCTCAGCGCAGCCGGAACAGAACCTCACCGGCATTGGGTACGACGAGCGTGCCGGGCTCGGCCGAAAGCGTATCGGGGTCGACGCCGGCCGGGTCGAGGTAGCCGAGGTTCGCGGCGCGTACCGCCGGCTCGGGGATGCCGGTCGCCAGGGTCACCCGTACCCGGGGTCGTTCGCCATGCTCAGGACTCCAGGTGCCGGCACCGTACAGGTGGGTCGAGTGGGCGAGCACGGCCCACGGCAGATGCCCGTACCGGTCCCACTGGCCGAGGAAGTAGTCGCGGCAGTGGTAGCCGACCTCCGCGATCTCGGGATGCGTCTGGCTGAACCCGCGTACGTGCGGCGCGTACAGGATGACCTCTCCCCCGTCGGCGACCACCGGCTCCAGCTTGTAGAAGCCCTTCGCGGCGGTCCACATGTCGTCGTACTTCGCGGGGATGACCGACAGCACGCGTGGTACGGGCGCGTCGAGGTAGCGCACGTGCGTCTGCGCGGCGATCTCCGACGCCGCCGCCCACGCCGGCTCGGGCGGACCGTACGAGACCGCATGCACACAGCCGGTACCGGACTCCACGACCATGCACAGCGCCAACCGCCGGGCGGGAATCAGCGCGGCGGCCTCGTCGATCAGCGCGCGCACCGGCGAGTCGCCACGCGTACCGATGATCGCCGAGCTGGTGATCAGCGCACCGAGCCAGTGCGACACGCCAATGATCTCGGGACCCGCGACGCCCGGGAAGAAGTACTTGTTCCCGCCGGAGAAGCCGACGACCTCGTGCGGGAAGACCGGGCCGAGGACGAGCGCGACGTCATGCTCGACGACGGCCCGGTTGATCCGCACCTCGACGGCCGTGTCGAGGCGCCCGGCGGACAGCTGCGCCACCCGGCCGCCGGTGATCCCGCCCAGCGACACCAGCGTGTCCGGGTCCCACCATTCGTGATTGAGCACGGTCAGCCCGGGATAGCGCGCACCGAGCCGGCCCGGTTCGTAGCCCAGATGGCCGGCCAGCTCCGCCTCGCCCATCGGGGCATGGGTGCCGAGGGCGACCAGTACGGTCAACCGGGACACCCGCGGCGCGAGCGCCCGGTGCACCGCGGAGACGAGCAGCGGAAGCGGGCAGCTTCGGGTGGCGTCCGGCACGACGAGGCACACGCTGCGACCGTCGAGCTCCTGCGCCGCGAGTACCTCCTCGACGAACGCGGTGAGCTGCTCGTCCGACAGCCGGCCGGACGCGCCGCCGAGACTGCGTACCGGCGACGGGCGCGCCAGGTTCTCCGTCATCAGCCGGCCTCCCGACCACCCGTACCGCCACGTCCAACATCAACGTAGCCGGTTCTCGGCCGGTGCCGCCGCCGACCGCCTTATGGCTCGCGGGGCACTGCGGCGATAGCGTCTGCCATGAGCGTCATGGCAGATATGTGAGGAGGATCTATGCAGACAGCACCGACCCCCACGGTCACCGACCGCGAGACCTGGCAGAAGCAAATCGACAGCCTCCGCCTCCGCGAGAAGGCGCACACCCACGAAGGCGACGCCATCGCCGCGGCCCGCCGCCGGCTGCCGATGGTCGAGGTCGACCCGACCACCCAGCTGATCGGCGACGCCGGTCCGGTATCCCTGCTCGATGTCTTCGAGGGCCGGACGCAGCTGTTCGCCTCGTACCACATGTGGCACACCGGCAAGCCGGCCGCGGAACAGTGCGAGGGCTGTACGTTCTTCAGCGGACAGGTGCTCGAACTGGCCTACCTGCACTCGCGCGACGTGACGTACGCGGTCTTCTGCCAGGGGCCGTTCCCGGAGAGCTCCCGCTACCGCGACTTCATGGGCTGGGAGATGCCCTGGTACTCGGTACCCGAGCAGTCGCTCGACCCACTGCTGGCCGGACGCTGGTTCGGGATGAAGGTGTGCTACCTGCGCCAGGACGACCGGGTGTTCGAGACCTACTGGACCACCGGGCGGGGCACCGAGATCATGGCGCCGACGTACGGCATCCTCGACATGACCGTCTACGGCCGCCAGGAGCACTGGGAGGACGCGCCGGACGGCTGGCCGAAGCAGTTCGGCACCACGGGCGACCAGTTCCGCCAGGGCGGCCGGCCCACCTCCCAGTGGTCCCGGGTGGCGGCCGGCCGCGACGATACCCTCGACTCGCCCTGAGGCCGGATCAGTCCAGTCAGTCCGTGAGGTTGGGCGGCAGCGGCTTGGTGTGCAGGATGACCAGCTCCGCGACGGCCCGGGTCAGGGCGACGTAGAGCCGGCTCATGCCGCGGGGCTCGGCGGCGACGATGTCGGCGGGCTCCACGAGCACCACCCGGTCGTACTCCAGGCCCTTGATCTGGCTGACCGGGATCGCGTTCAACGCCGCGGCGAGGTGGTCGGCGGCGATCACCGCGCCGTGCTCGTGGGCGACCGCCGTGGCCAGGTCGTCCACCCGCCGGATCTCCAGCGTGCCGCCGGGCCGGAAGGAGCGGGTGGGCTCGATTCCGGGCGCCAGGGCCCGGGCGGCGAAGTCGGCGATGACCTGCGGCACACGGTATCCGGTGGGCAGGTCGAGCGTCCGCGCCGCGCGCTTGCCCAGCCGCTGCACCAGCTCCGGCCAGGACTCGACGGCCAGCGGGTGGGTGGCCTGACCGAGGTCGCCCACGATCGTCATCGAGGCGTGGGTGGCCCGGCGCGCGATCATCCGGCACTCCATCGGCGACAGGTCCTGCGCCTCGTCGAGGATGACGTGCAGGTACACGTCTTCGACCGGCTCCTCGGCCTCGGCGACCGGCAGCGGGTCGGCTAGTACCGGCACGTAGCCCTCCTCGCCGTACGGGTCGAAGCCGTCGTTCCAGCCGGTCACCTTGTGGCCTTCGCGCAGGATGACCGCGGCCGCCCAGCGCTGTGCGGCCCAGTAGCCGTTGTTGTCGATGGACTGTCCGGACACCGCGATCGGGGCGGCCACGCCGGGCGCGAACAACTGCCAGCCGTCGTTGAGGCTCCAGCTCAGCACGAAGGTCTCGGGCAGCCGAAGGCCGCTGCGCAGCTCGCGCAGTTGCCACTCGGGTACCGCGGCCTTCGGCTTCTGCGGCGTGCCCAGGATCTCGGCGAGCTCGTCGAGCAGCGCGACGTCGTCCACGCTCCATTCGCCGTGCTGCGCGGGGAGGACGTCCTGCGGGGTCAGCGGCGGCCACCACGCGTTGAGGAAGGCATCCGGTATCTCCCTGCCGTCCAGCATTTCGGAGAGCACCGTCGCCGCGACGGCGCGGCCGCCGTTGGGCTTGACGCCGAGCGCTTCGCAGCGCTTGCGGATTTCCCGGCGGGCCGTCGCCAGGTCCTCGGCGTCGAGGGTACGCAGGTGGTCCGGCGCGTTCGGCGGGGTGTCCCACGCCAGGTCGGTGAGCACCCGCACCATGCGCAGATCGCCCTTGCTACGGGCCACATCGGCGGGGTCGCGGCGGGTCGCGGTGACGCCGTCGAACAGTTCGCCGATCGCTCGCAAGTGGACACTGTCCTCGCCGAGCCCGGGCAGCACCCGGCCGATGTATTCGGTGAACACCGTCGACGGGCCGACCACCAGCACCCGGCCGTCGGAGAACTTGCCGCGATCGGTGTAGAGCAGGTAGGCGGCCCGGTGCAGGGCCACCTGCGTCTTGCCGGTACCGGGGCCGCCGGTGATCAGGGTGACGCCTTGCGCGGGCGCCCGGATCGCCTCGTCCTGCTCGCGCTGGATCGTCGTGACGATGTCGCGCATGTGCTCGCCGCGTTCCCTGGTCAACGATCTGAGCAGGGCACCCTCGCCGACCACGCCATCGACGTCCTTTGTGGACAGTACTTCGTCATCGAGCGCCACCACCGTGCGGCCTTCGCAGACGATGACGCGCCGGCGATCCACGCCGAGCGGTTCGCCGGGGGTGGCCCGGTAGAACGGCGCGGCGGCCGGCGCGCGCCAGTCCACCACAAGCGGCTCCCGGTCCTCGCCGCGCACACCGAGCCGGCCGATGCGGTACGTGTCGCCGTCGTCGAAGTCCAGCCGGCCGAAGACGATGCCCTCCTCCTGACTGTCCAGTTCGGACATCTTGCTGGCCGCCCGCAGGACCATGGCGTCGCGCTCGACCAGGCCGGTACGCGGGCCGGCGGCGGCGCGGCCGTGCCCCTCGTCCTTCAACTCCTTCGCTTGCGCGCGCATGACCTCCAGGCGCTCGTAGACCTGCTCGACGACCTGCTGTTCGATGGCGATCTGGCGTTCAGCTTCGGACACGGATCTCCTCTGTATGGCGCGACTGACGCGGGCCTGTCGAGGATATGTCCTGGTCAGGGAAGCAAAATCGGTATCGGGGAGGATTCGCACGACTTGACCGGCGGATATGATGGAGATGGCGGAGGCAAGCACATCATGTGAGAGCCAAGCCGCCATCATCCCCGCGCCGGCCGGACGCGTACCCCTTGTGAACAGATGGGCGTGGATCCGTACCCAAGGGGGCGCAGTGCGCGGAGAGAGTCGTTCACAAGCCAGGAAACTCGTCTTCCTCTTCGCCGCGATGGCGCTCGCCGCGCGGGCGAGCGTCGCGGTGGAGTCACGAGCGATCAGCTGAGTACGCGGGGAGGACGACCTGTTCCAACAGTGTCGTGGGTGTCCGCCAGCCGTCCGGGTCGTCGTAGTTGCCGGCCGTGATGGCCACCGTCACGTCCAGGTCGGGCAGGACGATCAGGCGCTGGCCGCCGTTGCCCATGCCGGCCACGAACCGGTGGCCGGCCGCCTCTCCGAGGTACCACTGGTAGCCGTACCAGCCGCCGTACTCGTTCGGTAGGCGCGGGTGCAGCATCGCGCGCAGCCAATCCGCCGGTACGAGCTGTTGACCCTGCCACCCTCCGCCGGCGAGCACCAACTCGCCGATGCGGGCCAGATCGCGCGGCGCCAACCGGAGTCCGGACGCGGCCGAGGCCACCCCGTCCTGGCCGGCCATCCATTCGAAGGACCCGATGCCGAGCGGCGCGAACAGGACCTCACGGGCGTACTCCGGCAACGGACGGCCGGTCCCCTGCGAGATCAGCCCGCCCAGCAGCGCGGTCGCCCCGCCGCAGTACACCCACTGGACGCCGGGCGGGCCGACGATCGGACGCTCCAGCACGTACCGGTACCGGTCCGCGGCAAGTTCCATGGCGATCTCGGCGTTGTCCGGATTGGTGTACGGGGGATCCTCCTTCCACTCGATGCCGAGCGACATCGTCAGCGCGTGCGCCACGGTGAGCCGGGCGCGTTCGGGGTCGGCGCCGAGGTCGGGGTAGTCCGGGAACTGCCGCAGCAACGGCTGGGCCGGATCGGGTACCAGATGGTCGCGCAGCGCGATCCCGTACAGCAGGCCCACCACGCTCTTGGTCACCGACCGGATGTCGTGCAGCGTCGCGGGTTCGAACGCGACCACGCCGAGCGACCTGTTCCAGGCCCAGTCGGTACCGCTGCCGTAGTGCTCCAGGACGGTCTGACCACTGTGGATAATCACGATCGCGTGCAGTCCCGCTGCCTGCCCCGACTGGATCGTCTCATCCAGCCGGCCGCGGAGCTCTTCGACGGCCATGCCGGGCAGTCTCCAGACAAATTCCCGGAAATGTCAAGAGGATCACCTTGCCAGCCGGCCGGTGGCTATCTCGATCTCGGTGAATTCCACCGCCATGATGAAGATCCTGGTCAAGCACGGCACCGTCGTCTTCCAGTGCGACCCGCACAAAGCATTCATGAACGGCACGTTCCCGGTCGGCGGGGTCGGCCAGGTCTAGCTTCCTACCGCTCCCAACCGCATCAGGTAGAGGTTGCGCGGTTCGCCGTTCACACCGGCGGTCTTCCAGTACCGGAAACCCAGCTTCCGGCAGACGTTCTGCGACGGCTGGTTGTCGCGGTGGATGATCGCGAGTAGATCGCCGGTGTATTCGCCGGCGGCTCTCGTCAGGAGTGTCTTGCTCGCCTCGGTCGCGTAGCCTTTGCCGCGCGCCGCCGGTACGAGCCGGTAGCCCCACTCCAGCCACCGGCGGCCATCCAGATCGATCCAGTCGACTCCCGTGTAGCCGACCACGACACCGGAGGACAGTTCAACGATCGGCTGCTTGGCGAATGACACCTCCGCACAGCGCGCGACCATCTGGTCGAACCGCTCCTCGGCCGCACCCCGCGACAGGACACCGTCCGAGAAGGCCATGAAGTCCTTGTCGCAGAAGAGTTCCACGAACCGCGACCGGTCGGCCTCGACGGCAGGGCGGACCGCGACCCGGGGCACGCTCACCATTGGGCCACCCTAATACGCCACACTCCAGCTCGGTCAGCTCGGCTGTGGGAAGGGCGGCGCGGCGGGCGGCGACGCGGGCGGCGCACCCGGCGGGGAGGGCGGCGCAGCGGGCGGGGAGGGCGGCGCAGCGGGCG
>JBPYFB010000255.1:0-7919 GCA_051986465.1 Rugosimonospora sp.
GTCACGTGCCCGTGGCCGCGGTCGACGAACTGCGGCAGTACCGCCGCGAAGAACACCATCGTCTTCGGGTTGGCCACGCCGACCGCGAACCCGTCCCACAGCGTGCGCGGGACACCCCGTGCGGGGCTCTCGCTGGCGAACGCGGCCGGCAGCGACGTGCGCCGGCGCAGCGCCCGGAATCCGAGATAGATCAGGTATGCGGCGCCCGCGAGCTTGAGCGCGGTGAAGACGACGGCGGAGCGCTCGACGACGGATCCCACCCCGAACGCGACGGCGACGACGAGCACACAGGCGCCTAATGTGTTGCCGATCACGGAGGTCAGCGCGGTACGGCGCCCGTGCGCCAACGCCCGCCCGATCACGAAAAGCACGCTGGGTCCGGGTATGACGATCAGCACGAACGACATGACCGCGAAGGCGAGAAGCCGATCCGTGGAGACCATGTGCACATGTAACCACGGCGGCGGCGGTCGGTCTCCTCAGTTTCGCCGCTGCCGCTTTCCTCAGGTTCCTCAGGACCGAGCCGCACCGACCCAGCCGTGATAGGCGTCTACGTCGACGTTGCTGCCACACACGATGGTGACTACGTGCCGGCCGGCGAAGCGGTCACGGTCTTCCAGAATCGCCGCGATACCGAGCGCCGCCGAGGGTTCGACGACGAGACCCGCGTGGTGGAGGAGCAACCGCATACCGGCAATGATCGACGCCTCCGGCACCAGGACCGCGTCATCAGCGACCAGGAGGAGGTCGTCCAGGACGGCCGGGATGGGACAGCGGCCGGCGACGCCGTCGGCGATGGTGTTGGTCGAATCGGTGGTGACCACGTGCCGTTGGCGCCACGAGAGTGTCATCGCCGGTGCCCCCTGCGGCTGCACGCAGATCACCTCGACCTCCGGCGCCAAGGCCTTCACCACATAACCCACACCAGTGGCCATCGCGCCGCCGCCGAGGGCGATCAGGACAGCGTCGAAGGATGGCGCGGTATCCACCAGTTCCAGGCCGATTGTCGCCGCACCCTCGCAGGTCTCGATGTCCAGACTGTCTTCGACCAGCCGGATGCCGTCGTGCCGCGCGAGGGACACCGCCCGCTCGCGCGCCTGGTCGAAGTCGCCGCCGACCAGCTCCAACCTGGCGCCCAGCGCGCGGATGCGGTCAAGCTTGGCCGCGCGGGCAGACCGGGATGCCACGACGGTGACGTCCAGCCCCCGGCCGCGACCGGACCAAGCGAGGGCTTGGCCGAGGTTGCCCGCGCTGGCGCACACCACCGCTCGCGGCCCATCGTCGGCAAGCAGGCTCGTGACCACCTCGGTGCCGCGAGCCTTGAAGCTGCGGACCGGGTTCGCCGTTTCGAGCTTGATGCTTACCGCGCACCCGAGTTCGGGCTCCAGCGCCTCACAGCGGTACAGCGGAGTGTCGAGAAAGACCGGGTCGATCAGCCGACGAGCCGCCCGGATCCGAGCAATGTCGAGGCGCGTCTGCTGCACAACACAGCAGAGTAGCGCCCCCCGGGTGCCGCATTGTCACGTCCCACAGGCACACCGCTCTGCCCGAGCTGGCCAACCGCGGGTTGATCGTTGACCTCCTACTAAACCTGCAACTCGCTCTAGGGTGCCGGTCCTTGTGGTTGGCCGTTGGGGCGGTAGGCGGTGACGGTGTTGGTGGTGGTGTCGTAGTCGAGGCGCCAGCCGCCTTCGTGTACGGCGGTGTGGTGGTGCCTACACAGCAGAAGAAGATTCTGCATGCGGGTGGCGCCCCCCTGCGCCCACGGTTGCAGGTGATGCGCGTCTGTCCATTGTGGAGGACGATCGCAGGCGGGGAAGCGGCACCCGCCGTCCCGCAGTACCAGGCGGGTGGCGCGGCCGATGTCCAACGGTTCCCCGGCACTTCCGAGAACGGCAGGGATCAGCGTTGCGTCACACGCCAGCCGCCGCGCCGTGGACGGGTGGATCGGGATGCCGCTGCCTAGCCGGGCGCCGGGGGTGCTCACGGTGGCGGTCAACCCGTCGCGCAGGGTCTGCCAGTCGATGGTCACCGCGACGGCACATCTGTACCAGGGCGTCGGCTCGCCGGGCCCCGGGCGACCGGGTGTCCTCGGGTATGGGTGGTGGGGTCAGCGCGCCGAGTGTGCTCAGGACGAGTTCGCCGCCGTCGGGGTCGAGGACGCCCTGGATGGAGACGCAGCCGTGGATGGTGCGATCGACCGCGAGCCACCGATCCTCGAACACTCGGCGGGTGCGCCGCTCGGCTGCTTCCGGGTCGAAGTGGTCGCGCACCCGAAGCGCTGCCCGGCGCGCCGCGCTCGGGCCGAGCGCGGTGGCCTGTTCGGCGAGCAGCTTGTCCGCGCCGCCCGCCAACACCTCCGGCTGGATGTCTCGCGCCACCTCAGTGATGACCGCCGCATGCGCGAAGGACATCTCCCCACGCCCATATGCGTCCGCGACGTGCGGCAGCCCGGGCAGTGCCTTCGCTACCCGGATCTGGGTGGGCGCGTCACCCAGCCGCAGCCGGCAACGCAGCCACGCCTGCGTCGAGACCGATCCGTCCACGGCGGCGGAGCCACGGTGGTGCGCCGCGCCGATCAGCCGGGTCTGCAAGGCTTCGGTCTGGCACAGCAGCGGGTGCACCGCCCGCAGCGCGGCCAGCACCTCCACATCGGACAGTGCGGTGCCGTCAAGGGCGGCGGCCAGATCAGCGAGCGCGGCGCCGAGTCGTTGGAGCGTCTCCGCTGTCCGACTCATGTGCTAATTCTAGAGGCGTCACGAGGTCAACTCAAGGAATACCAACCCTGTCCACAATAGAGAGTTCACGAAGCCAGGTACCCGAGGTGCGACATGCTACAGCAGTGCTTTGATGTTTTGTCGCAACTTCGCCGAACAAGCTCAACCACCTCGGCTCGCCAGTATCCGGTCTCAAACACCGTCGTTCTAGTAACGGAGAGTCATAGAAGGCGGCAAGGAGTCCCATGAGGCGAACACGTGTACTGAAACCGACCACAGCGATTGCGTCCGGCGCCCTGGTCGCGGTCGTCACGTTGGTCGCAACGGCGCTCTCGGCTGGCCAGGCGGGCGCGGTAGCGATCAATCCCATGGCGGGCAACAACGACTTCCTGGTGGTGGTCTCCGGCGATGCCCGGGTGACCAGCAACGAAAACGAAGGCACGATGGCGATCGGGGGCAACCTGTCCATCGGCGGGACATACAACGTCGCCAACAGCACAGCGGGTACCTTCGTCGTCAACGGCGACGCCCACCCCACCGCCTTGGTGGTCGGTGGCCGGGTCGACCTCGCGGGGAGCGATCAGGCCGGGATCCTGAGAGTGCTCAGCTCCGGATACGTCAAGATCGGTGACCTCACCGGCGTGAACGTGATTGACATGCAGGGCGCCGCCTCGGTCAACACCCATGTGGTACCTGGCGCCAACTACGACGCCACGCCGCGCATCGAGCTGGCCGTGCACCAGCCAGCCGCCTCGGTCGGGCCGGCGACGGTGATGGATTTCACCAGCCTGTTCTCGACCTACCACCAACGCTCGACGGCGCTCGCCGGCTGCGCGAACACGGTGACGTTGACGAACGCGAACGGCGACCCGATCCCCGAGCCGGTGCCACCGGGTACCAACGCCTTCGTCCACCTGACGGCGGGCGTCACCAACGTTCTCAACATCACGGCGGAGGATCTGAACAACATCACGGCGTTCACCTTCCCCTCGGGGTCGGAGCCCACCGCGAGCACACCGCTGCTCATCAACGTGGACACCACGGGCGTCGGTAACACGTTCGACTGGACGACGCCGAACTTCGCCGGCGTCGCGGGGCCGCAGGCGCCATTCATTCTGCTGAACTTCCCGACCGCGACCCAGATCACCCAGGTGCCGGGTGGTGGCACGGTGGAGGGCACCATCTACGCGCCGGGTGCGGAGTTCATCGACCACTCGGCCAGCAACAACGAGGGCAACATCGTGGCCGCCAGCTATGAGCAGGGCGCGCCGGACCTCAACGGCGGCGAGGTGCACGTCTTCCCGTTCGCCACCACGCTCGACTGCGCGGCGGAGGCCCCCTCGGAGACACCGACGGCGACCCCCACAGAGGCCGCCTCGCCTACCGCGACAGCGACCCCGACGGCGACGGCAACCGAGACGCCGACCGGTGCGATACCCAGTGGTGGCGTCCCCACTGGTGGCGGCGGCAGCCAACTTCCCAGTTCCATGATGCTCGGCGGTGGCGCGCTCGTGCTCGGCACTGCCGGCGGACTCGGTCTGCTCGCGGTGCGCAGACGACGCAGTGAGTCCTAACGCCGCGATGTCCAGCCGGCCGGGTCGCCATCGGCGCCCGGCCGGCTGGCGGCGAACTGTTCGCTCGTGGCGGAGTGTGCGCCCGTGGTGGCTCGGTTGGTGGCGGCGAGCCGGTTGGTGGCGGCGAAGCAGCCTGCTCGGTGCCGTCTTACTCACGGCCCTTGGCGCATGGCAGGTATGGCGCGGCGCGGGTGGAAACGGCGGCCCGCCCGCGCTTCCCGCTCCGCAACTGGGCAGCCCGGTGGCACCCAGTCCGCGTCTGGCCCTTCCCGTACTCGACCGGTCAGCGCCCACCCAGATCGAGATTGACTCGATCCATGTACGCGCGACGGTCGACCAGGTGGGGCTGGCGAAGGACGGCGCGATGGAGGCACCCTCCTTCGCCCATCCAATGGACGCCGCCTGGTACCGCCTCGGTTCAGCGCCGGGGCAACGCGGCCCGGCCGTGATCGTGGGGCATGTCGACACCCGGCGAAACGGCGCCGCCGTCTTCTACCAGCTCAGCCGGGTACGACCGGGCGACGTGGTGGAGGTGACCCGGCAGGACCACCGCGTCACGGTCTTCAAGGTGGACGCCATCGGCGAGTACTCGAAGAACAGGTTCCCGACCCAACTGGTGTACGGGGCGACGCAACTATCCGTACTGCGACTGATCACCTGCGGCGGCACGTTCGACCGAGCCCGCGGGTCGTACGAGGACAACATCGTGGTCTTCGCCCACCTGACCGACGTGATCCAGGCCAGTTGATCAGGTCCGCTTGTACCGGCCGGATAGGTTGGTACAAGGGGACCAAAGCCAACTGGAGGGACGGGACCATGCGCAGCGCGCTGTTCGCCGCCGAGAACATGGAGAAGGAGTCGGCGCAGCCCGGCATGCGACTGCAGAACTCCAAGATGCTCAAGGTCGAGCTCAACGGGGAGATGCTGGCGCGCACCGGCGCAATGGTGGCCTACCAGGGACAGGTGCAGTTCCAGGCGCTCGGTTCGGGCGGCGTCGGCAAGTGGGTCAAGTCCAAGCTGACCGGCGAAGGCGTACCGCTGATGAAGATGAGCGGGCGCGGCGACGTGTTCCTCGCCGACCGCGCGGCCGACGTCCACCTCATCGACCTCGAAGGCGACGATGCCATCACCATCAACGGCGCCAACGTGCTCGCCTTCGAACCGAGCCTGCGATACGACATCCGGATGGTCCAGGGGCTGGGCATGTTCTCGGCTGCCGGGATGTTCAACTGTGTCTTCAGCGGGCGGGGCCGCATCGCCATCACCACCAAGGGCAGCCCGGTCGTGCTCACCGTCGACCAGCCCACCTACGCCGATCCGCAGGCCGCCATCTGCTGGTCCGCGAGCCTGCAGACCGGGTACCACCGGGCCGAACAGCTCGGCCTCGGCACGTTGATCGGGCGGCGTACCGGCGAGGCGTTCACGATGAGCTTCGCCGGGCAGGGCTTCGTGGTGGTGCAGCCGTCCGAGGAGTTCGCCGGCGGCGCGCTCGGCGGCAGCGGGCACGGGCAGCAACAGCAGGGTCAGGGCCTGCTGGGCGGGCTGCTCGGCGGCTGACCGGGCGGCAGGCGGCCACCCGGACGCGCCTACCCTGATGGGCATGGATCTCGCCGCCCGTATGCGTACCGTCTGCCTGGCCTTTCCAGAGGTGACCGAGCGGCCCAGCCACGGCGCGCCAACCTGGTTCGTCCGCGACAAGAAGTCCTTCGCCACACTCTGGGAGCACGGCCACCACGAGGACACGTTCCCGCATCTGTGGTGTGCGGCGCCGCCGGGGGCCCAGCAGGAGCTGGTCGCGGAGGCGCCGGAGCGCTTCTTCCGGCCGCCGTACGTCGGCGGGCGGGGCTGGCTCGGGGTACGGCTGGACGGTGCCGTCGACTGGGCTGAGATCGCCGAGCTGTGCCAGGACGCCTACCGGGCCGTGGCACCCGCGACCCTCCTCAAACAGATGGAGGCGCAGTAGGGCTAGCCCTACCCCGGAAACGCGGGAATACCGGATGGGAAAGCCCCCGACCGGCGTCTACGGTCGAGACATGACTTCGAGCGCCCTGGCCGTCCGCCGTGGTGGCACCAGCCCCGCGGCTCGCATGTTGCGCCAGACCGTCGTCGACAGCGCGTACCTTCTGATCGGCTTCCCGCTCGCGGTGGCCGCCTTCGTCGTCATCATCAGTGGCGTGTCCGCCGGTGTCGGTGCCTTCTTCCTGATCGGGCTGCCGATGCTCGTCGGCACGCTCTACGTGGCGCGCGGCTTCGCCGAACTGGAGCGCCGGCGCATCGGGCCGGTGCTGCGCGCCCCGGTCGCCCGCCCCCGGTACGGGCAGGGCCCGCCCGGGGCCAGCCTGCTGCGCCGCCTGCTCGCACCGGTGGCGGTCGGCCAGTACTGGCTGGATGTCGTGCACGGCGTGGTCATGTTCGCGATCGCCACGATCACCTTCACCGTGCTCGTCACCTGGTGGAGCGGCGCGATACTGGGCACCCTGTACCTCTTCTACGGCTGGTTCAACGACGGCGGCATCACGATCTTCGGCGCGCGCCTCCCCGAGGCGTTCGGCATGGGCGATTCCAAGGTCGCGGCGGTCGTCATGTACACCTCGATGGGTCTGTTCTTCCTCGGCACCCTGCCGCTGACCATTCGCGGCGCCGCCCTCGGCCAGGCCCACCTGAGCCGGCTCATGCTGTGCGGCATGGCCGAGATGCGCCAGCGCATCTCGGGGCTGGAGGCGGGCAAGGCGACCGCCGAGGCGCAGACCGCCGCGGCGGTATCCGCCGAGGCGAGCGCGCTGCGCCGGCTGGAGCGCGACATCCACGACGGCCCGCAGCAGCGCCTGGTGCGCCTCGCGATGGACCTCGGCCGGGCGCAGCAGCAGTGGGACTCCAATCCCGCGGCGGCCCGCCAGATCACGGCCGAGGCGCTGGTACAGACCCAGGAGACGCTCAACGAACTGCGCGCGCTGTCCCGGGGCATCGCGCCGCCGATCCTCACCGACCGCGGCCTGCCCGCGGCGCTGGCCGCGCTCGCCGCACGCAACCCGGTCGAGGTGGAGTTGGAGACCACGATCGCGGGCCGGCTGCACCCGGCCACCGAGAGCACCGCGTACTTCGTCGTCGCCGAGGGTCTCGCCAACGTGGCCAAGCACAGCGGGGCGCGGCAGTGCCGGGTGTGCGTGGAGCGGCTCGGCAACCGGCTGATGGTCATCATCGCCGACGACGGTCTGGGCGGCGCGGACATCGCGAAGGGGCACGGGCTGGCGGGCCTCGCCGACCGGGCGCAGGCGGCCGGCGGCACGCTCACCGTCAACAGCCCGGCCGGCGGGCCGACCACCCTCACCGCCGAACTGCCGTGGCGATGAGCCAGCACCACCCGCTGCGGGTGGTCATCGCGGACGACGCCGTGCTGTTGCGCGAGGGACTCATCCGCCTGCTCGCGGAGAACGGCCACGACGTGGTCGCCGCCGTGGGCGACGGGCCCGCGCTGGTCGAGGCGGTCTGCGCACACCAGCCCGATGTGTCCATTGTGGATGTACGGATGCCGCCGTCGCACACGGACGAAGGGCTGCGCGCGGCGGTAGCGGCCCGGTCGCGGGTACCGGGCGCGCCGGTGCTCGTACTTTCGCAGTACGTCGAGGTT
>JBPYFB010000256.1:0-4114 GCA_051986465.1 Rugosimonospora sp.
ACGGCCGCGGCGGTCACCAACACGTACGAGCCGGCCATCTTGGCCCGCAGCCCCCATCGCCTTCCCATCGCAGCTCACCGTACTGCTCAGGTGGCCCGCAGCGCGTCGGTCGGGGCGAGCCGGGCCGCGCGCAGCGCCGGGTACAGGCCGGCCACCGCGCCGATGGCGAGCGCCGCGACCAGGCTCGCCGCCACCGCTTCGGGCGGGATCAGCGGCTGCCAGCCCCGTTCGTACGCCATGCCCCTGGTGATCCCGGCACCGACCAGCACGCCGAGGGCACCGCCCGCCGCGCCGAGGAGCACCGACTCGATGATGAACTGCGCGGCGACGTGCCGCCTGGTCGCACCCAGCGCCCGGCGCAGGCCGATCTCGCCACGCCGTTCCAGTACCGAAATCACCATGACGTTGGCGATGCCGATGCCGCCGACGAACAGGGCGACCGCGCCGAGCCCGAGGAACAGGGCGGTGCTGGCGTCGGCGGCGGCGAGCCGGGCGGTCAGCGTGTCGGAGGGCCGGCTGACCGATACCTGCTCGGGAGCCTCCGGGTTCGCGGCGCGGGCCAGCAGGTCGCGCACTGCCGCGGTCTGGTCGGTGCGGGCCCGCACGTAGATGCGGGTGGGGCTGCCGTCGTAGCCGAATTGGTCGGCGGCGGTGGGCAACCCGATGAGCACCGAGTTGTCGATCTCCGGGGCCAGCTCGACCGGGCGCAGGATGCCGATCACCGTGTACCAGTGGCCGCCGACCGCGATGCGCGGCCGGTCGACCAGATCGGCGATGCCGAGGGCCTGCGCGGCGCCGTGGCCGAGGACGGCCGCGGGATAGCGCGCGGTCGCCTCGGTCAGGAACGCGCCGCGCGCCACCGAGCCGTCCACAGTGGACAACAATGTGGTACCGGTGGCACGCACCTCGACGCCGGCGGTCAACTGCGACGGCACCTTGTCCGAACGGTACGCGTTGACGTTGGCCAGTTCGGCCGTTGCCGTGCTGCCGCGTACCCCGTCGACGCGGGCGATGGTGCCGGCGGCCGTGCCGGGCAGCGGCACCTCCTGGCCGGCGAGGCTCTGCCCGTCCGCGACGGTGAGCAGGTCGGTACCGAGCCGGTCGATGCGGGCCAGCAGGTCGGCCTGGCTGGAACGGGTGATGCCGAGCACCGCGACGAGCGCGGCGATGCCGACCGCCACGCCGAACATGGACAGCACGGCGCGCCCGGGCCGGCTGCGCAGGCCGACGGTGCCGACCGGCAGCAGGTCGCCGGCGCGCAGTCGGGATCTGGGGTTCACAAGGCACTCCCGGTGTCCTGGACGACGCGACCGTCGCGCACCTCCACCCGGCGGCGGGTGGCGGCGGCGACCTCGGCGTCGTGGGTGATGACGACGATGGTGGTACCGGCGGCGTTCAGCTCGCGCAGCAGCGCGAGGATGCCGGCGCCGGTGGCGCTGTCGAGGTTGCCGGTCGGCTCGTCGGCGAGCACGACCGCGGGGCGCCCGACGAGTGCCCGGGCGATCGCCACCCGCTGGCGCTCGCCGCCGGAGAGCAGCCCGGCCCGGTGCCCGGCGCGGTGTGCCAGCCCGACCCGCTCCAGCGCGTCGGTGGCGGCCCGGCGCCGCTGCCCGGCCGGTACGCCCCGGTACAGCAGGCCGGTCGCGACGTTGTCCCGCGCGCTGAGGTGCTCCAGGAGGAAGAACTGCTGGAACACCACGCCGAGGTGGTGCGCGCGCAACCCGGAGACCCGCCGGTCCGGCAGTCCCTCGATCGGCTGGCCGGCGATGCGCACGCTGCCCTCCGTCGGCCGGTCCAGTCCGGCGGCGAGGTTGAGCAGTGTGGTCTTGCCGGAGCCGGAGGGGCCGACGATCGCCACCAGCTCTCCACTGTGGACGGTGAGGGTGATCCCGGCAATGGACTCCACCGGCGGGGTACCGCGGTAGACCTTGCGCACGTCCCGCAGTTCAAGTACAGCCGTCATGACGCGGGTACCTGGACGAGCTGGCCCTGGGTCAGCTCCCCGGTGACCTCCACCGAGCCGGTCACCTCGTCGAACAGGCCCGGAGTCACCGGCACGTACCCGCCGGTCGACAGGCGCACCTGGTACCCGCCGCCGGGCCGGGGCAGCAGCGCCACCACCGGTACCAGCAGGACATCGTGCTTGTCCGCGGTGGTGACCAGTACCCCCGTCGGCGCCTCGTCCAGGTTCGCGGCGGCGGCCGGCAGGGTGACCTGGATGATCACGGTTATCGTCGGCGGCTGCTGCGGGCCGTTCTGCTGGCCGTTCTGCTGACCGCTGGCGGCCGCGGTACGCCCGACGTGGACCACCGTCCCGGTCGCCGCGCCGGGCAGCCCGGTGACGGTGATCTGCACGTGGTCGCCCGGGTGCACGCTGGCCTGCTGGGCGACCGGGATCTCGCTGGTGACGACCTGCCGGGTGGAGGTCGCGGTCAGCACGGAGGTACCCGGTGCGACCTCGGCGCCCACCGCGACCGGCACCTGGTCGATACGCAGCGCTCCCGGCTCGAACACCACCGACCCGCTCGGCAGCGCGCCGGTGCGCTGGCTCGCCGGCAGCCCCCAGGCCGCCTGCCACCGCCGTATCGCGGCGGCGGTCGCGGCGGTGAACCGGTCGTCCACGGTGAGGTTGTGACCGGGGTCCATGCCGAGCGCGACCAGGTTCGCCTCCAGTTCCCGCACGTCGGGCCCGGGTGTGACGCCGAGCGCGAGATCCCGGTACGCGGGCACGGTGCCGTAGAGCAGGCGTACCGGCTGGTTCGCGACCCGGTACAGGATGCCCCCCCGCCCCACCGTGGTACCGGCCGGCGCGACCGCGGTGAGTACGCCCGGCATGCCTCGGTGCGCCACCGGGTACGAGCCGTCGAACCCGAGCGTCCCCGTGAACCGCTCGCGCTCGGCCACGTCGCCGCGCGTCACCGCGGCGGTACCCGTGACCACCTGGGCGGTCGGCGAGGCCGCGCGGGGCCGGTCGGTGACCGCCCACCCGGCGCCCACCGCCGCCGCCCCCAGTACCGTCACCGCGGCCCCCAACCCGGCCCGGCGCGCCACCCGCCTGGCTGTCATGAGAACCTCAACCCGCCGTTCCAGTACTTGTCGCACGCCTGCATCGCCGTGATGATCCTGGGCGACTTGCCCTCCCGCGCGATGGCCGAGTTCGCCAGCGGGAACGAGCCGTCCGCCTTCGGGTCGGGCCAGTCCGGGATCCCGTTGTCCCGCATGCACTTCGCGTACTGGCGCAGCTTCGGCACGTCGGCGGCGGTCGGCCCTTGACGGTTCTGGTTCTGGTCGCCGGCCTTTTCCAGGACGCTGGGCGGGATGCGGTTCTCCACCGACTGGCACGCCTGCCGGGCCGCGTCAATGTTGCGCTTGGTCGCCTCGTCCACTGTGTTCTCGTTCGGGAGCACGATGTGGCCGTTGCGCACCGGGAGGTCGGGCATGCCCGGCGCGCCGTTCTGCCGCACGCACCGGACGAGATCGTTGACGAGCGGCTGGAGCTGCGCGTCGCTCATCCCGGTCGGGGACGGCGCCGCGCCCGCGTGCGCCCGCCCCCCGGTCGAGCACGCCGCGAGCGCGAGCCCGGCGACGAGGATCGCCAACGGGATCCTGAAGAGTCGCACGATGCCTCCTTCGGTCGAATGTCGATGGTGAGATTCGGTCGAAGACGACCCTGCCAAGCCCCGCCCGCCGAAACATCACCGTGCGGTGGCGCCAGCCATTCCCTCTTTGGGGGGTGCCGGCACTCCCATGGCGTACGATCCGGGGAGTGTTGGACGACGACGACTACACGCGACTGGCCGCGACGCGGGAGCGCATCCGCGATGAGCACCTGGGCTCGGCCGCGGACCGCCCGGGCAGCAGCGCGCGCGGGCTACACCACGTCGCCCTGCTCGCGAGCGACGTGGAGCGCACCGTCCGGTTCTACCAGGACGTGCTGGAGTTCCCGCTCACCGAGCTGATCGAAAACCGGGACTACCGGGGCTCCAGCCACTTCTTCTTCGACATCGGCCACGGCAACCTGCTGGCCTTCTTCGACTTTCCCGGACTGGATCTCGGGCCCTACGACGAGGTACTCGGCGGGCTGCACCACGTGGCGATCTCGGTCGAGCCCGAG
>JBPYFB010000257.1:0-15065 GCA_051986465.1 Rugosimonospora sp.
CATCAAGAGCGGGGTGGAAAGCTCGCTGGCATTCCTGCGCCGCATCGAGCCCGACGCGGCCGCGGACATCGACGGGCTGCGTCGCCGCGAGATCACCCGGCCGTCCTTCGCGGTCGTCGGGGAAACCAAGCGGGGCAAGAGTTCGCTGGTCAACGCGCTGATCGGGGTACCCAACCTGTCGCCGGTCGACGCCGCCGTGGCCACCGCCGCCTACCTGGAGTTCAGCCACGCACCCACCCCGGCGGCCCGGGCGTGGGTACCGGGGCGGGAGGACCCGGTACCGCTGCGCCTGGCGGACCTGCGCGACTGGGGTACGGTGCTGGGCCGGCTACCCGACGGGGTACGCCCGCCGCGGCGCATCGAGGTGGTCCACTCCGCGCCGCTGCTGCGGTACCTGACGCTCGTGGATACGCCGGGCGTCGGTGGGCTGGACTCCCTGCACGTGGAGATCGCCTTGGACGCGGTGGAGCGCGCCACCGCCCTGCTGTTCGTCGTGGACGCCTCCTCACCCTTCTCCGGACCGGAGCTGAGTTTCCTCGTCGAGGCGAGCAAGCGGGTCAACTTCGTGGTCTTCGCCCTGACGAAGGTGGACGCCTACCCGGGCTGGCGCACCATCCTCGCCGACAACCGCGCCCAGCTACAGGCGCACGCGCCCCGCTTCGCCGCGGCACCCTGGTACCCGGTCTCGGCCCGCCTCGCCGAGCTGGCGCTGGCCATGCCCGACGCCTCCGCGGAGCTGGTCGCCGAGTCCCGCATCGGCGAGCTGCAACACGCGCTGATCGAACTCGCCGGCCGCGGCCACGTACTGGCGCAGGCCAACGTGTTGCGGGCGGTACGCAGCGAGATCATCCGGATGGACCAGGAGATCGGCGAGCGGCTGGCCGCCACCGACCCGAACCCGGCCGAGGCACAGCGCGCCAAGGAGGAGCGCGCCGCCCTGGCCTCACGCAAGCGCACCGAGTCGCGGCAGTGGTCGCTGGCGCTGTCCACGGAGACCCAGCGCGCCCGGGTGGAGGCGACCACCCGGCTGCGCACGTACGTGACCCAGCTGCAGGAGGAGTTCCTCAACCGCATCGACAAGGGCTCCGCGAGCGACCTCAAGTCCATGCCGGAGGAGGTCGACCGGGCGCTGGCCGCGCTGTCGGTACGGCTGTCGCAGGACCTGGAGTGGCGCTTCCGGCAGGTCGGCGAGCGTACCCTCGCCCAGGTGTTCAGCCCGCAGGAGCTGCAGCACGTGCTGCGCGGGCTCAATGCCCGGCTGCGCCATGCGCTGTCGGCCAAGCCGCGGCGGGACGGCGCCGGCGGGGACAACGCGATCGTCGTGATGTCCTCGGCGAGCATGGCGGTGATGGCCGGCCGGTACACGACGATGGGTGCCGGCGCGCTCGGCCTGGCCGGGGTGGCCGGCGCCGGGCTGGTGCTGCCCGTGGTCGGCATCGGGCTGGGCCTGGCCGCCGGCGCGTTCATGGTGTGGAAGCGCAGGTCCATGACCGACAAGCAGCAGCAGCGGACCTGGCTGCGGGAGGTGCTCGGGGAGGCCCGGGCGGCGCTGACCGACGAGATCATGCACCGCTTCACCGACCTGCAGTACGCGCTGACCCTCGCCCTCGACGACGCGATCGAGCGGCGGCTGCAGCAGCTCGACGCGCACATCGCGGAGATCGACCGGGCGATGGCTGAAGACAAGGCGAGCCGGGCCAAGCGGCGCGCCGCGCTGCAGGCGGAGCGGGAGACGCTGCGCGGGCGGGTCAAACAGGTCGACGAGGTACTGGTGAAGATCCGGCAGCTGGCGCCCGCCGCGCCCGCGGACACTCAGGGGTAGCCATGGACCACCACGACGACTGGCAGCACTGGTCCGAGGAGCCGGCCGAGTTCGCCGACGCGGACACCGCCGACCTCGGCGGGCACGACGACTTCGGCCACCCGGCGGGCCTCGGCCACCCGGACGAGTTCGACGCGCCACACGAGGACCCCCTGGGACACCCCGACGACCTGGGCGGGGACGAGTTCGCGCACCCCGTCGACCACGGACCCGACCTGCTGCACGAGGGCGGCGACGAAGCCGGGGCGCACGACGACCCGCACAGCCACGACGAGGCGCAGTCCCACGATGAGACGCAGCCGCACGAGGTGCTCGGTGCTGACGAGGCCGGCGGGTACGAGCCGGACCATCCGGCGTTCACCGACCCCGACGTGACCGCCGAGCACGACCCGGCCGGGTACGGGGACGACTTCCCGCCGCCGCTGGACCTGGGGCACACGCCACCCGAGCCGGTCGACGGGTACCCGTGGAGCGACCCGCAGGTGCTGGGCGACGCGCCAACCTCCGGCCAGCTCGGCGTCGAGGGCGGCGCTCCCCCCGACGACCTGCTCGCCTACTCCGGCATGCAACCGCCGCCGGACGGGGATGTGTGGTCCGCGCTGCTCGGCTGCGACGACCCCGCGACCAGCAGCCTCGCCCGCTGGTGGGGCCCGGCCGGGCTCGGCTGACCGGTCAACTCGCCGCGACGATGACCAGTACGGCGATCAGCGCGATGAGCAGCACCACCGCCACGGCCGTACCGACCTTGACGGGCTCGTGGTACCAGGGCCGGGGCGCTGGGGCCACCGGGGCGCGCCGCACCGCCTGCGGCGCGACCGCCGGTACCGGCCGGACCGGCGGGGGAAGCGGGCCGGCCGGCGGCACCATCCGGGGCGGTTGGGGCGCGGGTCGGGTCGGGCCGGTACCGGCGGTCGCGGGCCCGGAGGTGGCCGGTCGCGCCGGGGACACCGGTGGGGCGCTGGTCTGACCGCCCGCCGGCACCGGAGCGGTGCGCGGCAGGGCAGGCGATTGCGGAGCGGCCGGTTGGGTGGCGGGCCAGGTGCGCGCCGGTTGCGGCGGAGGGTACCCGGCGGGGTACGCCGGCTGCGCCGGTACCGGACTGGCCGGCGCCCGGGTCACGGGCTGCCTCGACACGGGTTGCCTGGTCACGGGTTGCGGTGTGAAGGCGCGCGGCACCCCGGAGTGCCCCGGGTGGGCCGCACCGGGCGGCGGGGTGGGCGCGCCGATACACAGCGAACCCTCCACCACCACGGTCTCCGGCTGTTCCAGAGTGGTCGGCGGTACCTGCAGCTCGGTGTGGATCAGGTGGGCGGCCAGCGGGATGCGGCTGGAGCCTCCGACCAGGAAGATGCCGACCAGGTCGCGTGCCGGGATGCCGGTGGCGGCCACGCACCGGTTCAGGCAGGCCACCGTCCGCTCCAGGTACGGGCGCACCAGCGTCTCGAACTCCTCCCGCGTCAGGTGCGCCTCCACCTCCATTCCAGGCAGCGCGATGTCGGCGCTGGGGGTACGGGAGAGCATCTCCTTCGCGGCCCGCACGTCGTCGTAGAGCATGCGGCGGTTGCGGCGCTGGGTGGCGTCGATCGGGTTGACGAGGCTGGCCCACTGGTCCGGGTGGCTTCGCGCGTAGGTACGGCCCAGGTACTCCACGACCGCGTGGTCGAAGTCCAGCCCGCCCACGTCGGGCAGGCCCTCCTCGGCCAGCACCGCGAAGCCGCCCGGGGTACGGCGCACCACGGTGGCGTCGAAGGTGCCCCCGCCCAGGTCGTAGATGGCCAGGCAGCGGCCGACCGGTACCGCCGAGCGCAGCACCGCGGTGAAGTACGACGCGGCCGCGACCGGCTCGACGATCAGCTGCGGTGCGGGCAGCCCGGCCAGCCGCGCCGCCTCCGACAGCACCCGGCGCCGCTGCTCGCCCCAGCGGGCCGGATGGGTCAGCCGTACCTGCTCCGGTGCCGCGCCCAACTGCCGGTGCGCCTCCGCGCCGACCTGGCGCAGTACCGCCGCGAACACCTGCGGTACGGGCAGCTCCGCCTCGCCCAGCAGCACCACGCCGTCGTCGACGCGGCGCTTCGGGTTGGGTTCGAACCGGCTCGGGTCCATCCGGGAGTGGCGCTCCGCGTCCCGCCCGACCAGCATCTGCCCGTCAGGTGTCAGGTAGACCGCGG
Organism: Rugosimonospora sp.; assembly: GCA_051986465.1. Classification (GTDB taxonomy): domain Bacteria; phylum Actinomycetota; class Actinomycetes; order Mycobacteriales; family Micromonosporaceae; genus DATEJJ01. The sequence goes on from JBPYFB010000257.1 coordinate 3,991, forward strand.
TCGGCATCAGCGGGGCGCCGTCGAACAGCAGCGGGCGGGTACGCCCGTCGGGCATGCGTAGCATCGCGGCGGTGTTCGAGGTGCCGAAGTCGATGCCGAGCACGCGCATGCCGGTCACCCTACTGCGTCGCGTCGCAGTCGAGCCTCAGGCGAGCGACGCCGTGAGCTGCATGGTGCATACTCCGGCGGTGACCCCGCGCTTCGCCTTCCTGGACGCGCCCACCCCGCTCGCCTTCGCGCACCGGGGTGGCGCCGCGGCCGGTGACGAGAACACCGCCGCCGCCTTCGAGCGGGCGGTACGCATGGGCTACCGGTACCTGGAGACCGACACCCACGCCACCGCCGACGGGGTACCGGTGATCTTCCACGACGAGACCCTGGACCGGATGCTGGGCCGGCCCGGCCGGGTGGCCGACCTGCGCTACGCCGACCTGGCCACGATCCGCGTCGGCGGGCAGAGCGTGGTGCCCCGGCTGGCCGACGTGCTGGACGCGTGGCCGCGGGTGCGCTTCAACATCGATGTGAAGGCCGATCCGGCGGTGGCACCGACCGTGGCGGCGGTCCGCGCCACCGGCGCGCAGCAGCGGGTACTGCTCGCCTCCTTCAGCGACGCCCGGATCCGGCGGCTGCGCGCCGCCCTCGGCCCCGACGTGGCCACCTCCCTGGGCAGCCGCGGCGTCGGCCGGCTGTGGGCCGCCTCCCGGGTGGGGCGCGGGGCCGGTACCCACGTGGTGGCCGCCGCCGCGGCGCAGGTACCCGTGCGGGCCGGGCGGCTGCGCGTGGTCGACCGGCGCTTCGTGCGCCACGCCCACCGGCTCGGCGTGCAGGTACATGTCTGGACGATCGACGAGCCTGCCGAGATGCACGAGTTACTCGACCTCGGCGTGGATGGCATCATGACCGATCACATCGAGGTGCTGCGCGACGTGTACCGTTCGCGCGGCGTCTGGCCAGCTGAACCGGAGGGAACATGAGCACCACCGCCGCGGTGGAGGCGACCGAGCCACTGGCCACCCGGCGCGAGCGGGTGGGCTGGTACTTCTACGACTGGTCGAACTCCGCGTTCACCACCACGGTCGTCACCGTCTTCTTCGGCCCGTACCTGGGCAGCATCGCGGACAAGGCGGCCGACGCGCACGGCCGGGTACACCCGCTGGGCATCCCGGTCGCGGCCGGCTCCCTGTTCCCGTACACGGTGGCGCTGTCGGTGCTGCTGACCGTGTTCGTGCTGCCGGTGGTGGGTGCCATCGCGGACCGCTCCGCGCACAAGAGGCGGCTACTGGCCCTGTTCACCTACCTCGCCGTCGGCTGCTGTCTCGGCCTGCTGTTCGCCACCGGCGACCGGTACCTGCTCGGCGCCGGCCTGTTCCTGGTGGCCAACATCGCGTACGGGGCCACCAACGTGGTGTACAACTCGTTCCTGCCGCAGATCGCCGGGCCGGACGAGCGGGACCGGATCTCCAGCACCGGCTGGGCGATCGGGTACGTCGGCGGTGGCCTGCTGCTCGCGCTGAACCTCGTCGCGGTACAGGTCGGCGGGGAGTCGCACAAGGCGACCATCGCCCGGCTGTGCATCGCGTCGGCCGGCGTGTGGTGGGGGGCGTTCACCACGATCCCGCTGCTGCGGCTGCGGGACCGTCCCGCGGTCGCCGGTGAGCACCGCGGCCCGGTACTGACCGACGGGTTCGTCCAGCTGTGGCACACCCTCAAGGGGCTGCGCGCGTACCCGCTGACCCTGTTCTTCCTCGTCGCGTACCTCGTCTACAACGACGGCATCCAGACGGTCATCTCGCAGGCCGCCGTCTACGCCGACAAGGAACTCAAGCTGACCCAGTCGGTGCAGGTGCAGACCATCCTGATGGTGCAGTTCACGGCATTCGGCGGGGCGCTGCTGCTGGGCCGCATCGCCGCGCGCATCGGCGCGTGGAAGACCGTGCTGGCAAGCCTCGTGGTGTGGACCGCCACCCTGGGCATCGCCTACTACCTGCCGGTGGGCAGGGCGCTGCCGTTCATGGCGCTGGGCCTGCTGATCGGCCTGGTGCTCGGCGGCAGCCAGGCGCTGAGCCGTTCGCTGTTCAGCCAGCTCATCCCGCACGGCCGGGAGGCGGAGTACTTCGGCCTGTACGAGATCTCCTCGGACGGCACGAGCTGGCTGGGCCCGCTGCTGTTCGGGCTGACGTACCAGCTCAGCGGCAGCTACCGGTACGCGATCATCTCGCTGCTGGTGTTCTTCGCCGCCGGCTTCCTGGGCCTGCTCGCGGTGCCGATGCGCCGCGCCGTGGTCGCCGTCGGCAACATACCGCCGCGACTGATCTGAGCCGGGATCAGTACGGGGATCCGCAGACGCGCCACTGCGCGCCCTCCTTCACCAGCAGGAACGTGTACCGCTCGGTGCCGCCGGTCTGGGTCAGCTCCATGGTCACCCCGGCGCTGTCCGCCCCGTTGACGGTCTGCGTGGACGCGCCGAGGAAGCGGTGCGCGGCGATGTGCGGGCGGCCGCGTACGAGCTGGCCGAACTGGTCCACGGTGTACGCGTCGCGGGCCTCCCGGCACAGCAGCCCGTACGCGTCGGCGGTGCGCCCGTCCTGCAGGTCGGTGACGAACGCGTCGGCCACCTGCCGCGCCGGCTTGGTCGCCGAGTCCACACTGCGCCACAGCAGCACCCCGCCGGTCACCATGCCGGCGCAGCACACCGAAAGCACCGCGCCCACCACGATCAGCAGGCGGCGGGTACCGCGGTTGCGCGGCGAGGGCTGCGGCGGCCCGAGCGGGCCCGGCGGGTAGGGCGGCGGGGCGGTCACGCGGGAACCTTAGCGGGCAGCCGAACCGGCGCCGCCGCCCGCTGGCGTGCGGGCGGCGGCGCGGTCAGGCGCGTGGGCGGGACGGTCTCAGCTCAGGTGCGGTCATGCAGCGCCGTGCCCCGTTCACGGGGCGGCACGCTGCGCCCGCCGGCCGGCAGCGGCCGTGGCCCGCTGGCACCCGCTCGGCTGCGTAGCGACCACATGGTGCGCTGGCGCCGGGCCAGCGTCGGTTGCGGCTCGGCGATGATGCAGGTGCCGTACGCGCAGATCTCCATCCACATCTCCGACACGTTGCGGTGGTCGAAGCGCATGTTGATGATCGCGTTGCCGCCGCTGGCGCGGGCGTGTGCCGCCATCCGCTCGACGGCTTCGTGCCGCCCGGCGGCCAGGTACGACTCGCCCACCCGCGGACTGTCCACCCGCAGCGGCCGGACACCCTCGGTGTACTTGTTGCGCGGGCGCGCCGCGACGCCGATCACCAGGCCGCGGATTTCGGTGATGCGGTACCCGGGCAGGTCGTTCGTTGTGACCACTAACATGCTGCACCCCATCCCGTCTCGATGCGCAGCAGTTACCCGATTCGCGAGGTCGTCAATCCTTGGGGGTACATATCCGGTTTATCTTCCAGAACCCGGCACCACCAGGCCAGACTCGTACGCGGCGACCACCGCCTGGGTACGATCGCGCAGCCCGAGCTTGGCGAGGACCCGGCTGACGTGCGTTTTCACGGTCTCGTCGCTGACCACGAGCCGCTCGGCGATCTCCGCATTGGACAGTCCCGCAGCGACCAGGCGCAGCACCTCCGTCTCCCGCGGGGTCAGCTCGTCCAACCTGGACCGCTGGCGCGGCGGGCGGGGCCGCAGCCGGGCGAACTCGGAGATCAGCCGCCGGGTGACGCCGGGTGCCAGCAGCGCCTCGCCGGCCGCGACCACCCGTACCGCCTCGAACAGCCGTTCGGCGGTCACCTCTTTGAGCAGGAAACCGCTGGCCCCGGCGCTGAGCGCGTCGTAGACGTACTCGTCGAGGTCGAATGTGGTCAGCATGATGATACGGGGCCGCTCGCCGTCGCCGACCGTGCTTGCGATAAGCCGGGTCGCCTCGATGCCGTCCATCACCGGCATCCGCACGTCCATCAGCACCACGTCGGGCTGGTGCTGGGCGCACAGCCGCACCGCCTCCGCGCCGTCCCGGGCGCTGCCCACCACGGTGAAGTCGGGCTGGGTGGCGAGCAGCGCGCCGAAGCCGGCCCGTACCACCTCCTGGTCGTCGACGACGACGAGCCGCACGCTGCCGGTCACGGCCGCGCACCCTCCGTCGGCAGCACGGCCTCCACGACGAACCCGCAGTCGCGGCCCGGGCCGGCCCGCAACTGACCGCCGGTCATCGCCACCCGCTCCCGCATGCCCAGCAGGCCGTGGCCGCCGCGGGCCGCCCGCGGCCCGGGGCCGTTGTCGCGCACCCGCACCCGCAGGGCGTCGTGGGTGTAGGCCAGCTCCACGTCCACGGCGGCGCCGGGGGCGTGTCGCCGCACGTTGGTCAGGGCCTCCTGCACGATCCGGTATGCGGTCAGCTGCACCCCCGGGTCCAGCGGCACCACTGGTCCAGTAAGGATCAGCCGGGTGCTCGCCCCGGCCGAGGCGCGTGCCTCGTCGATCAGCTCGTTGAGCTGTTCCAGTCCGGGCTGGGGCGTGCGGGCCGGCTGCGGACCGGCGTCGGCGCGCAGCACCCCGAGCAGCCGGCGCATCTCGGCCAGCGCGGTGCGGGCGGTGTCCCCGATCGCGACCAGCCGGTCGGCTCCTTCGCGAGGCAGGCCGGGCGTGGTCAGCCGGGCGGTCTCCGCCTGCACCGCGATCATCGAAATGTGGTGGGCGACCACGTCGTGCAGTTCCCGGGCGATGCGCACCCGCTCGCCGCGCGCGACGTGTTCGAGCATGGTGTCCGCGATGGCGCGCCGCGACGCGTCCCGGCTCGCCGCCTCGGCCCGCAGCCAGGTGGCGGTGCCCGCGGCGAGCGGGCCGGCGGTCGACGCCAGCAGCAGCAACGCGAACGGCTGGTGGTGTGCGGCCCAGCCGTACGGGACCAGCGTGCCGACCAGGTACGGCACCAGGGGCACTACCGACACCCAGCCCGCGCGGCGCCGCCCCAGCAGGTAGAACAGGGCTGCCTGCGCGATCAGCCCGGCCACGGTGGGGCGCTGGTGGGCGGCCAGGGTCAGCACGGTCGCAGCGCTGCACACCGCCGTCGCGGGCAGGACCTGGGTGCGGGCCAGCGCCACCGGCAACGTCGCCGCCGCGGCGAGTACCAGCCGCAGCCTGAGTGTGTGGGCCGGCTGCCCGGTCGGCCCGACCACCTCGACCAGCGCGGCCAAGGCGAGCAGGACACCAACCAGCAGTGGCCACTCCGGTGTCCGGTCCAGCCGGCCCCACGCCGCGCTCACCCTGCGCACGTACGTCATTGTGCCGCCACCGGGCGACGCGGCGCGTCACGCGCGACGCCCATACCGCGTCCCTCCTGCGAGGGATCCCCGTGCCGGCGCGCACCCGCGGCGGGGGGTGGCCAACACGGCTCCGCGGCGGGACGACTGCGGCGCGCCGCCTTCGTAGTCTCGCGGCATGACACAGTCGCAGGGCGCCGGGCCCGCCACGATCGAGGCGTACGGGCTGCGCAAACGCTACGGCAGCACGGTGGCCGTGGACGGCCTGTCGTTCACCGTGCACCCCGGCCACGTGACCGGCTTCGTCGGCCCCAACGGCGCCGGCAAGTCCACGACGATGCGCATGATCCTCGGCCTGGACGCGCCGGACGAGGGGCGGGCACTGGTGGGCGGGCGGCCGTACCGGTCGCTGCGCACCCCGCTACGCGAAGTCGGCGCGCTGCTGGAGGCCGCCGCCGTCCACCCGGGACGGCGCGGGCGCGACCATCTGCTGTGGATGGCGCACAGCAACGGCCTGCCCCGCACCCGCGTCGACGAGGTGCTGGAACTGGTCGGGCTGGCCAGCGCCGCACGGCGCCGGGCCGGGGGGTACTCGCTGGGCATGCGCCAGCGGCTGGGCATCGCCGGTGCGCTGCTCGGCGACCCGCCGGTGCTGATGTTCGACGAGCCGGTCAACGGGCTGGATCCCGAGGGCATCCGGTGGATCCGCGGGTTCCTGCGCACGCTGGCCGGGCAGGGCCGGGCGGTGCTCGTTTCCAGCCACCTGATGAGCGAGATGGAGGACACCGCCGAGCATCTCATCGTTGTGGGGCGCGGGCGGGTCATCGCCGATACCAGCGTGCGGGAGCTGCTGGCCAGCGCCTCCGGTGGGCGGGTACGGCTGCGCACGAGCAGCCGCGCCGACGCGATGACGTTACTGGCCAACGCCGGTGCCCGGGTCGCGGCCACCGGGCCGGACGAGGTGACCGTCGACGGGTTGCCGGCTGAGGAGGTGGTGCGGCTGCTCGGCGCCGCCGGGCTGCCCTTCGCCGAGGTGGCCGGGCACCGGGCGTCGCTGGAGGAGGCGTACATGGAGCTGACCCGCGACGCGGTGGAGTTCGCCACGCCCGTGGTCGAGGGGGCGTGAGATGACCCAGACGATCCACCGCTCGGCGGTACCCACCCGCGGCGACGGCTTCGCCGCGACGCTTCGCGCCGAGTGGACCAAGTTCGTGTCGGTACGCAGCACCCGGCTGTGCCTGCTGCTCACCGCCGTGCTGACCGTGCTGATGTCGGTGCTGCTGTCGATCGCCGGCGGTACCGACGCCAACGACGGGCCCCGCTACACCGACGCGTTCAGCTTCGTGTACCAGCCGATGACCGGCGACGGCAGCATCACCGCCCGGGTGGCGAGCCAGCAACCCAGCCACGAGTGGGCGAAGGCGGGGGTGATCGTGAAGGCCGGTACGGGCAGCGGAGCCCCGTACGCGGCCGTGCTCGTCACCCCCCAGCACGGGGTACGCATGGAGGACCGGTTCACCACGGAGATCCCGGTCGGCACCGGGTACCGGTGGCTGCGGCTGACCCGGACCGGTACCACCGTCACCGGCTACGTCTCGGCCGACGGGGTGGCGTGGCGCCGCGCCGGTACCGCCACCCTCGACGGGCTGCCCGCCACCGCCGAGGTGGGCCTGTTCGTGACGTCCCCGCCCCGCCTGACGAGCGCGGCGATTCCCGGCGGGTACGAGACCCACGCGGTCACCACCACCGGCCAGGCCACCTTCGACAACGTCACCCTCAGCCCCGCCGGCGGGCAGGCCGCCAGGGCGTGGAGCCACACCGACGTGTCCCCGGGAGCCGGGGCCAAGGATCCACTTGGCACGCAGGTCACCGGCGGCTTCACCGACCGCGGCGGCAGCCTGACGGTCACCGGCTCCGGTGACATCTCCGGCTACGGCATCGCGAGCTTCCAGGGCGGCGGTGACGACGACGTCGTCGTCAACAGCCTCGTCGGCGTCGCCGTCGGGCTGATCGTCGTCATCACCCTCGGGGTGATCTTCGCGGGGGCCGAGTACAAGACGGGCATCGTGCGTACCACGTTCGCGGCCAGCCCGCGCCGCGGCCGGGTACTGGCCGCGAAGGCGGTCGTGCTGGGTAGCGCCGTGTTCGTGGTCGGCCTGGTCACCAGCGTCGCCGCGTTCCTGCTCAGCCAGCCGGGCCAGCACCGGCACGGGTTCAACGCGCCCGCGTACCCGCACCCCTCGCTGCTTTCGGCGCCGGTGCTGCGCGCGGTTGCCGGTACCGCCCTGGTGCTGGCGGTGCTCGCCGTGTTCAGCCTCGCCGTGGGTACGCTGCTGCGCCGCCCGGTACGCGCGCTGGTCCTGCTGCTGTCGCTGGTCATCGTGCCGCAGCTCGTCGGTACCGCGGCGCTGTCCCTGGGCGCCCAGCAGTGGATCAACCGGGTCACCCCCGTCGCCGGACTCGCGATCCAGCACACCCGGCCCCGGTTCGACGTCGCGATCAGCCCGTGGCTCGGCTTCGCGGTGCTGTGCGGGTACGCGGTGGTGGCCACCGTCGCGGCGCTGGTCACCGTGCGTCGCAGGGACGCCTGATGCGCACCGTACGGATGGAGTGGACGAAGCTGCGCACGCTGCGCGGTACCGGCTGGTGGGTGCTGGCCGTGGTGGGGCTCACCGCCGGGCTGAGCGTCTTCTCGGCGTCCACAGTGGACGCGACGCGGTGCGCGCCCCGGTGCGCCATCGACCCGGCCCGGCTCAGCCTCTCCGGCGTGTACCTCGGGCAGGTCGCCGTGGTGGGACTCGCCGCGCTCGTCATGACCAGCGAGTACGACACCATGATGATCCGCACCACGCTCGCCGCGCAGCCGCGCCGCCTCGCGGTCCTCGCCGCGAAGGTCTGCGTGGTCACCGCCGTGGTGCTGGTCGCGGCCGCCGCCGGCGTCGCCGGGGCAGCGCTGGGTGCCGGGCGCGGCATCATGCCGCATCACGGGTTCACCGCCGTCAACGGGTACCCGCTGCCCTCCCTCGCCGACGAACCGGTACGCCGCGCGTACCTGGGCACGGTGGCGTACCTCGGCCTGGTGGCGCTGCTCAGCCTCGGTGCCGGCGCGCTGATCCGGCACACCGCCGGCGCGGTCAGCGCGGTGCTCGGGTTGCTGTACGTGCTGCCGATCGCGGCCCAGTTCATCCCCGACGGCCGGTGGCACGAGCGGGTGCTGCGCTACTCGCCGATGAGCGCCGGCCTGGCCGTACAGGCCACCCGCCACCTCTCCAGCCTGCCCATCGGACCGTGGCACGGCCTGGGCCTGCTCGCCCTGTACGCCGCCGGCGCGCTGCTGCTGGGCGGGGTCGCGTTCGCGTGGCGCGACGCCTGAGCCGGGGTGGGGTACGCCGATGCTTGAGGGATGGGACTACCGTGCCCGTATCGGCACCGCGCGTCTGAGGGGTAGTCATGTCATATCCGGGTGGTCAACCCACCGATCCCTACCAGCGTCCCGAGTGGAGGCCGGGTACGGAGGGCCAGCCCGGGTACCCACCCCAGCCCGGATACCCGCCGCAGCCCAGCTATCCGGCACAGCCGGGATACGCCCAGCCCGGGTACCCACCCCAGCCCGGATACGCCCAGCCGGGCTACCAGCAGCCCGGGTACGCCCAGCCGGGATACCAGCAGCCCGGGTATCAGCAGCCCCAGGCGACGCCGCCCGGGTGGGCACCCGCGCCGGGGTACCCGGCGCAGCCCGGCATGTACGGCACACCACCGCCGCCGCCGCCCAAGAGCCGGCCCACCGCCCTGATCGTTCTCGGCATCGTCCTGCTGGCCGTGGTGGTCCTCGGCGGCGGGATCACGACGGTGGTGCTGGTGGGCAGGCACACCTCGGCACCGAACGCGCAGGCCGCCGGTACCCCCTCACCCCGCGCCGCCGCGTCGCAGCAGGGCAAGGTGACGCTGTCCGCGCCGGATCGCATCGGGAACCTGCGGAAGAAGGCCGATCAGTCGCGTGCGGACAGCATGCGCACGATGATGTCCACCGCCGGCCTCGAGCAGCCGTTCGCCGTGGTTTATGAGAATCCGGCGGCGCCCGGGCACGACACGATCGTGTGGGGCGGTACCGGCGGGGCGTTCGCGATGGGCACCCCCAAGCAGCAACTCGACGCGTTCTTCGCGGCCGCCGGAGGAAGCCTCGGCAACGGCGTGACGGTGGGCACCGCGACCGCTGTGGACCCGGGCTCGGTCGGCGGCCAGGCCCGCTGCGCGAAGATCAACGGTCTGGGCGTGAAGCTGGCCATGTGCGCCTGGACCGGCAGCAGCGCGGTGCTCGGCTTCCTGTGCTTCGGGGTGGCCCCGGACCAGGCCGGCGGCCAGGTCAAGCAGGTCCTGCCCGCCGTCGTGAAGAGCTGAACCGCTGTGGCGTAGCTCACCGCGCGTCACGTTCGGGCGCGCCGATCGAGTCTCGGGGTCGTCAGTTCCCTTGAGGAGATCGAGGAGCGTCATGTCCACCGCCCACACCGTTGTCACCGTGGCCGCCGCAGCCTGGGTCGGCTTCTCAGCCGCCGCGCTGCTCTCGCACGCCCGGTGGGTCGTCGAGCCCCTCACCAGCTACGGAGTTCCCCGCACCTGGTGGCCCTGGCTGGGCGCCGCCAAGGCCGCCGGAGCCGTGGGCCTGCTCGTGGGCCTTGCCGTACCGGCCATCGGCGTCCTGGCCGGCATCTGCCTTGTCGGATACTTCATCGGCGCGTTCGTCACTGTCCTTCGGGCGCGCTCGTACGCGCACATCCCCGCCCCGCTGCTGTACCTGGCGCCGGTCGTCGCCGCGCTGGCACTGGGCTTCGCCGGCTGAGCGGCGAGCGCGCTGTACTGAAGGCGAGCGGAGCATGGACGAGGAGGTGGATGCCGGTCTGGACCAGCAGTTGGACGCGGCGTTCGCGGAGTACCGCAACCTGCTGTTCTCCGTCGCGTACCGCATCCTCGGTACCGCCGCCGACGCCGAGGACGCGGTCCAGGACGCCTGGGTGAGGTGGTCGGCCGCCGACCGGTCCGAGGTGAGCGACCCGAAGGCGTACCTGGTGCGGATCGTGTCGAACGTGGCGCTGGACCAGTTGCGTTCGGTACAGGCCCGGCGCGAGGCCTACGTCGGCCCGTGGCTACCCGAGCCGATCCTCACCAGCGGCGACACCGCCGACGACGTGACCGCGCTGGAATCCGTGTCGATGGCGCTGCTGGTGGTGCTGGAAACGCTGAGCCCGCTGGAGCGCGCGGTGTTCGTACTGAAGGAGGCCTTCGGGTTCAGCTACGCCGAGATCGCCGACGCGGTCGCCCGCTCCGAGGACGCGGTACGCCAGGCCGGTCACCGCGCACGCGAGCACGTACGGGCCCGGCGGCCGCGCTTCCACGCCGACCGGGCCCGGCAGCGGGCGGTCACCGAGCGGTTCTTCGCCGCCGCCACCGGTGGCGACATCAACACCCTCATGGAGTTGCTCGCGCCCGACGTGACACTGTGGACAGACGGCGGCGGCAAGGTACGCCACATGGCGCGCCCGGTCAGCGGCGCGAAGTGGATCGCGGCCTGGTTCGCCGCGCTCGGTACCCGCCCGTACGAAGGGGTCGACTTCGCCGACGTATCGGTGCGGATGGTCGAGCTCAACGGCGCCCCGGGCATCGTGCTCGCCAGCGCTGGACGCGTCATCGCCACCCTCAGCCTGAACCTCGACGACGCCGGTCGGATATCTGACATCCACAACGTGGCTAACCCGGACAAGCTGCGAGCGGTCGCCGCAGGAACTATCTACCCAGTCCGACCGCGCCGCTAGGTCTGCCCCCCATCGGGCTTTTCCGGTCGGTAT
>JBPYFB010000258.1:0-12954 GCA_051986465.1 Rugosimonospora sp.
GTGTCAAAGCTGTTCTGCTGGTTCACCACCTGCTTGAGCAGGTTGCGCTCGTCGTAGTCGTAGGTGTTGACGGCGTCGTCGTTCTTCTGGATCTTCAGGTTGCCGACGGCGTCGTACTCGTCGTAGCTGAGCGTGTGCATCAGCGTGCCGCCCTTGTACTCCTTCAGCCACTCGGGGCGGTCCAGCTGGTCGTACTTGGCCGGGTAGTCGTCGAACTGCGCGTTGGGCGAGGCGTCCTTGATGTCGGTCCGGTTGCCGTTGGGGTTGTAGCTGTAGGAGGCGTCGGTGGGTGCCTGCTGTTGGTCGGTGGAGTTGTCCCGGACGATCCGCACCGCGTCCGCGGCCATCGGAGCACCGTTGGCCTTCAGTACGACCGTCGACCCCTTGCCCTCGGTGAGTTTCCACTCGCCGTTGTCGTTGGCCGGGTTGGGCAATTTCACCCAGGTGCCGGCGTTCTGACCCTGGTCGATGTATACCGGGTCGCCGCCGTCGACGGAGTAACCGGCGCGCGGGTTGGGGCTGTCCTGGGCCGGATACCACACGTAGATCGTGTAGTCGCCGGTCTGCGGAGGAGTCAGGTGCCACGTGAAGTTGCCGATGCCGTTTTGCGGGAGCGTGTAGTAGGTCGAGCCGTCGAAGCCCTTACCTGACGGTCCCGGTGTCCAGTCCTTACCGATCTCGGTGCTGAACGAGCTGGCCGTGACGACCTGCGACTGCCAGCCGACGGGCACGCCAGTGTCGCTGAACGAGGCGAGACTGCCGTCCGAGTAGTAGCCCCAGTTCATGTACCGTGCCGCGGTGGCGTCGGAGGAGGTGAGAGCCCGGTAGGTCTGCTGGCCCAATTCGTTGTAGTCGTAGTCGGTGGTGATGTTGAACGGGTCAGCGGAGTGCTTCATCCAGCCGGTGTCGAAGTAGCCGTACGTGGAGGTGACCGGCGGCAGCGGAAAATCGGGGTCCCGGCTGGTGATCTGACTGACCTGAGTGACCCGACCCGCGGCGTCGTAGGTGTAGTCGGTCTCCGGCTGATTGCTCTTGCCATAGGTGGACTTCGGGTCGGCGGTGGGGTCGTATGCCCCGAGCACCTGCGACTTGCGGTTGTCGTTGTCGTACACGGTGAACGTGGTGAAGTCATTGTCAATCGTGTCGGTGGCGACCCCGCGCGGAGAGGTGACGCTGGTGTTGTTGCCGGCCTGGTCGTACCTGTACTGCGTGGTGTCGTAGTTGATGTTCGGGGCGACGCCGCTGTGCGGAACCTGCACCTGGGTGACCTGGCCGTTGGCGTCCAGGGAGTAGTAGGTCGTGGATCCGTTCTGGTCGGTGGTCGACAGGACCAGCCCGTCCGCGTCGTACGCGGTCGAGGTGGTGTAGCCCTTCGCGTCGGTGGTACCGATCGGCCGGTGGTCCAGGTCATAGCTGGTCTGGGTGACGTGATTCAGCGGGTCGGTGAGCTTGTTTTTGTTGCCGACCTTGTCGTACCCGATGATGGTCGTGAAACCGTTCGCGTCTTTGACAGTGGCCGGCCGGTTCGCGCCGTTGTAGGTGACCGTTGTGGTGTAGGTACCCGCCGCGGCGCCGCTGAGGTTTCCGTTCGGTTCGGTCGTCGTCTGCCGGTTACCGACCTTGTCGTAGGTGTAGCTGACCACCCGGTCCGGGCCGGCGATCGGTGTGTTCGGCGGCAGCGTGGTGGATTTGAGCTGGTCGTCCTCGTCAAAGTGGTTGGTGGTGACCGCGCCGTTGGGTGCCGTGGACTGGGTGACGTTGTCGTTGCCGTCGTAGATCGGCGCCGGCGTGATGATGTATGAGCCGGAGGCCTGGTCCTTCGGAACCTTCGAATCCAGGCGACGCAGGAAGACGTCGTAGTTCGTCGTAGACGTGTGTTGCAGCGGATCGGTAATGGACTTCAGCTCGCCGCGCGGCCCGTAGGACATGTCGGTGACATTGATCATCGGATCGACGAAGGTGGTCGGCAGGCCAGTCGGGTCGTATTGCAGCTCCGGCCCGGGGATGTGCTGGTAGTAGCCGTACCCGCTGGCATGGCCGTTCGGATCCGTAACGAGCGTCAAGTCGCCGAAGGCGTCGTAGTCATAGACCGTGGTGAAGCCCGAGCCGGCCGCGACGCCGTTGGGCGCCTGCGCCTTGTGCAGGTTGCCGTTGTCGTCGTATTCGTAGTGCCAGTCCCGGTGCGGCTCTGCCGCGGAGACCGTGTCCTTGAGGTCGGCCGTGTACCCCGTTGGGTCGTAGTAGTAGAAGTAGGCGGCGGTGGCCTTGTTCTGGGCGTCGGTGAAGGTCAGCGGATACCCGGTCTTCTGGTCATACGTCCAGAACGTGGTCGCGCCGTTGTTCTCAGTGAGCGACTTGACGTTGTTGTCGTCGTCCCACGCCAACGAGGTCGTCTCGGGGATCGGGTTGACAGCCTGGATCATCCGGCCGGATGAGTCGATCTGGTACACCCAGCTCCCGTTGTTGGCGTCCACCACGGTGGTCTGCTGAACCGCGTTTTGTATGGCGCCGGGCTCCTGGTAGGAGAACGACGTGGTCTGGCCGAGCCGGTCGCTCACCGTCCAAGTCATCCACTTCCACGGCGACGACGGGGGATAGTACGTCAGGTTGGTGGTGTTGTTGCGCGGATCCTGCACCGTGATCAGCTTGACGTTCTTCATGCCCTGCGTCATGTCGTAGGTGAAGTTGAACGTCTTCGCCTCGTTGGTTCCGAACCCGTCCACCAACCGGCCCAGCAGGCCCTCACTGGTGTAGTAGAAGTTGACGGTCCGCCCACCCACATCAGTGATCGACTTGATGTGGTCGATGATCGCCGGATCGGTCAGGTTGGTGGCATCCACCATGTTCCAGGTGCTGGAGTCGATGTAGGAGAACGAGTCACCCTTGTTGTAGTACGTGACCGTCAACGTCTGCCGCGACAGCGGGTCGGTGATGTAGGTGAGGAACTCCCTCGGCTTGTTCTGCGACTGCCGCTGCGAGTAGCTGAAGTCAGCCTCGTTACCGTTCTTGTCCACGGTCGCGCGGGGGTAGCCATTGCAGTCGAAGTAGTACACGGTACGGTCCGGCCGGGTCATCGACCAGGCCCGGGTTGTCTCCAGAGTCTGCGGGGTGCAGGCGACCAGCCTCTTCAGGTGCAGGTGCACCCCGGGCGGGGAACTCCAGTCGTTCGCGGTGGCGTTCCAGGTCCACCTGTGCGCGTTGCCGGTACCGTCGACTAGGACCACCTCGGTCGGGCTGCTCCACGTCGGGTTGAATTGCAGGCCCTGTCCCACCCGCATCGGGGCAGACGCCTCAAGCGTCCACCCGAACCCGGCACTCGTGTCGAATGTGGACAGTGAGTTGTAGGTCAGCCGCAGGAACGTGCTGAAGCCGCGCGACGGGTTGGAGAACAGGTCGTCGTTCCATACCGTGTTGCCGGAGGACAGATTCGTGTACAGGGCCGTACCCGAGCCGGTCGGGGTCGTCGTGTACTGGTAGAAATTCTCCAAACCCAGCTGGTTGTTGCCGATGGGGTCGACACTCACCTGTTCCTTAAGCGACCCGGTGCCAGACGTACCCGCAGCCGGAGTGGCCCCTGCAGCCCTCGAGGTGGATGCCGGGGCGCCACCGGACAGGTACATGCCGGTGCTCGTGTTGTACATGTCCCAGGCGATCGAGTAGCCCTCGGCCTGGTTGCCGTCCGTCGGGACCGGTGGCGTCACCTGCGCGTTCAGCGTGACCGTCGCGCCCGGCGCCAGGTCTGAAGGCAACTTCGTCTGCAACTGGTTGGCAGGTGCGGTCACGTCGCTGCCGTCCGGCAGGTTCCAGTGGTAAGTCAGCACCTCGTTCGCCGCCGCCCACGTGGCATTGGTGGTGTTGTTGATGGTCACCGGCGTGTTATATGTCTGCCCCACCACCATGTCCGTAGGCGTCGACGGCGCGTAATAGGTCGCACCCGTCGAGCTGTCCAGATACGTGACCACCAACTGCGGCGCCAACCGGGACTCGGCCGTCTTCGGCCCGGCGAAGATGGTCCGCTCCTGCGGCGAGGTCGACGCCTCCGCCTTCAACTTGACCAGCAGGCCGTGGTTGGAGGTTGGAGTGTTCACCCAGCCCTGCACGATCGAGGTCGCGTCGAAGTTCTGCCGGTTCGGGTCGTTGGTCAGCCCGGAGACGGTACCGCCCACGGTAGCGCTGAAGTCACCACCCGCCGTGGTCCACGCGGTACCGGTGGCGGCGCTGTTCCACGTCGCCTGGGTACCGGTGAACGACCGGGTCAGCCCATGCAACTCATAAACCGCGCCCGTGCTGTTGGTCGTCGTGCTCTCCTGCCACACCTTCAGATGCGCGTCCAGAACCTTCGAGCCCGACGGAACCTGGCTCAACGCACCGAAGTCAAACACCGACCGCGCCACACCATACGTGCTGGAGTTGTCGCCCACCTCCAGCCACGGCTCCGCGGTCCCCGAATTGCTCAACGTGTTCAGCACCGAGGTCGGCTGCCCGGACCCGAGCGTCGTCGCGGCGCTCACCGGGATCAGCAGCGTGGTACGCCCCGCCTTCGGCAACCGCACCAACTGCGTCGGGCCTGGGATCAGCGCACCGCCCTTGGTCTTCACCGCAACCATGTAGTAATAGGCGTTGCCGTACGGGTCCGCGCTGTCCGCCGCCGTCGGTACCGCGGTCGAGTCCACAAAGGACTTCGCCACCGTCGACGCCACCGGAGACACCAACGTCGCCTGACCCGGCGTGAACGCCTGGAACACACTGCGGTGCACCTGATACTCGGCCAGGTCATTGTTCGAGTCACCGGTCGTGTTCGTGTACGCCGGCCACGACAGCTCCGCGCCCGTCGCGTGGATCACCGACGGCGGGTTCACCGCCACGCCCGGCGCCCCGTACGTGATCGTCAACTTCGGGTAGTTGACCACCTCACCGCCGTACGAATAGAGCGAGCCCTCAAACCGCGGACCACCCTGCCCCAGCGTCGCCTCGTTCGTCGCCTTGAGCACGAAGCCGTTGTTCGCCGTACCGTTGACCCAGTTCTGCACCGCCGAAGCCACCGGAAAATGCACCCACACCCCGGCCGCCCGCGCCGTCATCGTCGCGGTACCCGCCACCGGACCGCCGATCGAACTCGCGTTACTCCACGTCGCCGTCGTCGGACTCCACGCGGCGTTGGCCTGCAACGCCTGCATCGGCACGTTGTTCGCGTCCGTCGTGAACGTCTGGTCGTAGTACAACCCCAGATCCGCCGACGTGATCGTCGTACCCAACGGGATCGCCGGCAACGGGAACTTGATCAGCGTGCGGGCCGCCCCCGTCGTCGTGGTACCCACTGACAACCGCCACGAGCTGTTGTAGTTCGTCGTCGCGCCATCCGCCAGGATCATCGTGTTCGCCGCCGTCGACGGCGTCGGCGCCACCAGAATCGTCGGGTCGATCCGCACCGGGTACACCCGCTTGGCATCGCTCAGCCACTTCGCGTCCGGCGTCACCGTCACGTGCACGACCCCGGCGGTGGTGGCATCCAGACTCAACGTCTGCGACACCTTGGTGCTGTACACCTTGCCGTACGGCGAGTTCACATCGTCCTTGGCATCCGACATGTACGGCGCCGGAATCGTGAACACCGCCGCACCCGACTCGCTGGCGTCAAACTCGATCGCCCCATCAGCCAACTGCCGCGCCATCAGGCCGCTGCCCACGTTCACCGTGAACGAGTACGACTGCCCCGTCGCAGGTGCCTTCGACAAGACGATGTCCTCCGTCACCGCCTGCGGGCCTACCTGATAGGTCAGGTCAGCACCCGGGTACGCACCCGCATACGACACCGACGACCCCGTCACCTTCGGCGTCGCCGTGTTCGCCCCGTCCGCGCCCATCTGCACCGAGGTCGCGCCCTGCTCGATGCGCACCAACGACGACGCGTTCGGCGAGAAGTACGTCTGGAACGCATTGCCCTGCGCCCCAACGCTGAACCCGCCGTGCGACACCTTCTTCACACTCGAATCGATGTTCTGCCAGGCACCCTTGGCGTCCCGGTAATGCACCGGCAGCGCGGAGACCTCCTGCTGCACACTGCCATCAGACATCTGGAAGTACGACCCGTTCGCCGTCCGCTTGTTGGTCAACTCCTTGACCCGCTTGGCATGCGGATCCGGCTTCACCACCCGCAACGGGCTACGACCCGGCTGCTGCTTGTACGCCACCGTCGTCGACTTCGGTGTCTTCGCCGACGTCCAGTCATCCCCCCGCGGCTGCACCTTACCGGGACCCTTGGCCGGCGGAGCCGCGACCGCCGTGCCGGGCCACGACAGGCCCGACGCCACCAACGCCAACGTCGTGACCACAACAGTGCATGCGCGCCAGGTGCGCACACGGGTCCTGTGGGGCATCCGGGACATCGCAACCTCCACGTCGACGAGCAGGCACCCACCGACCACAGTGGGCCATCGGTCAGGGTAGAGGTACTAGATACATTAGGAGATACAGCCGAGGTACAATACAGACAGTTATCGATGTCATGATCCGCCGCTTGCCTCTTGGGCAGGAGTCCGCCCCGCGAATCGCACGGCACACGTTACTGCCCGGATACCCCACAGCTCCGCACACGTGATCGGCTCCGGGTGAGGGCGGAGCTGAGCGGGATTGCCTGGTACTGCCACCATTTCGACATGAGGCGTTTCCCGGCGATACTTGTTGTGCGTGCCCTGCTGGCCGTGGCACGCGCCCAAGTGAAAGCTGCCGGACAGAGCGGGGCAACCGAACGCTGCGCAACTCCCGACCGTCCAACCGAACCGAGCCAAGCTGTGTGGCGGTGAGATCGACCTCGCCTTGCGCGTCAGACCAGTACAGGAACTGGACCCCTGGGCGAGCTGCGACCATTGATCATGTTCACACTCATGCGAGAAGAGTTCGTGAAGGCGACAGCGTTCATCATGACGTACCATTCAGTCGGTGCAGTTCCTGACATCTGAGCGCCTGCACCTGCGAGATTGGCGCGACGAGGACGCCGATTTTGTCCTCGACATGTGCTCGCGGTGGGAGGTGCAACGCTTCATTGGCGCGACACCACGAATACTCCACGACCGCGACGATGCACTGGCCACGATCGCTCGCTGGCGCGGACGCGCGGACGACGTGCACGCTGTCTGGGCAGTTGAGGACCGTTACAGCGGGCGTCTGCTCGGCACACTCTTACTTGTAGGCATCCTCGGCTCCGGCGACGTGACGCCCCTCTTGCCCACCGGCGAGACGGAGATCGGCTGGTACTTCCACCCCGACGCTTGGGGGCACGGCTATGCCGTTGAAGCTGCGGCCGTTGTCCTGCAGCATGCGTTCCGCGCCGGGCCGCAGACCGTGCTGGCAGTCACCCACCCTGACAACACAGCGTCGCAGGCGGTGTGCCGGCGCTTGGGCATGGCACACCGCGGCCAAACGGATCGGTACTACAACATGACATGCGAGTTGTTCGAAATCTCCGAGCGCAGGTAATCCGATTCTTGACTGCGCGTCGAAGGCACTCATTTCCCGCTGGGTGCTCGGTGCATGGCTGTGCGCCGAACACGTCCACCGACGAGGCTTCTATCCAGAACAAGGGTGTACACCCGAATTGGTTATCTCGACCCTCGCACTTCGGGAACCTCGGTCTGCCTCGGGGAACAGAGGACCCTGTCAGTCGAGGTAGCGGGCGGCGGGTGGCGCGGGGACTTTGCTGTAGCTACCCAACCAGTGCTGGTAAATCGCCGCCCAGGTCCCGTCCGACCGGATGTGCTCGAGTACACCGTTGACGAAGCGCACGAGGTCCGGGGCGTCGCGGCGCATGGCCACACCGATGGGATTGTCATCCAGCGGTCCACCGACGATCTCGGTCTGCGGATCCTGCGCGGCCAGACCGATCAGGCCCACCTCGTCGGTGGAGACCGCCTGGATCTGGCCCTGCTGCAACAGCACGAGACAGTCGGAGATGTTGTTCGCCGCCACCGCGATCGGGTGCGACGAGGCCTGCTGGATCACCGGGATATTGACGCTACCGCTGGCCGCGCAGACCTTGCGACCACCCAGGTCGGCGATGCTGCGGTACCCGGAGCCCCGTACCACCAGGACTCGTTGCGGGGAATCGAGGTAGTCGGTCGAGAAGGCGACCTGCTGGAGACGCTCGCAGGTGATCGCCATACGGCGCACGACGACATCGACTGCCCCGCTATGGAGCATGGGTATGCGGTCGGCCGCGTTGATGGCCAGGAACTGCACCGCGTTCTCGTCGCCGAATATCGCCTTCGCGATCTGCCGGGCGATGTCGATGTCGAAGCCGGCAAACTGCCCGGTGTTCGAATCGCGGTAGCCCATCAGGTACGCGTCCTGGTCCGCACCCACGATCAGCCGCCCGCGCTGCGCGATACGCGCCATTGTGCTGCCGGCCGGCATTGCGCCCGGCGCCGGTGCCGGCCCGCGCGGTCGCAAGCTGGCCCGCGGATCGCACGGCGGCACGGAGGCAGTGGCGGCGCTGGGCACCGGGGCGGGCTCCACGACACCGGCTGGACGCGCAGCGGCGACGCTCGGGGCGATCGCGACCGGCCGCGCCGAGGACTCCTGACATCCCGCGAGCGCGGCGGCGGCGACCAGCGCGGCGGCGGCGGCAGTACGGCGGCGAGCAGGGCTCACGGGTCCACGGTAGAAGGCGCCCGCCACAGACCGAACACGACGGCAGTGTTGCCCCGGTTACGAACGGCTGCGGTACGGGCTACTCGCACACCCGCTCCCGGGGGCTGCGCTCGCAGACGGTCGGCTGTTTGGCTCCCGTGACGGCGCCGGTCATCGCCGGGTCCACAGTGGACGTCAGAAGCCGTCCGTCCACCTGACGCCGCTACGTCGCATGGCGAAACAGGCGACCAGCCCCGATAGGCCGGAGAGCAAGATAATGATCGCGAACGTCACAGGCAGCCAGCCGTGGCCCCCCAAGAGGATGAGCCCGAGGATCCCGAGCGTGGTGCCCACAATCCCGAACATGAGGGCACTCGCGGGGTTTATCGGAATGCGGGTCACACAAACAATCCTCAGTTATGCCGCGGGTGTTGTCAACGCGCTTGCCGCAGGGGCAGCGGCCACATGGCCGGGGCGATGCCAAGCCATAGCCGTCGCGGCCGCGAAGCAGGCGACGGGTTGGCCGGCTGGTGCCCCGCGGGCTCAGAAGTTGCTGACCACGTTCACAAACGCGTCATCGATCCTCGCGGGATCCCGGGCGTCGAAGGCCTTACCCCAGGACGCCTTCGCGATCTCGTCCAGCGTCTGGAAGTCGGACTCCTCGTCGAACGCGATGCAGAACACCTTCACCGGACGGTTCGGGTCGGGCGGCGCGACGTCGCGCAGCAAGGCCTGCTTGTCGTCATCCTTGGAGTACTCGTTCTTCCCGTCCGTCAGAACGACGACCGCGTTGATGCGGGTCGGGTCGTAGTTCTGCCGCAGATACCGCTGCGCGGACCGGACCGTCGCGTACAGTGCTGTGCCACCGACCACATGAAGCCCGGCGAGCCTGGTCTTGAAGACGTCCGGCCGGAATGGACCAAGTGCAAGTTCTTGGCTGTACGGCAGATGAGGGCGCTGCGGGGTTTCCGACGAGAACGACCACAGGCCCACCTGATCCTGCGAGTTCAGCAGGGCCGCACCGTCAGCCGCCGCCGCGATCGCGCGGTGGAACCGGTCGCTGGCCCCGATCCTCGTATCCATTGACCCTGATGTGTCGATGACGAACAGAATGTTGGCCTTCTTACGGAGGCTGCCCCAGTCGGCGAGGATCGTGGCGATGACATCGCTGTTGGGCGGGGCGAAAAAGACGATGTTACGCGCGGAGGCGTCGCCGTGTACGCCAGCGACCAGCGCGTCGGTCGCGGTCGCCTGCGGGCCGCGGAACCCGATGTCGGCGAGGCCGCGCTGTTGCGGACCGGCTTGCAGGAAGGCGAGGAAGTCGGCCGCCGCTCGGCGCTGGTTTGGCTGGGCCGAGGGCAGCACGACGTACGGGTGGTCGAGGTTGAGGGTGCCCTCCTTCGGATACAGCGCGACCAGCGGCACCCTCGGCTTGACGCGTACGCCGTTGCGCACCGGCCCGTAGTCGCCAGCGTTGTATTGGTAGACCAGCGCCTCCTGCATGACGATCGCGCTGAGGTCCGTGACCGTGCCGGCACCAGCGCCCGCCGCGTCCGCCGATGCCAGCAGGCGCAGCAGATCCACCACGTCATCCTGGTACGTCGAGACGTTCGCCTCGATCCGCCGGACGAACTGCGCGACCGGCGGTTTGACGAGATCCGCCTTTGTCAGGTCACTGGAGCGACCGACGGCGGCGTAGTACGTGGCGATGGTGGCGGCCAGACCGGACGTGGACAGGGTCGGATTGTCCTTGCCAAAGGTGAACCTGCCCCACTCGGGATGGCCCAGCTGGCTCCAACCGGTGTCACCGGACATGCCGAGAATCTCGCCCCAACCTTGCCGGCCGCCGCGCCGCATGACGTCGGCTTTGGGTTGCGGCATCGCGATGACCAACGGGCTGCTGGCCAACGACGGCGATCCGCTGGTCGGGGGCGATGGCCGGCCGGCAGCGTCCGCCTGGAGCTTGAGCTGATCGAGCCACAGCGACGAACTGGGCAGCCAGACCTGCGGTTCGGGGATGCCGAGTTGCGCCGCGGACCAGCCCTTGGCCAGTGCGGCCATCGCCTTGCCGGAGGTCAGCCCGTGCACGGTCACGGTGGCGCACTCTCCCGCGAACCGCCGGCCGGCGTGGTTGTACCGGTCGGCCAACTGGCTGAGCAGGTTGTTCTTGTCCGTCGAGGAGCTGACCTCCAGCGGCACGCAGGCGCCGCGGGGTTGCCGGGCCGAGGCCGGGGATACGATCAGATACGCCGCGGCGATGACGATGAGCCCGGCGACGACGGCCAGGGCGTAGGGCAACCAGAGCCTGGTCGTGGCGCGGTTCGGGGGCACATCAGCCTCCTCCAAGGCGGCGGTTACCGGCGTGCGGGATCAGCCACCGAGTGTGGCAGGGCGGTGCCACCCCGTTCACGAGGGCGGGACCGGCTCATGCGGTGGGTCCGGGTCGACCGTCGACCGCCGCTCCCCCCGGGTCTCCGGTGTGAAGGCGGCCGCGACCAGGAGCCGGATCCCGTACACGACAAGGAACGTGACGGCGCCGACCGCAGCGGCCCGGCTCGCGTCCCTTGCGCTGACGTATCCGGTGGCGGCGCCGAGCGAGCCGAAGAAGATGGCGGTCGCCACGCCCCACGGCTGCGCGTACTGCGCCCGCAACCGGCGGCGCCATGGCAGCCGAGCCGCGACGGGCGCCGTCGCCGGTGTGCTGGTTGCCAACTCCCAGTTGGCCCGCGCGGGCACCAGAACCGGACCGGCTAGCTGGGCGGCTCCCTCGGCGACGACGAGCTCGGGTTGTTCGAGAACGTGCGGTGGCACGGTGAATGCGCGATGCAGCAGCGTCGCGACGAGTGGCATGCGGCTGGACCCGCCGACCAGGAAAACGCCGGCCAGCATGCCGGGCTCCACATCGGCCGCCGACAGTGCCCGGCGGGCCACCGACACAGTGCGGTTGATGACCGGGTACGCCAACCGTTCCAGCTCCTCGCGCCCGAGTGGGATGTTCCGCTCCACCACCGGTACGTGCAGGTAGGTCGCTGGCAACCTGCTCAGCTGCTCCTTCGCCCGACGGGCGCTCTCCCACAGCTGCCACCGCGCCCGGCGGTCGCTCTCGTCACGCGGATGGCGCAGCCGGTGCCACTGCTCGGGCGCGTCACGGCTGACCACCTCGCCGGCATGCGAGACAATCAACTCGTCGATATCAAGGCCACCGACATCCGACAGCCCTTCGCTGGCGAACACCTCGAATCTTCCGTCCGCGGTGCGGCGCACCACACTCGCGTCGAAGGTGCCGGCGCCGAAGTCGTACACCAATATGTTCTTGCCGGTCTGCACCGGCCCTGCTTCCCGAACGAAGCACGCCGCGGCGGCCACCGGCTCGGAGAGCAGCCGGGGTACCGGGAGGCCGGCCCGGTCCGCGGCGGTGACGAGCGACGCGCGACGCGCGGACGCCCACCCCTCGGGGTGGGTCAGCACTAGCTCGGTAGGTGGTCCGCCGGCCACCCGGGTCGACTCTTCGGCCACCCGGCGCAGGATCGCGGCGACCAGGTCAACCACCTCGACCTCGCGGTGGCCGAGCAGCACCGAGCCCTCGGCCATGTGCTGTTTCGGGTACGGCTCAAAGCACTCTGGCTGGCGCAAGGCCAGATGCAACGCATCCTGCCCAGTCACCAGATTCCCGTCGACGCTGGCGTATACCGCGGAGGGCAGAATCGGTGAACCGTCGAAGTACAGCGGCCGGGTCGTGCGGTCCAATCCCCGCACTACCGCGGTCGTGTTGGATGTTCCGAAATCGACCGCGAGACGGTACCCGCTCGGCAGAGGGTCGGCCCGGGGAGGCCGATACGCCCGGTTGCGCACCAGCGCCAGGTCCGCGGCGGCATCGGCATTGATCTGCTCCCCTGTCGACAGTCCCGTCCCGGCCGCGGAATCCCGCAAAGCGTCGAGGATCGTCGCGAAGCCTAGCAACTCCGGACCATTCACGACCCCTTTGCCCAACAACCCGACCAGTCGCCCGGTGAAGGGTGTGTTGCGGCCCGCGGGCACCGCGGAGGCCCGGTCGGTCGCGGTGAGGATGGCGGTCCCGTCGATGTCGAGGCGGCCGAGCAGGTGGTCGGTCGAGATTGCCGCAAAAGCCTCTCCGGCGAACTGCAGGTCGAGGATCAGGAGGCGGTTCGCGGCCGGCAACCGACCGGACCGGCCGAGCATCTGCCGCAGCGCGTCGTACCTCAGTGCGCTGAAGGCAAGATCGTCCGGGTCGGTGTCGCCCAGAGCCAGGTACAGCTCGTTATCGACGGTGCTGGCCAGGCAGTACCCGGCGACGTACACAACCAGCGT
>JBPYFB010000259.1:0-12204 GCA_051986465.1 Rugosimonospora sp.
GCCGCCTATCTCGCCGAGCGGTGACCCGTCAAGCCGTACCCGTCAAGCCGTACCCGTCAAGCCGCTTGCGCCTCGCCCGACGCCAGCCACTCGTCGAAGGTGGTCGGCGCGATCCGCGCGCCCGGTCCGGGCAGCAGCACCTCGCCGGCCATCTCGCTGCCGAGCGGGCCACCCCAGCCGGGTACCAGCTCGACCTGTTCCCGCCGCGCGGCGAAGCTGCGCCGGGCCATGTCGATCATGTCCTGGTTCTGCGGGCCGGCGATCTCCATCCGGCCGCTCGGCGGCCCCGCCGCCACCTCGGCCAGGATCTCGGCCACGTCCTGCGGCGCGATGGGCCGCATCAGCAGCGGCTGCAGCCGCACCGTGTCGCCCTCGCGGGTCCACCCCGCGACCATCAGCGGAAAGTCGAAGAACTGCGTCGCGGCGACGATCGTCGCCGGTACCGGCCCCTTCTCCACCAGTGCCTCCTGCGCCCGCTTCCCGGCGTAGTGCGGGTTGCCCGGCACCTTGTGGATGCCGACGATCGAGAGCAGCACGTGGTGGCCGACCCCGGCCCGCTCCTCGGCGGCGAGCAGGTTCGCCGTCGCCGTCTCGAAGAACCGGATCGTCTCCTCCGAGGTACGGGCCGGCGTGTTGGCCGCGTCGATGAGCGCGTCGACGCCGGCCAGGGCCGCATCGAGCCCGGACCCGGTGAACACGTCCACGCCGCCCGAGCGGCTGATCCCGACCGGTTCATGGCCGTCCCGGCGGAGGGCCGCCATCGTGCGGCGGCCGATACGGCCCGTGGCTCCCACGACTGCGATGCGCATAATTCCCAAGTATCGGCCAATGATCGGGGAGGTGGCACCTTGGGGGGAGCGCCGCGGGGAGCACTGAATGGGCTGCGCGTGGTGGAGCTCGCCGGCATCGGGCCCGGTCCGCACGCGGCCATGGTCCTCGCCGACCTGGGCGCCGACGTGGTACGCGTGGTGCGCGGGGAAGGCGAGCCTGTGCCGGTGGATCCGCTGGCGGATCCGCTGCTGCGCGGCCGGCGGGTCGTCACCGCCGACCTCAAGGAGCCGGCCGGGCGTGCCGCCGTACTGTCCCTTGTGGACAATGCCGACGTGCTGATCGAGGGCTTCCGGCCGGGCGTCGCCGAGCGGCTGGGCGTGGGGCCCGAGGTGTGCCTGGCGCGCAACCCCCGCCTCGTGTACGGGCGGATGACCGGATGGGGGCAGCACGGCCCGCTGTCGACCGCCGCTGGCCACGACATCAACTACCTCGGGCTGACCGGCGCGCTGCACGCGATCGGCCGGGCCGGCGAGCCGCCGGTGCCGCCGCTCAACCTCGTCGGCGACTTCGGTGGCGGCTCGATGCTGCTGCTGACCGGCGTGCTCGCGGCCCTGTACGAGCGGGAGCGCTCGGGTCTCGGCCAGGTCGTGGACGCGGCGATGGTCGACGGTGTCGCGATGCTGCTGCAGCTGGCGTGGGGCTTGCGGGCCGCCGGCGCGTGGTCCGACGAGCGCGGCAGCAACCTGCTCGACGGCGCCGCACCGTTCTACGACACGTACGAGTGCGCGGACGGCCGGTACGTCGCGGTGGGCGCGCTGGAGCCGAAGTTCTACGCGAGCCTGCTCGCCGGGCTGGGCCTGGCGCCGGGCGAGGTACCCGACCGGGCGGACCCGGCCGGCTGGCCCGCGCTGCGTACCCGCTTCGCCGCCGCCTTCGCCACCCGTACCCGCGACGAGTGGGTCGGCGCCTTCGCCGGTACCGACGCGTGCGTGACCCCGGTGCTGCGCTTCGACGAGGTTGCCGGGCACCCGCACGTCGCGGCGCGGGGAAGCGTCGTCGAGGTCGATGGCGTCACGCAAGCCGCGCCGGCCCCCCGCTTCTCCCGCACGCCGGCCGGCGAACCCGTCGCCTCGCGGGCCGCGGACGTCGCGGACGTGGTGGCCCAGTGGGGCAGGAGAACTTGACGTATAGGGCCATTGTGGACAGTGCTGCTTCGGGTAAGCGAAATGCCTGCATAGCACAGAGTGGCGAACCGCATTTACGCCCCGTTTACCCCGCGGTCCATGCGGGTGGCGTAGGTTGCCTTGCAGCTCACCGTCCATTCCGTTGGGAGAGTTGAATGTCCGGATTACCGCGAGTGCCAAAGCGCGCGCTCGCCGTGACCGCCGCCGCGCTGCTCGTCGCCGGTACCGCGACCGCGGTCATCGCGACCGGTGCCGGCGCCTCCGCCGGAGGCTCCACATCGTCGTCCTGCAACCTGGGCAACGGTGTCAAGCACGTCATCGAAATCACCTTCGACAACGTCCACTTTTTCCGCGACAACCCGAACGTGCCGTCCGACCTGGAGCTGATGCCGCACCTGACGCAGTTCCTCGAGCAGAACGGCTCGCTACTGTCCAATGTGCACACTCCGCTGATTGCGCACACCGCGGACGACAGCCTCTCCCTCTACACAGGACTGTACGGCGACCGGCACGGCATGCCGCTCAGCAACAGCTACAAGACGTACAAGCCGGATGGCACCACCGAAGCCGACGGTTCATTCGTCTACTGGACCTCGCCGGTCTACAACTCCGGTTCCGGCGCGGTATCCAGCACCGAGCCGAACACTCCGTCGATGGTCTACTCCGCGACCGTACCGGCCAAGGCCGGGCAGACCGCGAACATCACGCCCGCGCCGTGGGTACCCTTCACCCGCGCCGGCTGCTCGGTCGGTGACTTCTCCACCGCCAACATGGTGCTGGAGAACACCAATGTGGACATTCCCAACGTGTTCGGCCCGGACTCGCCGGAACAGGCGGACAACCTGGCGGACACCGGCTTCAAGGACAAGACCACCGCCAAGTACGTCGGCGAGGCGGTGCACTGCGCGACGACCGACACCGCGTGTACGGGCGCGCAGCGGGCCGTACCCGACAAGCTGCCCACCGAGCCCGGCGGGTACGACGGGTACTCCGCGCTGTACGGGTACAAGTACATGAGGCCACTGCTCACGGATGGCGGCCAGGCGAACCTGAGCCGCAACGGGTACCCGGTGACCGACGCCAACGGCGACCTCGTCGACCTCGACGGGAAGACCATGTCCGAGGCGTTCGGCGGCGGCCCCGGCTTCACCGGCTTCAGCCCGACCGCGACGCAGAGCCTCGCCTACGTCGCCTCCATGCAGGAGGCCGGCATCCCGGTGACGTACGCCTACATCTCCGACATCCACGAGAAGAAGGCCGGGCAGACCGGGTGCACCACCGCCTCGGCCACCGGTAACGGCTTCGCGCTCGGCCCCGGCGACCCCTGCTCGATCGCGACCGCCAAGGCGTACGACGACGCGTTCGCGAAGTTCTTCGACCGGCTCGCCAAGGCCGGCATCACCGCGCAGAACACCGAGTTCGTGATCACCGCCGAGGAGAACGACCACCTCGCCGGCGCGAACAGCCTGCGGGCGAGCAAGCCGACGCCGGCGAACTGCGACGGCGTCACGGTGGCGTGCAACTACGCCGCCGACCAGATCGGCGAGCGGCAGGCGAACCTGCCCCTGCTGCTGCAGCAGGAGCGCGGCAACACCACGCCGTTCGCGGTCGAGCCGCAGGGCGCGGCGATGTACGCAAACGGCCAGCCGGCCGCGAGCGACGCAACTCTTCGCCAGTTGGAACGCGATACCGCGGGGCTGACCGCGAACAACCCGTACTCGGGGGTGACCGGCGAGAAGATCGTCAACTACCAGGCCGGCGCGATCGAGCAGCGGATCCTGCACATGCAGACCGCCGACCCCGGGCGTACGCCGAGCTTCACGATCTTCCCGCAGCCCGACTACTACTTCGACATGGCGTTCCCGAAGTGCGCGGGCTCCACGAACCCGGCGACCGACTGCGCGGCCCAGTTCGCGCACTACGCCTGGAACCACGGCTACTACTCGCCCGACATCGACATCACCTGGGCAGGCATAGCCGGACCGGGAGTCGCTCGCAAGGGCCTCGTGGGTCCGGATCCGAGCCACGGCCCGACGGCGACCGCGGCCGGGCAGAACGGCCAGTCCGCGCTGACCGTACCGGGCGCCAGCACCGGCGGCCTGTGGGCGGACGAGGTGGACGTGCGACCGACCCTGCTGCACCTGGTCGGCCTGCACGACGACTACCTGTCCGACGGTGCGGTCCTCACGCCGATCCTGTCCCGGTACCGGGGCGCGGCCGGCGTCGACGACCTCGCCGCCGCGTACCGGCAAATCAACTCGTCCGTCGGCGCCTTCGCGACGGATACGTTGAAGGCCGACACCGCGGCGTTGGCCAGTTCCGCGCCGGGCGATGCCACCTTCACCCGGGTGGAGGCCCAGCTGACCTGGCTGGCCGACCAGCGCGACGCCTTGGCACAGCAGATCAAGCTGACGCTGGCGGATGGCGGCCGCAACCGGTTCGAGGTCCTCGTCGAGCTCGCCTGGGCACGGGTGCTGCTCGCGCAGGCGCACGCCCTGGCGGGGAGCACAGCCTCATAGTGAGCGATTCCGGGGCCGGGGGACTCAGTTCCCCGGCCTCGGAGCCTCATACCGGCTCAGGTGTCTTCTCGCGGGGCTGTTCCGGAGCCGGCGCCGAGTAGTTCGGCGACTGTATCGGCAGGCCGAGCGAGACCAGCCACTGGCCGGCCCAGCGGCAGGCGGCGGCCGGCCGCCCGGGTCCGTGCCGGCCGGCGAGCCACCGGCCGGACTCGTACACGATCGTGCCCAGGATCCAGCTGACGATCGCGCCAGCCGTGATGGAGTCGAGGTGCAGGCCGGCCGGGCGGATCTTCGCGACGATCCAGGTGGCGATGACGCCGATGAGGTATGGCCAGAGCGTCCGCACGCGGGCCTTCGCCGCGTCGGACATGCGTTGGGCGATGTGAGCGAACATGGCCACGAGTGTGAACCGCCGCGCCTTGTCTCACTGTCCGGCCTTGGACATGAACGCATGTATCAATCGAGGAGATGCGCGCCGTGCATCTCGTAGAGCCGGCGCATCGCTTCGGGCGTGCGGTCCTGGCTCGCGTGGATCGCCTGGATCAGCGCGTACGTCCGGGCACCCATGACGAGCAGGTACCGAGCCGGTGCCGGATCGGGGTTCCAGAAGGTGTGCGGGGTACCGCCGGGTACCACCGCCGCTCCTCCGGCCGGTACCACCAGCTCCTCGTCGCCGGCCTGTACCCGCAGCACCCCGTCCAGCACGTACCACGCCTCGTCCTCCTCGTGGTGGTGGCGCGGCGCCTGGTACTGCGGTTCGGTGCCGGTGCTGCCCTGTGCCGTCCACTCCGCCAGCACGATGCCCGAGCCGGCCGGAGCCAGTACCGAACCGGCGAGCCTGGTCGCGGAGATCTCCAAAGGGGACATCCGCCCAGCCAATCGCCCGCCAGCCGGCCGCGTCAAGCAGCCGGGCCGATCGGGTCGCCTGGTCGGGTCGCCTGGTCGGGTCGTCTGGTCGCGCCGCCCAGTTGGGTCGCCCACAGTCGCGATTAGACCGTGCCCCGCGGGGGTAATGCTCCCGGCCGGAGCCAAGGGGCTCCGGTTGCGGAGAGGGGTGGCGAGTGGACGCGCTGGACGTGACGGCGATGGTCGTCGTGGTGGCGGCCGCGGCGTGGGTGCTGTGGGCCGCGGGCCAGTATGACTCCGGCGCGCGCCAGCCGGCAGAGGTCGGCGCGGAGGCTCGCGAGACGGTCGGCGAGACGGTCGGCGGGAAGGTCGGCGGGGTGGCCCGCGAGACAGTCGGCGGGACGGTCGGCGAGGTGGCCCGCGAGACAGTGGGCGCGGAGGCCGGCGAGATGGTCGGCGAGACTGTCGGCGGGAAGGCCGCCGCCGTCGCCGATGAGCCGGCGCCCGAACCGCACCCCGTCAGCCACGGGCTGCCCCGCCACAGCCGGCAGTAGCCCACCTCGTACCGGAGTCGAAACTTTCGGAGGCGGATCCGAGCCGTCCACTGTGGATGTTGTTTGCCTGCGTCGAACATTCGACGCCGTTTCCGGCAACCGGTTGACATGATCGAGGCGCCTCGATATCTTCCTGCAAGGAAAGCGCTTTCCCCAACTATGCGGCGTGCCAGCCGCGCGGCCGGTGCGCGTCACGCCAAACGCGCCCCGGGGCGGCACGGCGTTCCGGATCCCACACCCACCGGAGGTTTCTCATGACTCCGCACCAACCATCCGGCGACAAGCCGTCCCTCGACCGGAGGCCACGCCGGTTGCGCTCCCGCTGGCGCGCACCGGTCATCGGCGCCGCCGTGCTCGCGCTCGGCGCCTGGGGCGCGCTGGCCGCGATGCCCAACGCCTCAGCCTCCACTTTCAACCAGGAAGGCTGGTCGACGATGGCGGGCGGCACCAACGGCGGTGGCAACGGCCCCGTCGTCACGGTCACCAGCCTGTCCGCGTTCACCAGCGCGGTCGGTTCCAGCACCCAGGAGACCGTACGGCTCAGCGGGCACTTCACCTGCTCGAGCGAGATCACCGTCACCTCCAACAAGACCCTCTACGGCGTCGGTTCCAGCTCCGGCCTGACCGGCTGCGGCCTCAAGCTGAAGAGCGTCAACAACGTCATCGTCCGTAACCTGGTCATCTCGAAGGTGCCGGCGAGCGTCGGCGACGGCGACGCGATCCACGTGGAGAAGGCCACGCACATCTGGATCGACCACAACGACCTGTCGAGCGACACGAGTCACGGCACGGACTTCTACGACGGCCTGATCGACATCACCCACGCCGCCGACTACATCACCGTGTCGTGGAACAAGGAGCACGACCACATCAAGTGCAACCTGCTCGGGCACAGCGACGACAACGCGTCCGAGGACACCGGCCACCTGCGCGTCACGTACCACGACAACTGGTTCAACAACTGTGACCAGCGCGGCCCGCGGGTACGCTTCGGCAACCCGGTGCACGTGTACAACAACTACTACTTCAACAGCGGCACGTACGGCATCGCGTCCACCTGCAACGCGGGCGTGTACGCCGAGCGCAACTACTTCGAGAACACCCCACACAGCATTGTCGACCAGACCGGCAGCTCGCCGGTGGGCAACGTCAAGCTGCTCAACAACTTCCTGGTGAACTCCGGCACGCCGGTCTCCCACAACGGCGCCTCGGTGGCCGCGATTCCGTACTCGTACACAGTGGACGCCAACAACAGCGTGAAGTCGATCGTGACGAGCGGCGCGGGTACCGGCAAGGTCTGAACGGGTACTATCCGCAGGCCCGGAGCGCTACCGCGCTCCGGGCCCGTTCTCTAAGGTTGTCCCGGAGGCACAGGGGTGGCTGTCGACCGGGGCGTAGGGGAGCGAATGGGTGCCAAGCAGGCGGGCGCGAGCGTAAGCCCGCTTGTCGACCCGCTCACCGGCGCCCTGACCCGCGGCGCGCTGGAGCGTTCCCTGCGCCGCGGCGTCGAGAACGCCCGCCGCTCAGGCCAGCCGTGCGCGGTGTTCCTGCTCGACGTGGACTGGTTCAAGAGCGTCAATGACGTGTACGGGCACGCCCGCGGCGACATCGTGCTGCGCGGCGTCGTCGAACGCCTGCACGATCTGGTACGCGACTGCGACGAGGTGTTCCGCTACGGCGGCGACGAGTTCGTGGTACTGCTTCCCGGCACCGGGCGGGCGGCCGCGGTCGCGCTCGCGCACCAACTGGTCGCCGCCGTCTGCGGCCAGCCGTTCGACGGCACCCCGCCACTCGCCCTGTCGATCAGCCTCGGTGTGGCCTGCTACCCCGAGGACGGCGAGACCCCCGTCGCCCTGCTGGAGGCGGCCGACCGCCGCAACTACCTGGCGAAGCGGGGCGGGCGCGGGCGCGCCGTGGAGAGCGAGGACACGTCCGGCCAGGCGCCCGCCGAGAGCGTCACCAGGCTGCTCGACCGGGAGGCCGAACTCGCCGGCGTCCTCGACTTCCTGGACCGGCTGCCGGCCGCGCGCCGCGGCCTGCTCGCCGTATCCGGGCCACCCGCCTCCGGCCGCTCCCGCTTCCTGGTCGAGGTGGCCGCCATGGCCCGGTTGCGCGGCTTCGCGGTGCGCTCGGCGCGCCCGCTCGACGGGGTACTGGACGCGGTGCCGGAGCGGCACCCGCGGCTCGGGCACTGTGCCGGCCTGCTGCTCGTCGCCGACGGGGACGACTCCTTTCCCGACATACCGGCCGAGTCGCCACCCGGGCTGTGCGTCGGCTACGTCCGCGCCGGCGAGCAGCCGACCGGCCCCAACCTGGACACTGCCGAGCTGGATGCCGCGCTGGTGAGCCAGGTGCGGCTTCGCCCGCTGTCCCGCTCCGGGCTGCGCATCCTGCTGCGGGTACGGCTGCCCGGGGAGCCGGGCGAGCAACTGCTCGACTGGTTCGCGACCGCCACCGGCGGCCTGCCCGGCCTGGTACAGCGCGAGTTGGACCGGCTCTCCGAGGCGGGCGGCCTGCTGCGGCGCGGCGACGGGTTCTGGACCCTGGGCGAGACGCGCGGCCGCGAGGAGCCGCCCGCCCGTACCGGCCGGCTTCCCGCACCGGTCACGCCGCTCGTCGGGCGGGCCGGCGAGGTCGAGCAGGTCGGCCGGATGCTCGCCGCGCGCCGCCTGGTGACGCTGACCGGGGCGGCCGGCATCGGCAAGACCCGGCTGGCGATCGAGGTGGCCGCGCGGTGCGCCGCCGACTTCCCGCACGTCGTCTTCGCCGGCCTCGCCGACATCGCCGGCCCGGACCAGCTGGTACCGGCGATCGCGCGGGCGCTGGGCCTGACCGAGAAGCGGGGCGAGCAGCTGCTGGACACCGTCCGCGACGCCCTCGCCGACCGCGGGTCCCTGCTGGTGCTGGACAACTTCGAGCACCTGGTACCGGCCGCGCCGGTCGTCGCCGACCTGCTCACCGCCGGCCCGGCCGTCAAGGTCCTGGTGACCAGCCGGGAACGGCTCAAGCTGTACGGGGAGCAGGTGTACCCGGTACCCCCGCTCGCGGTACCGGATGTGGCCCTGCTGCCGGACAGCGGCCCGGGGCTCGTCGAGGCGGTGGCCCGCGCCCCGGCCGTCGCCCTGTTCGTCCAGCACGCGCAGGCCGCGGCGTTCGACTTCGCCCTCGACGAGCGCAACGCGCCCGCCGTGGCGGAGTTGTGCCGCCGGCTCGACGGGCTGCCGCTCGCGATCGAACTGGCCGCCG
This sequence comes from Rugosimonospora sp., assembly GCA_051986465.1. GTDB lineage: Bacteria > Actinomycetota > Actinomycetes > Mycobacteriales > Micromonosporaceae > DATEJJ01. The sequence goes on from JBPYFB010000259.1 coordinate 9,121, forward strand.
CGCGCTGCGACCGGTCCAGCCCGTTCGACCTGCTCGCCGCGCTCGGCCACCGGTTGGACGCACTGGCGGATACCGCGGTCGACCGCACCGACCGGCACCGCACCCTGCGTGCCGCCGTGGACTGGAGCTTCAACCAGCTCGACGCCGACGACAAGCGGTTGTTCGCCCGGCTCGGCGTCTTCGTCGGCGCGTTCACGCTCGAAGCGGCCGAGGCGGTCATGGCCGACGACGCCGCCCCGCCCGACCCCACCTGGCTGCGCGCGCACCTGGGCTCGCTGGCCGACCGCAGCTTCCTGTCGCCAGAGGCGGGACCGGGTGGCGAGCGCCGCTGGCGGATGCTGGAGACGATGCGCAACTACGCGCTGGAACACCTGGACCGGCTCGGCGCCCGTACCGCCGCCCGCCGCCGGCACCTCGCCTGGTACGTCGAGCTCGCCGAGGCGGCGCAGCCGGCCCTGCGCGGGCGCGACCAGGACGCGTGGCTGGCCCGGCTGGAGACCGAGTACGCCGACCTGCGCGCGGCGCTCGCCTTCGGCCTGGAGCACGGCGAGACGAGCGAGGCGGCCGGCATCGCCGCGCGCATCTGGCGGTTCTGGCGGGTACGCGGCTACCTGACGGAGGGGCGGCAGTGGCTGGAGCGCTGCCTGACCGGGCCCGACCTGCCGGTGCCGCTGTGGATCCAGGGCAATCTGGGCGCCGGCGCGCTCGCCCTGTACCAGGCCGACACGGCAGCCGCGCACTGGCACCTCGAGATCGCCCGGGACGCCGCGCTCGCCGCCGACGACCTCTCCAGCGCCGCGATCGCGTTCAACCTGCTCGGCGCGCTGGCCAACGCGGAGGCCAACTACCCGGAGTCGCTCGCCAACCACGAGCGCAGCCTGGCGATCGGCCAGCAGATCGGTGACCCGATGGAGGTCGCGATCGCGATGGGCAACCTGGGCGAGGTCGCGTCGCTCAGCGGCGACCTGGCCCGCGCCCGCGAGCTGACCGAGGCGAGCCTGGCCACCGCCCACCAGCACGGCGCGTCCCGGCCGCTGCTCGTCCTGCTGATCAACCTGGGCAACATCGCGCGGCGCGAGGGCAACCCGACCGAGGCGCGCCGCCGCCTGCTGGAGGCGCTGCCACGCGCCCGCGATCTGGGCGACCGGTACATGCTCGCCTGGGTGCTGGTCTCCCTCGGCCTCGTCGCGGTGGGCGACGGCGACCCCGCGGCGCACGAGTTGCTGCGCGCCGGCCTGCTGGTGCGCCGCGACCTGGGTGACCGGGAGGGCATCGCCGCGGCGCTGGAGGGCTTCGCCGCCCTGTACGCGCGGGACCGGCCGGACCGCGCGGCGTTCCTCATCGGCGCCGCCGAGGCGCTGCGCGCCAGCAGCGGGACGCCGATACCGCCGGCCGACCGGCCCGCCCACGCGGAGCTGGTGCGGCGGGTGCGCGAGGCGTCGGGGGGCGAGGGGTTCACCGCGCACCACAAGGCGGGGGAGCACACGCCGCTTCCGGCGGTACTCGCCGAACTCTGCGGCGAGCACCAGGTGGCCGAGCAGGCGGTGGCGGCCGCGCTGGCGACCCTGAACTAGCGGGCTTTGCTGAGCGGTACGGCAATCAGCGGGTACCGGCGGGAGCCAGGTAGCTCGCGACCGCCTTGGTGAACGAACCCGGCTGGCACGCCCCGGCCACGGTGACCGCGTCGACGGCGCTGCGCACGTCGCGCAGTGTCGGCGCGGCACGCAGCCGTACCCCCCGGCTGCGCAGCGCGGCGATCGTCCACTTTGTAGTGTCCGGTGTGGACATCGCGATCTGGCGCAACACCGTGGCATGGCACGGGTCGCGCAGCGCCAGCGCCCACCAGCCGCCACCGAAGGCGGGGCCGAGCACCCCGTCCGCGTTTGCCAGCAGCGCGATGATTCCGGTGAGCATCGTCGAGGTTACCTGTGGCGTGTCCATGCCGATCAGCAGCGAGGCGACGCCGGGCAGCGCGGTGTCCGCGAACGCGTTGGCAAGCCGCTCGCCCCGCCCGTTGCCACGCTGCGCCACGGTGCACCAGCCGGCCGGTGCCCGGTACTGTCCAGATAGGACGATCGTGTGCCGTACCGCGGGTGTGGTGGCCACCGTGGCCAGTGTGTCGGACAGCGCGGCCGCGGCGAGGTCGACCGCCTGTTCGGTGGTGCACGGCGGGTACAGGCAGGCGCGCACCCGTTCGGGCGCCTGCGCCATAACGAGTACCTGCGCCGTGGCAACCTGCGCTGGCCCTATTCTTACCTGAGTCATCTTCTTACCTGGCTCATCTTCTTGCCCGAGTCATCTTCTTACCTGTGCGGTCATCTGCGCGTAACTTCCCGAGAACTCCCCCTCATGCCAACACGCTAGCGGCCGAGTCTGCGCCCAGCCTGATGATCGGCTTACGGACTGGTTACGAGGAAGGGTCTCCGGTAGGAATGGAACATGCCGCTGCCCTGGTCCGCCGAGATGGCCGGACGCGTCGACGAACTCGTCATCGACAGCGCCGTACTGCGCGACAACCCGCTCGGTGACCCGGCGAGCCGGCCGCTGATGGTGTACACGCCGCCCGGGTACGAGACGAGTACACAGAAATATCCGGTGCTCTATCTGCTCCACGGTGGCGGTGGCGACGAAGACGCGTGGCTGACGATGGGCCGCGCGAACATCATCATGGACAACCTGATTGCGGCGGGGAAGGCCAAGCCGATGATCGTCATCATGCCGAACGGCAACGCGACGCAGTCCGTGTCGCAGGGGTACGGTTTCGGCCCCACCCCCGCGCGCCAGCAGGTGGTCGCGCCAGCGCCTCCCCCGGTGCAGGCGCAGCAGCAGGCCGCGGGCGGGCAGGGCGCGGGACGTGCGGGCGGTCCGGGCGGCGGCCGCGGCGGACAGCCGCAGGTGTACGAAGGCTCGTATCCGCAGAGCCTCGTCAAGGATGTGATTCCATTCGTTGAGAAGCGATATCGCGTGGTGGCGATGAAAGACGATCGCGCGATCGCCGGTCTCTCGATGGGCGGCGGGCACACGGTGATGGCGACCAATAACAACCCGGGCGAGTTCGCCTACATCGGCGTGTTCAGTGCCGGC
>JBPYFB010000260.1:0-18781 GCA_051986465.1 Rugosimonospora sp.
GCGAGCGAGGCGGCGGCGGCGGAGGCGGGCGGGGCGGGCGCACCCCCCGGACGGCCGAGTGGGGCTGCCGCATCGGAGTGACTACTGGGGTGGGGCGAGAAGGCCACCACTGCGGCGAACGCCAGGAGGCCGAGCAGCGCGCAGACGGCGGTCGCCACGCCCCGCCGGGCAACCACGCGGCGGGGCAGAGATACAGCGGGCAGCGCCACCGTGGGCAGCTCGACCGTGTGCGGGGATTCGCCGGTAGCGACGCGCGCCGCGGCGGACAAGGCACTGGCCACCTCGGCGGCGGTGGGCCGGGACGCCGGCTCCTTGGCGAGGCAGCGGCTGGCGAGCAGGGCGACGCTGCGCGGTACGCCGTCGATCCGTGGCAGTGGGCGGGGTTGGGTGAGTACGTGGGCGCGCAGCACCTGGGTCGGCGAGTCTGCGGACCACGGCAACTCTCCGGTGAGCGAGCGGTACAGCAGCACGCCGAGGGCGTACACGTCGGCGGGCGGACCCGCGGGTGAGCCGGTGACCACCTCCGGCGCCACGTATGCCGGGGTACCCAGCACCGTTTCCGGCAGCTCGTCGGGCGGCTCCTCGTCGACCAGCGCGGAGATGCCGAAGTCCACCAGCTTCGCGCCGCCCGCCGTGACCATCACGTTGCCGGGCTTCACGTCGCGGTGCACCAGGCCGCGCGCGTGCGCCGCAGCGAGCGCGGCGGCGACCTGCCCGCATACCGTCAACGCCCGCGCCGCAGGCAGCGGCCCCTCGCGCAGCCGTCCCGCGAGCGATACCCCCTCGATGAGCTCCATCACGAGGTACGGCCGCCCCTCGGGCGACTCGCCGAAGTCGTATACGGTGCCTACGTAGGGGTGCGACAGTCGCGCGGCGACCTGCCCCTCGCGCCGGATGCGCCTTCGGAACGTCTCGTCCCCGGCGAATCCCGCAGCGAGCACTTTGACCGCGACTGCCCGGTCGAGGACATCGTCGTGCCCCCGCCAGACAATCGACATACCGCCCCGGCCGATCTCCTCGACAAGGCGGTACCGTCCGGTAACCGACCCCATACCAATGGCATGCCCCTGATGGGTGGCTCTTACACCTGGCGGGGGCAGGGCACACTGGTAGATATCGTGAGTACTTTGGCGGGACGTTACCGGCTCGTCGAGCGCCTGGGCGCCGGCGGCATGTCCGTGGTGTGGCGCGCCTACGACGAGGTCCTCGGCCGGCAGGTGGCGGTCAAGCTACTCGCCTCGCAGTACGCCGCCGATCCGGCGTTCCGCGCTGGTATCCGGCGCGAGGCGCGAGCGGCGGCGGCGTTGTCCCACCCGCACATCACCAACGTGTACGACTACGGCGAGGCGGTCGCCGAGGACGGCGCCCCGCTGCCGTTCGTCGTCATGGAACTTGTGGACGGGCACACGCTCGCGCAGCGGCTGGCCAAAGGGGCGCTGCCCTGGCGCACAGCCCTGGAGATCGGCCGCCAGGTCGCCGGCGCCCTCGCCGCCGCGCACGCGCGCGGGCTGGTGCACCGCGATGTGACGCCGGCCAACATCATGTTGACCGCGGGCGGGGTGAAGGTCGTCGACTTCGGGATCTCCGCGGTCGTCGGCGAGCGGGGCGAGCAGATCATTCTCGGTACGCCCGCGTACCTCGCGCCGGAGCGCCTGTCGGGTGCGCCCGCCCAGGCCGCGACCGACGTGTACAGCCTGGGTCTGGTGCTCCACCAGGCGATCGCCGGCGGGTTGCCGCCCGCGCCGCTGCCGCCGGTACCGCCGCCGGTCGCCGCGTTGATCGCCCGGTGCCTCGCACCCGACCCGCGGGTCCGGCCGGACAGCCGTGCCCTCGCCGACCAAATGGCGGCACTCGCCGGTGCGGTGGTACCGGTCCCGCCGGCCGGCCCCCTGCCGACCACCCGGGTGCCGGTCGGCCCGTCCGGTACCCGCGTCATGCCGGCGCCCAAAGCGCCGCGCCGCGCGGCCCCCCGTCCGCAGCCCCCGTTCCGCCAGCCCCGCCGCAGCAGGCTGCTGTTCCCGATGGCGCTGCTGTCCGTGATACTGCTCGGGCTGTGGGGTCTGTCGACGCTGCGATCCCGGCAGCCGTCCGCGACGCCCCGGGTGTCGCACCGGCCCACCGTCATACACAACAAGCCTTCGCCCACACCGGCTCGGCTCGCCTGCGCGGTCGGGTACCGGGTCACGCTCGACGTCGGCGCGTACTTCACGGCGGACCTGACCCTGCAGAACACCGGCCGGGCGCCGATCAACGGCTGGACGCTGGAGTTCGACTACCGGCAGGACCAGCGAGTCACGACCGTGCAGGGCGTGGTGTCGCAGAACGACTCGCACGTCCGGGTTGACGATCTGGTCTTCAACCGCAGCCTGGCGCGGGGCAAGGTGATAACGCTGCACTTCGTGGGATCGCACCACAGCAAGAAGAACGACGCGCCGAATGGCTTCACCGTCAACGGCGTACTGTGCCAACAAACCGCACAAGGGTGACAGCCTCGCCCGAACATCTGGACAGTGGCCGTACATTGCCTGATCATCGAGTGATTAACCGGTGACGGGAGGTGCACGATGGCCTTGCCGATCCAGACAACGCCGATCCAGACAACACTTCCTCTGTCCAGCGCGCGCCGGCACCGCGCGGAACTGCTCGACACCATGCATGCCCTGGAGCGCGCGCTCGCCGCTCCTGCCGCCGATCCAGCGTGGCGCCCGAGTGTCGACGCCCGCCTGATCGCGCTGCGGTCGGCATTCGCCGAACACATGCGGCTCACCGAGGGGCCGGACGGGCTCTACGCCGAACTGCTGGAGCACAGTCCGCGACTGGCCTACCGGGTACGGGCCCTCGTGCGCGAGCACGCGAAGCTCGCGATGGGCATCGAGGTGGTGTGCTCGCGGCTGGGTAGCGCCGGCCCCGATGACATGCGGGGCTGGGGGAGCAACCTGTTGCGCGACCTATCCAGGCACCGGCAGCGCGGCGCGGACCTGGTGTACGAGGCCTACGCGACCGACATCGGTGGCGAGACCTGACATCACAGGGCGTTCCGGTCGCGCTTACAGAAGGGTGACGGTCGCCTCCGGCATCGTGCACAGGCTGCACTGGGCCGTACGCTTCCAGGGTGGAACAGCGCGTACTTGTCGTCGACGACGATCCGACTGTCAGTGACGTGGTGCGTCGGTACCTTGAGCGAGCCGGGTACGCGGTGACGCTTGCCGGAGATGGTCCGGGTGCTTTGGCCGCATACGGCCGTGAGCAGCCTGATCTGGTGGTACTTGACCTTATGCTGCCCGGGATTGACGGGTTGGAGGTTTGCCGCCGATTGCGTACCCGCGCCGACGGCGTACCGATCGTGATGCTCACCGCGCTCGGCGAGGAGGCCGACCGGGTGCTGGGCCTGCAACTCGGCGCGGACGACTACGTAACGAAGCCGTTCTCGCCGCGCGAACTGGTGCTGCGGGTGCAGTCCGTACTGCGCCGCGCCGGCAACGCGCGGACGCCGCAGGAGGTCGAGGATCTCGTCGACGGCGACCTCGTACTGGACGTCGCGCGGCGCATCGCCCGGCTGCGCGGTACCGAGCTCGCGCTGACGGTTCGCGAGTTCGACCTCCTCGTCTACCTCATGCGCCATCCCGGCCGGGCCTTCAAGCGCACCGAACTGCTGGAGGCTGTATGGGGCTGGACCTTCGGTGATCAGTCCACTGTGACCGTCCACGTGCGACGGTTGCGCGAGAAGGTTGAGGACGACCCGGCGAACCCGAAGCGCATTGTGACGGTCTGGGGCGTGGGGTACCGATACGAAAATGGCTGACATGGCAGGCATGTTCGCGGTTGCCTTGGCGAGCGTGCTCGCGGTCGCCATCCCGGGCGCGATCGTGCACCGGTTCCTGCGCGGTACGTCGATCGTGGTGCACATCTGCCTGCTGCTTGCGGTGACGGTACTTTCGATGGTCGCCGGTGTCTTCGGCGCCGCGAAGGCGATGTTCCTTTCCGGGCACGACCTGCAGGCCCTGCTCGTCGTGCTGGCGATGTCGGGCACCGCCAGCCTCGCGATGGGCCTGTGGCTGGGGCGCCGGCTCGCCGCCGACGCGATGTGGGCGGACGAGGCGCGCGACCGCGAGCGGCAGGGCGAGTCGAACCGGCGCGACCTGGTCGCATGGGTCTCGCACGATCTGCGTACCCCGCTCGCCGGCCTGCGCGCCATGGCCGAGGCCCTGGAAGACCGGGTGGTCGTGGACTTCAAGTCGGTATCCGATTACCACCGCCGCATCCGCATCGAGGCGGACCGGATGGCCGGCCTCGTCGACGACCTGTTCGAACTGTCCCGCATCAACGCGGGTACCCTGCGGCTGTCGATGGCGGACGTACCGCTGGGCGACGTCGTCTCCGACGCGGTCGCCACCGCCGCGCCGGTCGCGGCCGAGCGTGGCGTACACATGGTCGCCTCGCAGTACGGCTGGCCGGTGGTACGCGCGAGCGAAGGTGAACTGTCGCGCATCGTCGGAAACCTTCTGCGCAACGCCATCCGGTACACGCCGCCCGACGGCACCGTGACGGTCACCGGAGGCAAGGACGCCCAGGGCGGCTGGTTCGCGGTGACCGACAACTGCGGCGGCATACCGGAGTCGGACCTGCCCCGCCTCTTCGACGTCGCGTTTCGCGGCGAGGCCGCCCGTACCCCCAGACCTGTGGCCGAGCACGACGGCGCCGGCGGCGGACTCGGCCTCGCCATCGTCCGCGGCCTGGTTGAGGCGCAGCGCGGCGCCGTCGCCGTCCGCAACGTCGCGGGCGGCTGTCAATTCGTGGTACGCCTACCGACGGCGCTCTCGTCGCTATAGGTCGTCAAGCGCGTGCGCACACGGACAGTCCCGCTTCTCGGGAAGCGCCGGCAGCACGTCGAGCAGAAGCTTTCGCAACCGTTCGGTGTTCTCCCCGAAAACCCGGAACACCTCCTCCTGTGTCACGCCGTGGTCGCCGTCCACACCGGCGTCCAGATCGGTGACGAGCGCGATCGCCGTGTAGCACATGGCCAACTCACGGGCGAGTACCGCCTCCGGGTGACCAGTCATGTTTACGACTGTGCCGCCGATCGCGGTGAACCAGCGCGACTCCGCGCGTGTAGAGAATCGGGGACCCTCGACGACGACCATCGTGCCGCCGTCGCTGATCGCCAAGCCGTTCGCATGGGAAAGGACCGTGTCCCGGCCCGCCGGACAGTAAGGGTCGGCGAAGTTCACATGAACAGCGCGATCGTCGTAGAACGTCTGGACGCGCCCACTGGTTCGGTCGATGAGCTGGTCGGGCACGACGAAGGTGCCCGGGCCCAGCTCCGGTCGCAGTCCGCCTACAGCGCACGGCGCCAGGATCTGCCGTACCCCGATCTCGCGCAGCGCCCAGAGGTTAGCCCGGTACGGTATGCGGTGCGGCGGGTACCGATGGTCCTTGCCGTGCCTGGGCAGGAACGCGACCGGCCGCCCATCGACGGACGCCACGGTTATTGGGTCGGAGGGCGGCCCGTACGGTGTCTCGACCCGATGTTCGCTCGCGCCATCCAGGAGTGCGTAGAGCCCCGAGCCGCCGATTACGGCGACATCAGCGAGTGCGGTCACGACCAGACCTTAACCGTGACGGCGATGGCAGGCTATGGTGCGGTCTATGGTGCGAGACGCCGCGTCCCCCGGAGTGGCGGCGTAGGTGGGTTAGGTATGTAGGCGGTATTGCTGTGTAGGCGGTGTTGTCGCGGTGTAGGGCGGTGTTGTCGCGGTGTAGGGCCCAGCCCAATCCGATCGAGGAGGGACATGCAGCCGGAGCAGAGGATCGGGGGACGCGAGATGGAGTCGCTGACCGGGCGGCTGCTTGTCGCGACCCCCGCACTGCGCGACCCCAACTTCGAGCGCACCGTGGTGCTCCTCGTCGCGCACGAGGACGGCGGGGCGCTCGGCGTGGTGCTCAACCGGGCGACCGAGGTGCCGGTCGCGGAGGTACTGGAAGGCTGGGGCTCGTTGGCGAGCGATCCGGCGGTCGTCTTCGAGGGCGGTCCGGTGCAACCCGAGGCGGCGATCTGCCTGGCCCGTACCCGGGTCGGGGTGAGCCGGGTACTGGGGTTCAACCGGGTATCTGGGGCGGTGGGTACGGTCGACCTGTCCGGCGAACCGGAGAAGCTACGCGAATCGCTCGTGAGCGTACGGGTGTTCGCCGGGTACGCGGGCTGGGCTCCGGGGCAGCTCGAAGGGGAGATCACGGCCGGCTCGTGGTTCGTCTTCGACGCGCTGCCCGGTGACGCTTTCGTGAACCGGCCGGACGATCTCTGGCCGATGGTCCTGCGCAGGCAGGGTGGCCTGCTGGCGGCGGTCGCGATCTTCCCCGCGGATCCGGCGGCCAACTGACCCGGTTTCCGGATGCGGTGTGACTAGCCGCCCGGAGGCTGTGTAATATTGCGCGGGTGCCCGGCCGAGCCGGGTGTATCCGGGGCTGTGGCGCAGCTGGTAGCGCACCACACTGGCAGTGTGGGGGTCAGGGGTTCGAGTCCCCTCAGCTCCACCCGAAACGGACCCCCAAACGGAGGGTCCGAAGCGCAAAAGCCGCAGGCCTTGGCTCTCGTGCCGGTTCGGTGAAATAGAGCCGGACTCAAGTCAATTCTGGCCGGGACTTGCTACGGGCAGTCCCAGGGCCGTGGCGGCTTGGAGCAGTCGCCGGTCGTAGCTAACGAAGGCGATGAGTGCCGTTCCGGATTCGTTGGTGAGCACCTGCGCGGTGGCGAGATGGATGGCGTCGAGGCTGCGTAGCGTCGGCTCGGCGAACGCGGCCGCCGTGGCGCGGATCGTACCGTCGATCTCCAGTCGGAAGAGTCGTCCCACGGCCACCGGCACTCCGATCAAGGCTTGCGGGGCTGTTCGGCGCAACGCTCTCGGCACTTCCACCTCGACGAGAGCGGAGGAGACCAGCGGCGCGTCGTCATGGGTGTTGAGCCAGGAGACAAGGTCGGCGGTGCATGCTTCCTGCCGAACCAGCTTGACGACGGCGGCGGAATCGAGGTAGATCACCAGCGTTCCTCGTCCCGCATCGCGGCGAGTGTGGCGGCGACATCCACATCCTCGTCGCCGAGCTTTGGTGGAAGCGGGACAGGACCGCCGCCGGTCGGGGCGACGGCGCGTCCGGCAGCTACCAGCTTGGTCAGCGTCGATCTGTCGTCGCCTACCGGAACAAGTCGAGCGATGGGATGCCCGCGATCGGTGATCTCGACGGTCTCGCCGCCGCTCACCCGAGCCAACACCTGGCTCGTGTTCTGGTTCAGCTCCCGTACGCCGATGCGTTCCATGGAGAAGAGTGTAGAACGAAATGTTCTACTTCTCCAGTTGTCCGCATCGCCAGGGCTTGTCGGATACCACCAAGGCCCGTGAGCTGGGCAAATTCAGCGGCAGCTGCTTGCCGGCGATGGCGTCCATGTGGTTCGCATGGTGACGCCTCCGGCCCACTCTTGATCATCAAGCACCCGTGCCTCGACAGGCTTCCCGGAGGTCCACCCCGACCTTGAATGGCTGGCTTGTCCTGCCAGCTAGACGGTTCGTAGCCTGTGCATGCATAATGCATGTATGGTTGCCTTGCAGATTCGCGATGTACCCGAAGAGGTGCGTGACGCGCTTGCCGTTCAGGCAAGAGCGCGTGGCCAGTCTCTGCAGTCCTACCTGTTGGAGTTGGTCGAGACGCAGGCCCGACGATTGCGGAACACTGCGGTTCTGGACCGGTTCGCAGGCCGATCTGATGGTTCCCGCGTCCTGCCCGGAGAGACGGCGGCGGAGTTGGCGGAGCAAAGGGGACAGGCTGGTTCGACGGGGCATGCAGCGTGATCGTAGTCGATGCCTGCGTGCTGTCGGACGCTCTTGTCGATGACGGATCGGTCGGCAGTGCGGCGCGAACCGCGCTGACCGCCGATCCCCACTGGGCGGCACCAGCACACCTGCTGGTCGAGGTGGTATCGGTGATTCGAGGTCGAACCCTCGGCGGCAAGCTGGGACCGGCGCGGGCGCGCGAGGGTATCGGCGCATTGTCCACATTGGTCATCGACCAGGTCGAGATCGTCGATCTGCTCGAGCGCATGTGGCAGTTGCGCGACAACCTCACCGCCTATGACGCTGCATACGTCGCCGCCGCCGAACTTCTTCGCTGTCCCTTGCTCACCGGGGATGCTCGGCTAGCGAAAGCCCCCGGCATCCGCTGCGAGATCAAGCTACCGTCGACGCCATGAGTAGAGTACCTGGTTGGCGTTCATCGTAGCCCGCCTCCGACCGTTGACCTCGGCAAACGTACGGACAGCGGATCACCGGCGATGAGGCGCGTTTGGTTCGCATGGCGGTACCTCCGGCCCACTCTTCATTTCGAGGGGTGCTCCGACTCTCTCAGCCGTCGGTTTGGCGGCAGTTCGCGGGAAACTGGCCGGTCAGGGCTTGGTCAGTGTCCGTCCAGGGTCGGTCTTCGGCGTAGTTCGCATGCTGGCGCCTCTGGTTGCCGTGCGGCGCAGGCGAACCGGAACCGGAGTTGGGGCGATGGTGGGCGCCGTTCGCCCGAATCGTGGCGCAAACGTGGAGCGCCGGCAGCGCACCCGACTTTAGTCGGGACGGGATGCGCCGTATACGACACCTGGCTGGCTGCGGAGAGGAAGAGGAGGGAGGGGCTCATGACCGAGTTCCATGACTGGGCCGACATCCACGCACAGCTGCACGACGGGGACGATGAGGCGCTCGCCGTAGAGCGGGCACGTACGGAGGCGTGGGCAAGCGCCTTCCACCTCGCCGAGGAGCGCAAGCGGTTGGGACTGACCCAGCGCCAGGTGGCCGAGATCATGGGCGTTTCACCCGGCCGGATCAGCCAGATCGAAAACGGTGATCTCGACGTCAACGAGGTGGCCACCCTGAGTCGATACGCACGCGCTCTGGGTGCCCGGATGCGGATCATCTTCGACTACGGCAGCGACCTGCGTCAGATCGCGTAAGCCATCACTGGCGCCGAGGTTCCCTTTTCCCGCAACTCTGTCCCTGGTCACCTTGGCACTAGGCAATTGAAGTGATCTCAGCGAGAGATGCGCGCCGAATCTGATCGACACGGACATACTGTCCAGTTCGGACGGTGCTGGAACAGACGTGGAGCCATCGATAGACAGGTCTTTGCGACAAGATTCCGTCTACGAGAGGGCTCCACGTACTGACCTACCGTGCCATGCTCGACGTGCCCGGGAAACTGGTCCGCTACCCTGCCCGGCTGCTGCTCGTCGGCCCGGCGGACCACTGGGACGCGGGCCGCAGCGGTAGTGCGGGTGCCGTACGTCTCGCGCGCCCGGCACCCGCTGGTTCACGGCTCAGTCCGTGACCTCGGTTGTCGAGCGGCGGCGGCGCGCCAGGATCCGCAGGCCTAGCCCGAACGCGAGCAGGCCGATGCCCGCCGCCGCGATGAGTCCGGTCCTGACGCCCGTGACGGGCAGGCCGCCGCCGGTACCGCCGGTGGGGTTGATGAGGATACTGGCCGTGTCGTTGGACTGGTTGGTGTCACCGGTCCACTGGTTCCGCTCGTGCTCGGCGGGCCCATAGAGCACGACCGAGCCGGTCGCGTTGTCGATGACGCGGTCGATGCGCAGGGTGAAGGCGAACCACACGGTCTCGCCCGCCTTGGCCAGTGTCGTGTCGAAGCACACGTACTGGTGGGCACCGGCCTTGCCCAGCGGCCCGTTCGACCCGTCGGCAGTGCCGGGCGCGCAGTTGGCCGGGACGCCGACCGCGGTCGTGCCATCCGGGATGGTGACGAGCGGCACGTTGATCGCCTCTCGGCCACCGGCGTTCCATACCGTCGCCGGGCCGTTGTTCTTGACACCGATCTTGACCGGTACCGTCGCCCCGGCCGTACCGGTGGAGGTGGCGCCCACGGCCGCGAGGTCGGCGGAGTTGGTTCCGGTCACCTGGACTTCCCAGAAGGCGAAGTTGTCGTCGGGGTTGGTGTCGGTCTGTGGCCCGCTCGCCATCCGGCTCTGGGCGCTCACCTGCATCAGGCTCAGCACGCCCTGCGTGCCCGGGGTGTCGGGCTGACCGGTGGCTCCCAAGCGCGCCAGGGTGGCCTTGAGGTCCGCCCAGTCCTGCGGGGTCATCCAGTCCGCCGACACCTGCTCGTCGATGGGCGCGAGGCTGTCGGAGGACACCCCGAAGGCGAGGGCGGGGCTGAACCTGTACGTCTGGCCGGGCGCCAGGTCGGTGTTGAAGGTGCACAGCGCCGCGCCGAGGTCGCCGTACAGGCAGTTGCTGTATCGCTTGGTCATCTCCAGGCCGTACTTGCCGTCGATGAGTAGGACCGCCCCGTGCGCTGTGGTGGTGCCGCTGTTGTGCACCGTCGCCTGGGTGTCAAAGGAGCCGCCCGGCTTAGCCGAGAACAAGTGCCCGCTGGCCCCGGCGGTGAGGTCGGCGCCCTCGCCGATCGTGACCTTCGAGTCGCTGGTGGTCTCCGGGACACCGTCGGCCCGGACCGAGGAGTGCAGCGTACCGGTCTCGCCGACCGTCGCGGTGTCGGCCGCGAGCAGACTGAGCGCTGGCGAGGTCCCGAACACTCCGTCAGAAGGGCTCTGCGGCACCGGGGACGTGCAGGTAATGGCGGTGCTGGTGGTCGTGCAGTCAAATCCCTCAGCGTCTGCCACCACCGCGGTCACGCCGTGCGGCACGTCATCCAGGCGGTACGTCACCACCACGTTGTTTAGCACGCCCTGGCCGACGAGGAGGCCGAAGTCGGTGTGACCACCGGGCCCGGGCGCGACCGTGACGTCGGGAAACAGGAGTCGTGCGGGTGCGGCGGGCGCGGCGACGGCGGACGTTGCGGCGAGGGCCACCACCACTGTGGTAAGTCCGGCCGCGGCGAGCAGGTGGCGGGTACGCGCAGCCTTCATGGTCATCAAGGGGTGTCCTCCGTGGGGTGGCTTCCGGGGCGGCCTACACAGCCGGACGCAGCATAGTGTCCGGCGTGGGCTGTCGCTGACCCGCCGGACGGTGGCCGGAGACCGGGAGGACTGCGAGCGGAGATGGACGCTGTGAACGTGCGGCGCTCGCGGCACTACTGCTGTACGGCGGTGCTCGGCAATCATCAAGTGCGGCGAGGTTGTCCGCACGGCGTGGGCTTGTCCGTATACGAGCGGACGCGGCACGCTCGCATATCGGGTCCGGCCTGGCCGTTGGGCGCGGTTCGGCATCGTTCAGTTGCCGGGACGCTGCGGGCGGCGGCCTATCCCGGTGCCGGGTCCGCGGCAAGTTCGCGCGGCACCTGTCGGGCGCTGATCAGCAACACGCAGCCCACGGCGCTGATCAAGCCGCACAGTAGCAGCGCCGCCCGATATCCGAGAGTCTGCGCGGTCGCACCCGCGACGAGCCCGGAGATCAGCGATGCGGTGATGAACGCGTTGGCGAACAGCGCGGTCGCGCGGCCGGTGGCCTCGGGCATCAGGTCCTGGATGTACGTGATGCCCAGCGCGTTCACCGCGGCGATGGCCACGCCGCGTGCCACCTGGGTGGCGATCAGCAGCGGCAGGCTGGAACTGGCCGGGACAAGCACGAAGTACACCACGAACAGCAGCATGCCCACCAGGATCACCCGCTGCTGGCGTACCCGGGCCGGCAGCAGGATCAGGACAAGCGACGCCGGTATCTCCGCCAGTGCGCACGTGCTTGCCAGCAGCCCCACATCCTGGACGGGTCGGGCCAGGGTACGCGTGATGTACAGCGGGAGCGCTACCGAGCCGGCGCACATCGCGGTATTGAACATCGTGAAACTAGCTGCCACCAACAGCACCGGCCGCCGCAACCGAGTTGGCGTCCGCTCCTTCGGCGTGGTCCGGGGTGTTACCGGTGTGGCGCCCAACAGCAGCAGCGGCACCGTGATCAGCGTGAACGCCAGGGATGTCAGCAGCAGCAGGCCGCCGTATCCCCGCCACGCCAGCGCCGCCGCCCCGACGATCGGGCCGATGGTGAAAGCCAGCGAGAACACCGAGCGCAGAGCCAACGTTCCGCGTCGCGACGCGCCACCGGACGCCCGGTCGAGGTGGGTACGCACCAGCGCGAACACCTGCGAGAAGGCTGCCAGGCCGGCGCCGAGCAGTCCCGCCCCGATGACGAGCAGCAGGGCGTACCTGGTGGTCGTGCTCAGCGCGAGGTACCCGACGGCCGGCGACAGCACCGCGACGAACGCCGGCCACCGGCCGGCACCGCGGTCGTAACGACGACCGAGCCAGGGGGTTACGAACAGTCCGCTGACGGCGATGACGGAGAGGAATGCACCTATCTGAAGCGGAGACAGGCGCGCCCGGTCCGCACCGAACAGCACCAGGTACGGCCCGATCATTGAGTCGGCAAGGCCTAGCAGCAGGACGCAGATCAGCAGGTGTGGCAGCTTCGCCTCGACCGCGCGCCCCGCGCCGAAGACCATCTGTATCCACTTCCCTGGATCGGCACGGCAGCAAGGCCCGCCACAGCGGCATCGACGGCGGTACCTGCCATGCCGGGCTCGCCAGGGACGCTACAGGCTCGCTAACGTCACCGTCACCCCTTCCGCACGCTCCGCAGTGGCAACGCAACCGCCGCGACACAGTTCGCGGTGATCCGGCTCGCGGGATCTCATCCATTCGTCGACCCAGCGCTTAGCGCCTGGATTCTTGCACTCCTCGGCGGGGGTGTACGTTTCGCCGCACAGGCCTCCGACGACCGCTCCGGGTCGCCAAACCAAAACCACCGACCCGCCACCCCTCGATCAGGACCACCCATTGATTCGTCCGAATCCCCGATGTATGGGTCTGCTCAGTAGCTCGCGAGGTTCGCGTATGGCAGGCTGCACGCAGTCTCGAAACCCCTTGGAGTCACCATGCGTCGGTACACCTACGTCGCGCAGGTGCTCAGCCTGCTCATCGGTTTCTACCTGATGTGCGCCGCCCTGGTCGCCGGTCTCGTCACGGCGAGCGTCGTGGGCTTCGCCGAGTCGGGCGTCAACCGCTTGACGGCCTTCCTGCTTCTGTTGACGTTGGCCGGCATCTTCGTGGTACTGCGCGGCGTGTTCGTGTCGACCCACATCAGGGCGCGCAACATTGTCGGGATCGAGGTGACCCCCGCCGAGCAGCCCGCCTTGTGGGAGCGGATCCGGTATCTCGCGGAGCAGGTCGGTACGCGCGCGCCACGGAGGCTGTACCTGACGCCGGACGTGAACGCCGCCGTATGGGAGAACGCGCGACTGCTCGGGCTGGTACCGGGCAAGCGGCGGATGATGGTGGGCGCTCCGCTGTTGATGGCCCTGACACCGGTACAGCTCGATGCCGTGCTCGCGCACGAGCTTGGGCACTACGGCAACCGCGATACACAGGTGGGTGGGTTGGTGGGGCGCACCCGCCAGAGTGTGCTCGCCGCGTTGCGGGCGGCGGGCCGCCGGCGCAGTTTCGAGCTGCCCGGGGCGAATCTCTTCGTGGTGGTGTTCCGTGCGTACGCGCACCTGGTGCTGCGCGTCACGCAGGAGGCAAGCCGTGCGCAGGAGTACGCCGCCGACCGGGTCGCGGCGCGGATCGCGGGCGCGCAGAACGCCATCGCCGCGCTGAACGAGATCCAGGTCATCGACTCGGTGTTCGACTTCTACCTGGAGCGCTACATCGCGCCCGGCCTCCCGTTGGGTCTGATGCCTGCGCAGCCCGAGGTGTTCGGTGGGTTCACCGCGCTGCTCGCCGACCCGGCTCGCCGGGCGCAACTCGAGGAGTTGCGGCGCAATCCGCGCCCGGAGACCACCGACCGGTATGACTCGCACCCGCCGATGTCGGAGCGCGTCGCGGCACTCGCGGCGCTGCCACCGGATGGTCGTACCGGGGACGGTCCAGGCATGCGGGCGGTCGCGATCCTTGCCAATCCGGCGGACGTACTCGCCCGGATCGCGCTGCGGGCTATGCAGAAACAGTTCGGCGACAAACGGGCAGTAGCGTGGAACGACCTCGCGCACGCCATCGGTCTGCACAGGGCCGAAGAGCGCGCGAGGCCGTTGTGGGAGGCGACGTTCCGGCTTTCCGGCCGCCCGGCGGACCTGGCCGTGTTCGTGCAGATGGTCGCCGCAGGCCGGCTGAACGAGCTGCTCGACGCGCTTCCGCCCAGCGAAGCCTCCCGACGTACCAACGCGACCGGCCGGGTCGCGCGCGAGCACGCCAAGACTCAACTCGCCTCGATGCTCTCCAGTTGGTTGCTCGGGCACCTGGCACGAGGTGGTCGGGTGACATGGACGCACTCCTGGGCTGACATCGATGGACAGCTCCAGATCGCGCCCGAGCTCGAGGCCGAACTCGGCTCTGCCGTTGAGGAACTCGTCGCGGTACGGCCGGACAGTACCCGCCTGCGCGGTCTGGTGTCAGCGATCGGGGTTGCGGCATGAGGCGTGTTTCGAAGCGGCCGGCGTTCGGCATCGTCGGCGCTCCGGTGGAGACCGCGGTCCTGCCCGGCTCCGGCCCGCAGACGGTCGACGTCGCCACGTACGGGTTCGTGCCGCGCGAGCGGGTACGTGCCGACCGTGCGGGGCGCGATCCGCTGCTCGAACCGGCCGTCGAGGCGGCGACTCGTGGCGACTGGTACGGGGCCGCGACCAACCTGCGGGCGGTTGGCGACAATCCGGATCGGCATCTGCGCGCGATCGCCGACATCGCGGAGCCCGCGGTACACGACGACGGTTGGCTGATTGCGTGGCTGGACGCGGCGCCGGCGGATGCGAACGTGTGGAGCGTGCACGCGCAGGCCATGGTGCGCCTGGCGTGGCGGCTGCGCACGAGTGCGGCGGCGCGGGAGGTGTTGCCGGAGCAGTGGGTCGGCTTTCATCGGGTTCTCGGCCAGGCACCGGCGGCGTGCGAACGGGCCACCAGCCTGGCACCGGGCCTCGCTACGCCCTGGATCGTGCTGATGTCATGTGCGCAAGGCCTCGGGTGGGACCACGACAGGTTCCGCGAAATCTGGGCGCGGGTGATTGAGCGTGCACCGCACAGCGTCGGCGCGCACCAGCGGGCACTGCACTACTGGCTGCCGCGCTGGCAGGGATCGGAGGAACTGGCCGGCGCGTTCGTCGCGGAGACCCGGCAACGCGCACAGTTGGGAAGCCTGCTGACGGGGATACAGCTGGAATATCTGTTCCTGGAGCGCGGACCCGGCGTGAGCGCGGAGCTGAACGCCGCGCTCGACGCGGCGGTGGCCGACCGCGCGGCCGCCGCGCCAGACCACCCATACCTGATACACCACCGGCACTGGTTGGCGTATTTCCTTACCAAGGCTGGCCGGTACGCGGAGGCGATCGAGGAGTTCCGGGCGATCGACGGGTACGCGGGCGCGCGCCCGTGGGAGTTGTACGCCGACCCGGTCGGCAGCTTCTGTGCCACTCGTGCGGAGGCGATCCTCGGATGGCGGGCAGCGGCGCAGGGAGCGTGACCGGGCCGGCGTACCGGCGTCAGCCGCTGGTGGCAGCGGACTGCTGGCGCATGCGCTCAACGAGCGTGAAGAACAGCGGCAGGTTGGGCAGGTTGGCGGCGGCGGTGTTCGAGAGGGCCAGGAACTGGCCGACAACTCCCACTCGCACATAGCCCGCGGCGACTGTCACCTGCTTGACCTCCGACCAGGTGACCGACTTGCGCCGGCCGCTGATACCGGCCGCGTTCAGCGTCATGTCGCCGAACTGCACTCCTTGGCCGCGTTCGAGCGCGGCCGTTGCACCCGGCAGCAGTGCCCGGGAAACGGACTCGTTGACGTGTGGCCCGAGTTCGTCGATGCCTGCCCAGAAGTGGGTCAGTTTCGTGGTGCGACCGTCCCGGGCCGTGATGGTGTAGATGTAGTTGGTGGCCGTCTTGATGCCGTACGCCCGCTGGACCACGATCTTCTGGAAGACGGTGTCGATGCCGTCCCAGCGGTAGGCCTGCGGTGCATCGGGCCGCTCCACGAGGATGAAGCCTTGCTCGTACAGGTACACCCGGCGGGCCGCCATCGACCTGGACAGGTTCGGCATGCGGATGAGCGCCCACAGGAGCCAGAAACCGACCAGGATGACTGTCGACGCGAGGGCGATAGGGAACATGAACACGATGAGAAACCAGGACCGGCGCTTGGGTACGTACACCCGCACCATGGAGCCGAGTCCGGTCGCCGCCGCCAATTGCGCGACGTTGGGTGGCACCGGCTGCGCCGGCGCGAGAGGCGGATTTTGCTGCACTGGACTTCCTACGAACTAGAGGGGGTTGGCGACCGCTGGCGGCAGTGTAGAGGAAGCGGCAGGCCGCGGCGGTCCCGTTCAGCCCCTCGGCGTGCGGTGCGGACCACTCAGGATCCGCACCGCACGCGTCAGTTCCACGCCCGGGGTTAGACGTGATGTGCCGTGCGGCAGGCCGTCACTCCTCGTTCGACCGCAGGCGCACCCGTCTGGTCCGGCGCAGGACGAGCAGACCCACGAGAATGAGCGCGCCGCCCACCCCGGCGATGGTGCCGATCGGTGCACCGGTGACCGGCAGGCCGCCCGAACCACTCGATGCGGTCGAGGTGGTCGGAAGGGCGGCCAGGTTGGGCACCACGTCCGCGCCACCGGCGTATGCGTTCTTCCCGTCTGTGGTCGTGGCGACCTCCTTGACGGAGTCCTGTACGACCGTCGGCAGATCCGGGTACTGCTCCTTGAACGGGGTGTCCGCAACCTTGTCGACCTGTACCGGTTGGGTGAAGTCGACCCCGCCCGTGATGACGACACTCCCGTCGGGCGTCGTGTACTTGGTCGCGTTCAACTCTTTGACGTACTCGTTGAAGATGTCTTTCGGGTTCCAGGCGACGGCAGACTCGAGGGTGGTCACGTCGTTGGAGTCGATACCGAACTCCTCGGCCGTACCGTCCTTGACCATCCGCTGGCGGTACCACTCGGCCGCAACCCGACTGATGTACACCCGACGCAACTCCGTGTACGTCGCCGACTCGTTCACCACGCGGGTCAGTTCGGGCAGGATCACGTCACGATAGATGGCAACAGCGGGTTTGGAGTCGGCCGGGCAGGTGTTCCCGCCGCCTCCCGGGAGTTGGAAGGTGTCCGCCTCGGACTTCACCGCGAGTGGTGCATTGAGGATGTAGAGTTCCGATCCCGCTTCACGCACGGTCGCCGGCTGCGGCACGATCCAGTTCCGGGTGCAGAACTGGTTCAGGCCGGCGGCGGCCATCCGGTCCCAGAACTGCTTTCCCAGTGCGGTGTTGGGGTCGACGAGCTTCGACGCCGATCGCTTCAGGTCGAGATCCGACTGGAGCAGAACGTGTCCGACGTCGGTGGCTGCCAGGTCCTTGTCGATGATCCGGTCGGGCTCGTCCGGGTTGAGATTCACCCAGAACTTCGACGGATCGACAACCATCCAGACGTTAAGAGCGTTGAACGCGTCATAGATCGCCTCGGTGCCGTTGGTGGACGCTTTGCCCGGCGTCGTGCCGGCCCGGAACGAGTAGGTGTTGCCTCCGGTCGGACCGCCGTCCGACACGTACCGCAGCTGGACCGAGGTGAAGTCGATACCGCCGGGGCATCCCGCGGCGGCCGCGGCGCCGGTGACCGACTGGGCGAGACCGGCCGCGCCTGCGCACCCACTCTGCTCGTCGATCGCGGCCTCGGCGCCACTGCGCACGTTCTTCTCATCGGGGATCCGGCCGGGAGAGCCGCTGCGGAACAACTTCTTAATCGCAATCGGCTTGAGTCCGGTCTTGTAGTTGTTGGTATCGGTGCGGATTTTCTCGCGTTCCGCTTCAGAGGCACCCCGCGCTGCGTTGAACTTCCATGACCAGGTCGTCTTGTCGAGCAACTGGGCTTGCTCGAGTTCGCTCTCACAGTCCGGCCCGGTGTTGCAGGGCTCCATTTCGGAGTAGATCTTGGCGATTCCGCCCGCCCTCGTTGGCCCCTGCACCACGGTACCGGTCGCCGGGTCCCACACCACACGGGGCGCTTGGCCGCGCATCTGTTGAAGCAGGCGCTGCTCGGCGTGCAGGTCCCCGTCGCTGAATCCGAGGATGAACGTGCCGTCGTCCATCTCGGCGATCGCGTAGTTCGCCGTGTATTCGCGTGCCTTGGTGAAGAGCTTGTCGTTCGGATGACCACGCTTGTTCTTGTTGAGCCACAATCGCGCTTGCTGAAGTTTCAGGCTCAGGTCGCTGCAGCCGTATTCGACCTGACCCTGGTCGGGTACCGGTGCGCACTCCGGATCGAGGGCGGCCACAGCGGCCGCCGTCTGCCACGGATGCGTCGATTCAACCGGTGTACCGACGACGAGTGACCACAACAGGAGAAGGATCGCCGCCAACCACCAGGGTTGCTTCGCGAGTCGCCGCCCCCGAACGGTGCCGTTCATCGAATTCGCTGTCCCTTCTGCCGCGCCAGACGCCCGCCGCCGCACACCGCAGAGGTCGCCGCGGTAGGCGCAGGCGGTCTTCTCGGACTGTGGGTTCATTGCGGCCCAGTCATGGGCAACGCAGTTAGCCCCCGCTACGACGTACATCGTAGGTGGTGGATGGAGGCGCGGATTACCGGCGCGACATACCCGGCATAAGCCCCCGGTTAGCGCGACGTGAAGTGAGTCAGAAGTCTTCGTCGTCCCCGAACGGATCTTCGTTCGTTGAGTAGGCCCCCGACTCGCCGTCCAAGGCGAAAAGTCCCCAGTAACTGTCGGAAGCTGCGGCGGGCCTATCCACCTGGCGGAGCGCCTCCCGGAAATCCTCGGCCGCGATCCAGCGCTCCTCGGCGCTGCCGGTGACGAATGGCTCCG
>JBPYFB010000261.1:0-5166 GCA_051986465.1 Rugosimonospora sp.
CCGGGCGCGTACGGTCACGCCGAAGACCTCGCCGTAGACCACTCGGACCTCATAGCCCGAAATCTCGTTGCTCGTGACGACCAGCATGCCGCCCAGGATAGGGGGTCCAGCCAAGTCGTCTGCCGTCTGGCTCGTTGCGACAGAGGCCGGCGAGGAGCAGATCAGCGACCTGGACCGCCGCCATGATCCCGGCGCGCGAGGTGCCGTGTTCACGGTCACCGGGATCGCGAGCTTCCGCAAGCGGGCCTTCAGCCCCAGCGCCTGACGTCAGTCGAACTCGTGGTGCATGAGCTGGCGGGCCGCCTCGGCGATCGAGCCGGACAGGGACGGATAGATCGTTATGGTGTGCGCGAGCTGATCCACGGTCAGGTGGTTCTCCAGGGCCATCGCGATCGGCAGGATCAGCTCGCTCGCCCGTGGTGCCACCACCACGCCGCCCACCACGATGCCGGAGGCGGGCCGGCAGAACAGCTTCACGAAGCCGTCCTGGATGCCGGCCATCTTGGCGCGCGCGTTGCCGTCCAGCGACAGCGTCACCTCGCGGGCCGGTACCCTGCCGGACTCCACATCCGCCTGGCTGGCACCGACCGAGGCCAGCTCCGGGTCGGTGAACACGTTGGCGGCGACCGTCTTGAGGCGCAGCGGGGCGACCGCCTCGCCGAGCGCGTGCCACATCGCGATCCGGCCCTGCATCGCCGCGACGCTCGCCAGCGGCAGCAGGCCGGTACAGTCACCGGCGCCGTAGATGCCCGGCACGTTGGTACGAGAGACCCGGTCCACGCTCACGTACCCGCCCGGGGAGGTCTCGATCCCGTACTCGGCAAGGCCCAGCGCTCCGGTGTTGGGTACCGACCCCACCGCCATGAGTGCGTGTGACCCCTCGACCACGCGGCCGTCGTTGAGCGTGACCGCCACGCCGTGCTTGGACCGGAGCACCGACTCGGCGCGGGAGTTGTTGAGGATCGTCATGCCCCGGGCCCGAAACACCCGCTCGATCGCGACGGCCGCGTCCGGGTCCTCGTGCGGCATCACCCGATCGCGGCTGGAGACGAGCGTCACAGCGACCCCCATCGCGAGGTACGCCGAGGCGAACTCCGCGCCGGTGACGCCGGAACCGATCACGATGAGGTGCGAGGGCAGTTCGTCCAGGTCGTAGATCTGCCGCCAGGTGAGGATCCGCTCCCCGTCGGGGCGCGCGTCCGGGAGGATCCGGGGCGTGGCGCCGGTCGCGATCAGGACCGTTGACGCTTCGACGAGGTACGGAGAGTGATCGCCCTCCGGGCTGACCTCGATCGTATGCGTGTGACTGAGCGTGTTTTCGCCGAGCCGCGCCGTACCCCGTACCACCGTCACCCCGGCCTTGACGAGCTTGGCGTTGATGTCTGCCGACTGGGCCAGTGCCAGCCGCTTGACCCGGGCGTGCACCGCGCGCGCGTCCACGCTCACCGCCGCCAGGCCGCCCGCGTGTACGCCGAACTCCTCGGTGTCCCGGTAGGCGGTCACCACGTCGGAGGAGGCGATGAAGGTCTTCGACGGTACGCAGTCGGACAGCACGCACGCACCGCCCGCCCCCTCCGCCTCGACGACGGTGACCTCGGCCCCCAGCTGGGCGGCGACAAGGGCCGCTTCGTACCCGGCGGGCCCGCCGCCAATGATCACAATGTGCCCCATCACAGAACTCCCGAGACTCCGGCCCGCGCCGGCCTTTGCTGGTCCAGCCCAAGTGCTGGCTCACGACACGCTCCGTCGTATTCTCTCTCAACCCGCGGGCGACTATCGTCATCGCCGTGCGTCACTACGCCGCCTACGGCTCCAACCTCGACCCTGCTCGCATGCGCGCCCTCTGCCCGCACTCGCCGATGACCGGCACCGGCTGGCTGGAGGGCTGGCGGCTGACCTTCGCCGGCGAGGAGGAGTTGGGCTGGGAGGGCTCCGTGACGACGATCGTGGAGTCGCCCGGCGACCGCGTGTTCGTGGCGCTCTACGACGTGCACCCGTGGGACGCGGCCCAGCTCGACGAGGTGGAGGGCGCACTGTCCGGTACGTACCGGAAGCTGACGGTACGCGTCGCCACGCTGGACGGCGACGTGACCGGCTGGGTGTACGTGTTCGACGGGTACGAGGGCGGCCTGCCCACCGCGTGGTACCTGTCCGAGATCGCCAACGCCGCCGAGCGGGCCGGCGCCCCGGCTGACTACGTGGCCGACCTGCGCTCCCGCCCCACCCGCACCGCGACCGCCTAGCGCGCCGCAGCCGAGCCGAGCGCGGGTACCGGCAGCTCGTACACGTCCGCCTCGTACACGGGCGTCATGCCCACGGACAGGTACAGCCCGTACGCCCCGGTGGGGTTGCTCACGTCCACGCCGAGCCCAGCGCTGGCCCGCCCCTTCGCCGCGTACCGCGCGAAAGCCGTACGCAGCAGCAGCCGTGCCAGCCCCCGCCCCCGGTACGGGCGCGCCACCGCCAGCCGGCCCACCCAACCCTCGTCGTGTTCGAGCTGTTGGTCAGAGGAGAGCAGGGCGGCTGCCGGTACCCCCGCCACCCGGGCCAGCCAGCACTCGTCCCAGGGCCGCCCGCCACGCGCGTCCAGCCACGCCAGCCACTCGCTGAAGGCCAGGCCCTCGGGGTGGTCCGTCTCCGCGAACGCGGCCGCCTGCAGCTCGTAGATCGCCTGGAGTACGGGCAGGTCTTCGCGGCGTACCGCGTCGAGGGTCACGCCGTCCGGCAGCGGCGGGGTGGCCTCGTCGCCGCGCAGCGCGATCCGCATCCGGGCGTGCCGCTTGACGAACCGGAAGCCGGCCGCCATCAGCGCCTCGGCGAGCTGCTTCTCGGTCGGGAGCGTGCCCGAGCGGACAGTCGCGCCCGGATGCCCGAACTCCCGCGCGCGCCACGCGGCGTACCCGACGAGCATGTCGATCATCGGCCGCAGCGCCGGCTCGCCGCGCCCCGGCCACGTGTACACCTGGAGGACCTCCCGGTCGCCGGCGCCCTCGTTCTCCAGGCTGCCCCAACCGAGCACCTGCCCGTCCGGGCCGGCGACCAGCCATGCGGCGGTGTTCGGCCGGATGAGCATCGTCCGGATCTCCTCGGCGGTACTGTCCGGCTCGCCGAGGAACTCAAGGTCGCTCGCGTCCGCCACCGCCAGCAGGGCCGGCACGTCCGTGAGCGTCGCTGGCCGCAGCCGCCAATCCTGAGGAAGTGTCATCTCCACGGGATGAGTCAAACGGTGGCGGCCGGCGACCGCCAGCGCATTACCGGTCCTTGCGCCGGTCGACCCGCTGCTGCGCCGTGGTGAGCTGGCGCGCCGCGGCTTGGGCCGCCCGCTGCGCGCCCTTGTGGCGCAGTTGGGCCTCGCTCAGCGCGGTCTGCGCGGCCGCGTGCCGCCGGCGCAGGTCCTCCAGGGCCGAGGTGAGTTCGGCGAGGGCGGCGCCCGCCTCCTGCTCGGCCGCCGCCGCCCGGTCCAGCGCCGTCTGCGCTTCGTCCATTCGGGTACGGGCGGCAGCGAGCTCCTGCTCGGCATTTGACGGCCGGGCCGGCCGCTTGGGTGCCGGTTCGCCGCCCGTGATGACCCGCAGTTGCGGCTTGGGCGTCTCGCCGAACCCGGTGTACGTGACGGATCGTTGCAGCCGGCCCTCGCGTACCCGCTGCGCCGCCTCCTCGTCGGCCAGCGCCGCCGCGAGCGTCGTCTCGACCTCGGCGAGCGGCAGATCCTCCCGGCGCGTACCGCGTGCCTCCCCGGCCAGCCGCCCGGCCTCCGCGGTCAGCGCGCTGACCACCGCCCGCCGCTGCGTGGACAGCTCCCGCAACTGCTCACCCTCGAGCTCGTGCTGGGCGCGGCGCAGCGCCTCGCCGAGTTCGAACAGCTCGTCGACGAGGTCGGGACGGCGCAACGCCAGCAGGTTCACCAGCCACGCGGCGACGGTCGGCTTGCGCAGCGCCCCGACCGCCTCGGCGAGCGTGCGATCGCCGGACTTGCGCGCCGCCGCCACCGCCTCATCACGGGCGGCGATGAACTGCTCGGGCGGCAGGGCGTAGAGCCGGTCCCCGATCTGCTCCACCGGGCCGCGCGCCGGCCCGCTCCGCCCGGCAGCGCCCTGCGCCGGTACCTCAGCCACCCGATCATCATGCGCCCTCCCCACCGATCTTGGGGCGCGCCGTGAGGTCCTGAGGGGTCCGTCAGTCTCGCGGGCAGCGGGCCATGGTCGCCGCCGTGTGGCCGGCGCCGCAGACGGCGGGCAGCCCCACGAGCAGGTTGTGGTGGTAGACCAGCACCGCGAAGCGGCCGAAGTCCTTGCGTTGCACCGGTTCCCCGAACTGCATCAGCGCGGCGTCCACCGAACCGTACGCCGGGTCCTCCTTGTCGATCACGATGAACCGGGCATCGTGCCGGGTCGGATCGAACCAGTCCGCCTTCGACTCCCAGCGGTACGCGTACACCCAGGGCAGATAGCTGGCGGCCGAGCTCAGCGGCGCGACCGTCAGCCGGCCGCCCGTGCTCAGCATGATCACCTCGGAGCTCCAGTAGCCGCCGATCCCCTCGGTGAGCCCCTGCGCGAGCAGCCAGTCCGTGATGTCCTGGTTGGCTGGCGGGACCGGACGCGCGACGCTCGCCTGCACGCCGAACGCCACGGAGAGCCCGAGCAGCACTGCCGCCAGCGCCGGTACGCACCCGCGGGCCACCCGCAGCGATCTCATCGCGACCGGCCCGTACACCCGGCCGGCGAGCGCGGCGCCCAGCGGCAGTATCGATACGATCTGGCGCGCGGAGAGCGCGTCGAAGGGCAGCGTGGAGATCAGGAAGGCGCCCAGGTTGGCGAGGATACCGACCGCGAGCAGGGACGCCACCCGGTCGTCGGTACGCGCCCGCACCGTGCGTACGGCCACGAGCAGCGCGGCGGCGACGACCGCGACCAGCCCGACGAGGTGCACGGCGGCCACCGCGTACCCCGGCTTCGACAGGTCCTTCGGGTACAGCCCGAAGTTGACGGACAGCCCGACCACCGCGATCCACAGGTTGCGGCCCAGGCGACCGGGGTCAACGAAGCTCATCGATACCGCGTGGGTCGAGAAGCCGCCGGCCAGCCGGATGACGCGCAGGGCCGCCTGCGCCAGCACGACGCCGGCCACACCCGCACCGAGCAGCCGCCAGTCCGTGCCGCGCTCCGG
>JBPYFB010000262.1:0-21981 GCA_051986465.1 Rugosimonospora sp.
GTGGACGACGACAGTCTGCGCCGACCGGTCGTGGAGTGCCAGTTGTAGCGGGCCGCCCAGCGCGGGCGAGATGCAGTCTACGAATTGGAGCACGAAGCCGATACCGCACAGCCACAGCAGTACGGGCAGGCCCAGCGGGTTCCACCGGCGGAACGCACGACGCAGGCCGATCGGCTCCTCCTTCTCCATCGCCATCACCTTGATGCCGACGAGGCGCTTGCCGAAGGTCTGCCCCGCGTTGGCGATACCGGGCACCTCGTACGCCCACCACAGGGCCATCGCGACGAGCGGGATCACGTACGCGAGCGCGCTGGCCCGGCCCGGTATCGCCGGCAGGTCGACGTTGGTCTGGTTGTGCAGGCTGGCCCGCCACGCCGCGGCCACGTACGGGCCGACGTCCTTCAGCCACAGGTACACGAACCAGCCGTTGCCGACTGTGTTGAGCGCCAGTACCACGACCATGTCGATGAGCCGAGCCAGGAAGCGCAGGCCGAGGGGGGCCACCGGCAGGCCGTGCGGGCGCGGGCGGATCAGCAGGTACGGGTATCCGACGGGGTAGCTCGACGGTGGCAGCGCCCCGCCCGGCGGTAGCGTCGCGCCCGGTGGCAGGCCGTAGCCGGGCAGCGCGCCGCTGGCCGGCTGGCGCGCTGCTGACGGCGGGTGTCCGGGCGTGGGCATCGGGTGACCGGGTGCGGGCATCGCCGGGGGCTGCGGTGCCCCCGGCTCCCGTTCCGGCGTGACCGGGGGACGGGGTGGCGCGCTCGGCGGCGGCACGGCGGCGACCGGCGGCCCGGGCGGCGGGGTGGCGTCGATCGGCAGTGGTTCGCCGATCCAGCCCTCGCCGTCCCAGTACCGCTGCGTGGTCGGCTCGGCCGGATCCTTGTACCAGCCAGCGGCGATCTCGGTCACCGGAGTACCTCTATCACGCCCACCAGTGTGGCAGGTGCCGGCGGCTAGAGGTTTCCGCGCTTGTCCTGCTCCCGTTCGATCGCCTCGAACAGCGCCTTGAAGTTTCCCTTTCCGAAGCCCAGGGAGCCGTGCTGCTCGATCAACTCGAAGAACACGGTGGGCCGATCCTGTACCGGCTTCGTGAAGATCTGCAGCAGGTACCCGTCCTCGTCCCGGTCCACCAGGATCCGGCGGGCGCGCAGCTCCTCGACGGGTACCCGGACGGTCCCGATCCGGGAGCGCAGCTCGGGATCGTCGTAATACGAGTCGGGGGTGTCCAGGAACTCCACGCCCGCGGCGCGCATCTCGTCGACGGTGCGCAGGATGTCGGAGGTGGCCAGCGCGACGTGCTGCGCGCCGGGGCCGCCGTAGAACTCCAGGTACTCGTCGATCTGCGAGCGGCGGCGACCGACGGCTGGCTCGTTGAGCGGGAATTTCACCCGCCGTGTCCCGTTCGCTACCACCTTGCTCATCAGCGCGGAGTAGTCGGTGGCGATGTCGTCGCCGATGAACTCGGCCATGTTCGTGAAGCCCATGACCCGGTTGTAGAACTCCACCCACTCGTCCATCCGGCCCAGCTCCACGTTGCCCACGACGTGGTCGACGGCCTGGAAGAAGCGGCGCGGCGGTGGGGTCCCGATCGGGTCGCGCGCCACGAAACCGGGCAGGAACGGCCCGCGGTACCGGGCCCGGTCGACCAGCGAGTGGCGGGTCTCCCCGTACGCCGCGAGCGCCGCCAGGCGTACCGTCCCGTGCTCGTCGGTCACGTCGTGCGGCTCTTCCAACCCGGTCGCCCCCTGCGCGATCGCGTGCCGGTACGCCGCGTCCACGTCGGGTACCTCCAGCGCGATGTCGAGGATCCCGTCGCCGTGCCGGGTGTGGTGCTCGGCGTACGGGGTGCCGGCCCGTACCGCGCCGGTGATCACGAAGCACGCCGAGCCGGAGACGAGCACGTACTCGGCGCAGTCCCGGTACCCCTGCTCCGGACCCCGGTACGCGACGCAGGTCATACCGAAAGCAGTCGAATAGTAGTGCGCCGCCTGGCGGGCGTTGCCCACCACGAAGCGCAGATGGTCCAGCCCGGTCACCGGGAACGGGTCGCGGCTGGTGTCGTGCGCCACCGCGCCGACGAGATCGTCCATCGTCTGAGTCATGCACGCACCTCCCTTTTGAAGGAGGATCGGTCCGGCTTCGCGATTGGGCAACCGGGACAGTACGGGCTGCACACCGTGTACAGTTCGAGCAGTGTCGCCCGTGATTACCTGGGCAGGTTGTTCACCGTATCGGCGATGTTTCACCAGCCGTGCCAGCGGCTAGATAACTACGGTCCACGCGAAAGGGGACCGCCATGCCAGCCAAGAACTCCGCCAAGAACTCCGTACCCGCCGATCGCCGCAACGCCATCCGGCCGACCGACGCCAACGGCCTCGTCGACATCGACGTGGCCGCCGTGGGCCGGGACCTCCAGGACACCCTCACCGAGCTCACCGACCTGCACCTGCGCGCCAAGCAGGCGCACTGGAACGTGGTGGGCCGGCACTTCCGGCAGGTACACCTGCACCTCGACGAGCTGACCGAGGAGGCGCGCGAGGCGGCCGACCTGGTCGCCGAGCGCGCCGTCGCGATCGGGTACGCGGTGGACGGCCGGCCCGACACCGTTGCCAAGTCCAGCCCGCTGCCGCCGTTCCCGGCCGGGCAGATCAAGGACGACGAGGTGGTCACGCTGATCACCGAGGCGCTCGCCGACGTCTGCGGCCACGTGCGGCACCGCGTGGAGCACACCGAGGAGCTGGACCCGGTGACCCAGGATCTGTTCATCGCGGTGCTCCAGACGCTGGAGAAGCAGCACTGGATGTTCGCGGTGCAGAAGGTGCCGACCTGAGCCCGGGGGCCGAAGCCGGCATAGACGACCTGGACGCCCGGCTCATCGCGCTGCTCACCGAGGAGCCGAGGATCGGGGTACTGGAGTGTTCCCGGCGGCTGCGGGTGGCCCGGGGTACCGTCCAGGCCCGCCTCGACAAGCTGACCGAGCGCGGCGTCGTCATCGGCTTCGGCCCTACCGTGGCACCGCACGCACTCGGGTACGGGGTCACCGCGTTCGTCACTCTGGAGATCAAGCAGAGCCGCGGCCACGATCCGGCCGCGGCTCACCTCGCGACCATCCCCGAGGTGCTGGAGGTACACACCATCACCGGCGCCGGTGACCTGCTGTGCCGCATCGTGGCGCGCTCCAACGCCGACCTGCAGCGGGTCATCGACCAGGTGGTCGCGTACGACGGGGTGGTACGCGCCGCCACGATCATCGCGCTCGCGGAGCAGATCCCGTACCGCACGCTGCCGCTGGTGCGCGCGGCGGTCCGGGCGGACCGGGCGCCTAGCCAGTGAGCCGGTGCCGGACGGCCCACAGCGCCGCCTCGGTACGCGACGCAGAGCGGGTCTTGCGCAGCAGGTTCGACACGTGGACGGTTACCGTACGGATCGAGATCCCCAACGACCGCGCCACCTGCTTGTTGGACATCCCGGCGACCAGGCAGGTGAGCACCTCGCGCTCGCGCGCGGTCAGCTCGCCGTCCGGGTTGGCGGCGGGCTGCTCGGCGCCCTGCATGAACCGCAGGTGTTCGGGGAGCGCGCCGTAGGCGAGCAGCTCCGGGGCGGCACCCCGGCGCGCGGCGAGCAGTTCGGTGAGCCAGTACGGGTTGCCGCCGGTCAGCTCCCACACCGCCCGCGACACCCCGTCGGGTACCGGCGCCCCGTACACGCCGGACAGCAACTCCGCCACGTCCTCGGCACTCAGGTGGTCGAGATGCTGGCGGATCGCGCCCTGCGCGCCGGAGAGCCGGGACAGGGTCAGGGCGGTGAGCGCGGGCGATACGGCCGCGTCCGGCGGCCGGCTGGTGACGAACAAGAGCGCGGGCAGGTCGGGTGCGGCGGCCAGCTCGGCGACGAGGTTGTGGCTGGCCGGGTCGAGTGCGTGCAGGTCCTCCACGACCAGTACCGCCGGTCCGCTGCCGACCAGGGCACGGACGGCATGCACGGCCAGCCGCAGCAGGGCGTCGGGCGCGTACCGGTAGCGGGGCGCGTCGGGGTGCTGCGCCAGCCACGCCAGCGCGTCGTCCGGTACCGGAAGACCCCGGGTGTCCCGGCCGCTGAGCACCGCGGCGAGCCAGTCGTACGGCGCCGGTGTGTGTACCCGCGCCTGCCCGGACAGGACCACCGCCGGGCGCGGCCGCAGCGCCTCCAGCGCGGTGCCGACCAGCAGGCTCTTGCCGGACCCGCCGTTGCCGGTGATGACCGCCGTGCGTGTCGACGGCGCCGGCCACGCAGCGGCCAGCTCGTCGAGCTCGTCCGCGCGCCCCACCATCGGCACCCGCGTCATGGACCAATTATGAAGGCCCAACGCTCGCCCTACCCAGGCGCTCGCTCCGCTCGCGCGTGTTCCGGAGCCTCAGCCCGCCATCTTCCCTCGTCGCCACCGTTCGCTTCGCTCCGGCGCTCCTCGGTCCAGAAGGCGGCGGCTCCGGAACGGACGGTGGGCCAAGCGAGCGCCATGAACACAGAAACATAAGCACAACTACGTAGAGACCTGATGCTCGATGTTTGGCAGGCTTGCTGGGTATGACGCTGATCCTGCGTGCCGCCGCCGCGACCGATCTCGGCCTGGTCCGGGACAACAATGAGGACGCGGCGTTCGCGGGGCGGCACCTCGCCGCCGTCGCCGACGGCATCGGTGGCATGCCCGCGGGCGAGCTGGCGAGCGAGGCCATGATGGGCGCGCTCGAAGCGCTGGAGCAGGTCCGGGACGGGCAGCCGCCGCTGTCCGCGCTACGCGCCGCGGTCGAGGCGGCCAATGAGACGATCAACGAGTTGGGCCAGGCGGATCCGGTACGCGAGGGCATGGGTACCACCGTCACGGCGCTGTTGCTCTCCGGTACGGAGCTGGGGTTGCTGCACGTCGGCGACTCCCGGGCCTACCTGCTGCGCGATGGGGAGCTGTGCCGGTTGACGACCGACGACACGTTCGTGCAGGAGTTGGTGGATCAGGGCCTGCTCTCGGTCGAGGAGGTGCGGCACCATCCGATGCGCTCGGTGGTGACCAAGGCCGTGCAGGGGCGCCCGCTGGAGCCGTCGCTGCGTACGCTCGCGCCCCGGGTGGGCGACCGGTACCTGCTGTGCAGCGACGGCCTGTCCGACGTGGTACCGGAGGCGACCCTTGCCGAGGCGCTGGCCAGCTACGCCGACCAGGCCCGCTGTGCCAAAGAGCTGGTGACGCTGGCGCTCGCCGCCGGCGGCCCGGACAACATCACCGTGATCGTCGCCGACGTGGCCGCCGAGCCCGGCTGACCGGCACCTAGCCGGTCGACACCTGCGTCTCGGGCTACCGGGGCGCGTCGGTCGCGACTATCTTGACCGCGTGGCCGCACCCGCAGTGTCCAGGTTCAAAACGTTCCTGGCCCTGCTCGGCCTGATCGCGGTGCCGGTGACCTATGGGCTGGTGACCGGCTGGAACCCGCTACCCAGTCTGGGTGAGCGGCTGAGCAAGGTACGCAGCCTGGCCAGCCCGTCGACGACCTGGGCCGTTCGCGTCGGCGACCAGCCGGTGTCCGCGATGGGCAGCGGCGGCGCGGTCGTCATCTTCGAGTCGGGCACGGTCGAGGGGCGCGATGTCCACTCCGGAGCGCCACTGTGGACCAGCACCCAGGACTGGGCGGCGGCGGCCGGGTCCGCGCAAGCCGGCGGCGCCGTCGTCGTGCTGGGCACGAGGGGTCACGGGTACCGGGTGGTGGACGCGCTCGACGGCCTGACCCGCTGGAGCGAGCAGAAGGCGTTGGGCGCGTGGACGTTCAGCGACCTGATCGTCGACATCACCTGCTCGGACGCCCTGTCCTGCACGCTACGCGGCCGGGCGCCCCGCACCGGCGCGGTCAGGTGGCAGGCGCCGCTCACCGGTAATGGCCGGGCGTTCGCGGGCGTCAACAAGCCGCTCGCCAGCATCCGGCCGATCGACTCCGCAGTCGCCAACACCGTCGCCAACCAGCCCCGGCCGGTACCGCCGCTGCTCGGATTCCGGCTCGATCAGCGGGTGCAGGTGTACGCGACGGGTACCGGGCAGCGGCTGCGCACGTACGTGGCGAGCGCCAGCCAATGGGTCACGGTCGCCGGGGACCGGGTACTGGTCAGCACGACGACGTACCGGGGTGGCAGCTGCCGGTACAGCGTGAGCGCGCAGGATCCGGCGAGTGGGCGCGTGTACTGGCGGCGCAGCGGCTGGGATCTCAAGACCACCGATACCCTCGGGTGCGACCAGCGCCACGAGCCGGTGGGCGGCGGAGACCTGGTCGCCGCGATCACGCCGGACGGCGGGGACGCACTGCTGGATCTGCGTACCGGCGAGAACGCGTACCAGGTGCCCGACGGCCAGACGCTCCTCGCGACCGACGGCAGCGTGATCGTCCTGCGCTCCGCCGATCGCGCCTCGGTGCGCGCGGTACGGTCCTCGGGCGGCCAGCTCTGGTCGCGCGAGGCGGACCGGCACGCGACCGTCGCCCTCGGGCAGGGCGGGGTACTTGTCGACAATCCGGACGGCAGCCGCCTGGTGGTCGTCGCGCCGGATTCCGGGCGGGTACTCGTCGACGCGAGCACCACGTCGACGGTGCTCGGGTACGCCGACTCCGGCATCGTGATCAACACCGGTCGTAAGGTGGGTCTCCTCCCGTACGGATCGGTGGCACCATGATCAATCGGGTGGGTACCATCGCGCGGTATGGCCTTCTCGTACGTCCCCCTGCTCCCCGTCGGTGAGGACAAGACCGAGTACCGCCTGCTCACCACCGAGGGCATCGAAGTCGTCGACGGCCCGGGCGGGCACCGGTTCCTCACCATCGCGCCGGAGGTCCTGACCCGCCTCACCGATGAGGCGATGCACGACATCGCCCACTACCTGCGCCCCGCCCACCTCGCCCAGCTGCGGTCGATCATCGACGACCCGGCCGCGTCCCCCAACGACCGGTTCGTCGCGCTGGACCTGCTGCGCAACGCGAACATCGCGGCCGGCGGCGTGCTGCCGATGTGCCAGGACACCGGTACCGCCATCGTGATGGGCAAGCGCGGCCGGTACGTGCTGACCGACGGTACCGACGAGGAGGCGATCGCGCGGGGCGTCTACGACGCGTACACCCGGCTGAACCTCCGGTACTCGCAACTGGCGCCGCTGACGATGTGGGAGGAGAAGAACACCGGCTCCAACCTGCCGGCGCAGGTCGAGATCTACGCCGGGGACGCGCACCCCGACAGCTACGAGTTTCTGTTCATGGCGAAGGGCGGCGGTTCGGCAAACAAGTCCTACCTGTACCAGGAGACCAAGGCGCTGCTGAACCCGACGCGGATGATGCAGTTCCTGGAGGAGAAGCTGCGCCTGATCGGTACGGCCGCCTGCCCGCCGTACCACCTCGCGATCGTGATCGGCGGTACCAGCGCCGAGTACGCGCTCAAGACCGCCAAGTACGCCTCCGCGAAGTACCTCGACGCGCTGCCCACCTCGGGATCCCCGGCCGGGCACGGTTTTCGCGACCTCGAACTCGAAGCCCAGGTGCTGGAGTTGACCCGCCAGTTCGGTATCGGCGCGCAGTTCGGCGGCAGGTACTTCTGCCACGACGTACGGGTCGTACGGCTGCCGCGGCACGGCGCGTCGTGTCCCGTGGCGATCGCGGTCTCCTGCTCGGCCGACCGGCAGGCGCTGGCTCGCATCACACCCTCCGGCGTGTACCTGGAGAAGCTGGAGACCGATCCGGCCCGGTTCCTGCCCGAGATCACGCTCGACGACAGCCCGGTGGTCGCGATCGACCTCAACCGGCCGATGTCCGAGATCCGCGCCTCGCTCTCGGCCCACCCGGTCAAGACGCGCCTGTCCCTGACCGGCCCGCTCGTCGTGGCGCGCGACATCGCGCACGCGAAGATCGCCGAGCGCCTGGCGGCCGGCGAGCCCATGCCGGCGTACCTGCGCGACCACGCGGTCTACTACGCCGGGCCGGCGAAGACCCCGGAGGGGTACGCCTCGGGCAGCTTCGGGCCGACCACCGCCGGCCGGATGGACTCCTATGTGGAGCGATTCCAGGCCGCCGGCGGCTCGCTGGTGATGCTGGCCAAGGGGAACCGGTCCGCGCAGGTCACCCGGGCGTGCCAGCAGTACGGCGGCTTCTACCTCGGCTCGATCGGCGGTCCCGCGGCCCGGCTGGCTCAGGACTGCATCCGCCACGTGGAGGTGCTGGAGTACCCGGAGCTCGGCATGGAGGCGATCTGGAAGATCGATGTCGTCGACTTCCCGGCGTTCATCGTGGTCGACGACAAGGGCAACGACTTCTTCGCGGAGACCTCGAAGCCGGTGCTGACGGTCGGCCGGCCCACCTGACGGCGCTTATTGTCAAGGCGGTCCGGTGCCTCCACAATATGCGCCGTGACCGATCCCGTGCCGCGTCGCCCGCGCACACCCCTGCTACTCGGTATCGCCGGCGGGTTCGTGGTTCTGATTGTGGCCGCCGCGGTCCTGGTGACCCTCGTGGTGCGCCGCGGCCCGGCCGGTGACCTTCGCCGGTACCTGCTGGCGCAGCCGTCGTTGGCGGCGCACGAGGACACCAGCGGCAGCAAGCTCAACCTCAACGCGGCGAGCAGGCGGTCAGTCCGGCCGGAGACGGACGAGGCGCGGCTGCTCGCCGCGTGTGGCTTCATCCGGGGCGCGGCCACCTCCTGGAGCCTGCCGGACGATACCGAGGTCTCGATCGTGCTGTTTCAGTTCAGCAGTACCAAGAATGCGATTGCCTACTTCGCCGACGAAACGACTTATGTCACCCAGTACTCGCCACAGGCCGACGTCCAGATGCTGTCCGATCCGCCGGCCGCGGTGAGCATTGTGACGCACGAGCCGGATGTTCAGGACTACTTGTATACGACCGGCTACGCAGAGCGTGGCGACGTCGCGATTATGGTGGCAACCGCGCGATACGGCCTGGCTCCTGATCCGTCGCTCAGCATGGATCTGCTACGGCAGCAGTACGGGAAGATTTGACGGTGTCGTATTTGCCAGCGCAGCCGTATGCGTACCCAAATCCACCGCTGCCACCACCGCGCCGCAGCAACCGCGTCGTGGTCCTGCTCGTCCTCGGCATCTGCGTGGCGCTGCTGGTGTGCGGCGGCCTCGGCGCGACGGCGTATCTGTTCTCCCGCCACCCGGCCACCGACGACGGCGATTCGGTCGCGGCGCCGAGCACCGAACACCCGGGGGATCTGCGCGGCTACCTGGTCGCGGCGCCGGCGAAGTCACGCCCCTGGACGAACCCGCCCGGTACGGACGGGCACCTGAGCCTGGACCAGGCCGCGGCGGAGTCCACCGACCCCACCGCGCGCGGCGCCCGGCTGCGCCGCGACAACTTCCAGGAAGGCGCGGTGCGCACCTGGCACGCCAGTGACAACACTCTGGTGGAGATCCGGCTGCTGCGGTTCGGGGATGACGACAGCGCGTCGGATTTCTACCAGGCCGACGCGGCGGGCACCGCGAAGCGCTACGACACGGCTCACATCATCACCGTGGACGGCGTCGGCGAGGGCGTGGTCATCCCGGACCCGGCGCGGGACGCGAACGGGTACGTCCACCTCATCGGCCTGGCCCGCAACGGCGACGTGGTGCTCGTGGTGAGCGTGTCCCAGCACGGGAATCTGGCACCGGCGGCGGCCGAGCAACTGGTCAAGGCGCAGTACGACCGCTTGTGACGGCCGCCGACGGGGCAGGATGGGGGGTATGGAGTACCGCACAGAACGCGACACGATGGGCGAGGTCCAGGTACCGGCGAACGCGCTGTGGCGGGCGCAGACGCAGCGGGCGGTGGAGAACTTCCCGGTCTCCGGCGCCGGCCTGGAGCGGGCGCACATCGCCGCCCTGGCGCAGATCAAGGCGGCGGCGGCGCTCGTGAACGCCTCGCTCGGGGTGATACCGGCCGAGGTCGCCTCGGCGGTGGAGGAGGCGGCCGAGGCCGTGGCGGCGGGCAAGTACGACGAGCACTTCCCGATCGACGTGTTCCAGACCGGCTCCGGTACCTCGTCGAACATGAACATGAACGAGGTGCTCGCCAGCCTGGCCTCGCGCGCGCTGGGGGCGCCGGTACACCCGAACGACGTGGTGAACGCGTCGCAGTCCTCCAACGACGTGTTCCCGTCCTCGATCCACGTCGCGGCGACCGCGAGCGTGTCGCGGGAGCTCATACCCGCGCTGCTGCACTTGTCCTCCACTTTGGACAGTAAGGCGTCGGGATGGTCCACAGTGGTCAAAGCCGGCCGTACCCACCTGATGGACGCGACTCCGGTGACGCTCGGCCAGGAGTTCGGCGGGTACGCCGCCCAGGTCCGGTACGGCGTCGAACGGCTGCGCGCCACGCTGCCCCGCCTCGGCGAGCTGCCCCTCGGCGGCACCGCCGTCGGTACCGGCATCAACACGCCGCCCGGCTTCGCCGCCGCGGTCATCGCCCGCCTCGTGGAGATCACCGGGCTGCCGTTGACCGAGGCGCGCGACCACTTCGAGGCGCAGGGGTCGCGGGACTCGCTCGTGGAGACCTCGGGCCAGTTGCGGGTCATCGCGGTCGGCCTGCACAAGATCGCGGGTGACCTGCGCTGGATGGGCTCCGGGCCGCGGGCCGGCCTCGGCGAGCTGCGCATACCCGACCTCCAACCCGGCTCGTCGATCATGCCGGGCAAGGTGAACCCGGTGGTCTGCGAGTCGGTACGGCAGGTCTGCGCCCAGGTCATCGGCAACGACGCGGCGGTGGCGTTCGCCGGCTCGCAGGGCGACTTCGAGCTCAACGTGATGCTCCCGGTGATGGCCCGCAACCTGCTGGAGTCGATCCGCCTGCTGGCCGCGGTGGCCCGGCTGTTCGCCGACCGCTGCGTGGCGGGCCTTTCGGCGGACGAGGAGCGGTGCCGGGAGTACGCGGAGAGCTCTCCGTCGATCGTCACGCCGCTCAACCGGTACGTCGGGTACGACGAGGCGGCCGCGATCGCGAAGCAGGCGCTGGCGGAGCGGCGCACGATTCGCGAGGTGGCGGTGGCGCGCGGCCACGGCGACCTGGACCTCGACGAGATCCTCGACGTGCTGCGAATGACTCACCCGTAGCCCGCCCGCCCGTAGCCCGCCCGTGATCCGCCCTGATCATGCCCGACGGCCGCAAGATCACCGCAATTTCATTGAAGTTGCGGTGTTGGGGGCTGTCCAAGGCCGCAAGTTCAATGAAATTGCGCGGATCTTGGCGCAGGCCTTGGCGCGGATCTTGGGGTGGCTGGGGCCTGGGGTGGCAGGGGGCAACCGCGAGATGCCAGCGCCGCTCGTACCTCTCGCACGATCTCCGGGAACTCGCTGCGCAGGCGCTCACTGGTCACGTGCAGGACGAGCCAGCCCGCACCGACCAACTGGTTCAACCGGCGCCGGTCCCGGTGTAGCTGCGCCGCATCCGCGTGCCAGACGCCGTCGTACTCCAGGGCAACCTGGAAGTCCGGCCAGGACAGGTCAGGATGGTAGGTCCAACCGTTGGGAAGGCGGATTTCGAACTGGGCGGCGGGACGGGGCAGGCCCGCCAGGATGAGCCGTACCCGCAGCCGCGACTCCTGCGGAGACTGCGCGGCGGCATCCGCCATCGCGAACGCGTACTCGGCGAGGCGGCTGCCGCGCTGCCCGCGACGGGCCGCCAGGAACGCACCGAGGTCCTCCGGACTGACCAGCGTCGCGTGCAGCAACGCGTCGATCGTGGCGACCGCCGACGTGATCTCCGACCAGCTCGCGAGATCCCAGCAGGTGCGAGCTGGGACGGTCAGCAGGAAGCCCGCGTGCTCCCTGACCTCGTCAGGGTCGAGGTCGAATGTGTGCACGCGCAGGCCCTGCAGCGCTGGGATGCGCGCCTTCCACGGAAGGACGACGTCGACGGCGTCCGCGAACCGCGCGGCGTGCTCGATGCCGTACAGGTGGGCGGCCGACGCGCCGGCGAGAACCGTCTCGGCTGGTAGGCGCATGACGGCGGCACGGCAGGCGAGGTCGTGCGTCTTCGCCAATCGCGAGTCCGCGTAGACGTCGTCGCGCAGCCGGGTCCATGCCCTACTGCGTAACTGGTGCCGGGTCACCAGCCCTTCGTCGAGCGCCTGACTGCCGAGGAAGATCTGCCAGGCGAGCGGCTGCGGCCGATACGGGCGAGGTGGCATGTGACGAGCCTCGCGGGACTCGGCTCCCGCCGGTACCCCCTGTGGATAACCCCAACCGCCGTGATCACCGCAAGATCCCCACAACTTCATTGAAGTTGCGGGGTTGGGCCAACCCCAACACCGCAACTTCAATGAAGTTGCGGCAAAAAAAACGGTGCTGGGGTTGGCGGTACCCTTTGAGGGTGACGCTGCGCTTGTACGACACCGCGACCCGCTCGGTGCGGGACTTTGTCCCGCGGATACCCGGTCAGGTCGGCATCTACCTGTGTGGCCTCACCGTCCAGTCCGGGCCGCACATCGGGCACCTGCGCTCTGGCGTCAACTATGACGTGCTGCGCCGCTGGCTCATCCACTCCGGCCTGCGGGTGACCTTCATCCGCAACATCACCGATGTCGACGACAAGATCCTGGTCAAGTCGATCGATGAGGGCCGGCCGTTCTGGGCCATCGCGTACGAGAACGAGCGGCTGCTCGACGCCGCATACCAGAGCCTGGGCGTACTGCCGCCGACCGCCGAGCCGCGGGCGACCGGGCACGTGCCCGAGATGCACGAGCTGATCAAGGTTCTGATCGAGACCGGGCACGCGTACCCGGCTCCGGACGGCTCGGGCGACGTGTACTTCGACGTCGACTCGTTCGCCGACTACGGAGCGCTCTCCGGTCAACGGCTGGACGCGATGCTCGACACCGGCGAGAGCGGCGAGCGGGACAAGCGCGACCCGCGCGACTTCGCGCTCTGGAAGGGCGTCAAGCCCGACGAGCCGGCCGACGCGTACTGGCCCAGCCCGTGGGGGCGCGGCCGGCCCGGCTGGCACATCGAGTGCTCCGCCATGTGCTGGCGCTACCTTGGCGAGGAGTTCGACATTCACGGCGGCGGGCTCGACCTGGTGTTCCCGCACCACGAAAACGAGGTCGCCCAGTCCCGGGCGGCGGGCTTCGGCTTCGCCCGGTACTGGGTGCACCACGGACTGCTCAACCTCGGCGACGCGAAGATGAGCAAGTCGCTCGGGAACGTGATCGATGTCGAGGCTGTGACGCGGATGGGGGTGCGCCCGGTCGAGTTGCGCTACTACCTGTCCCGGCCGCACTACCGCTCGGTGATCGAGTACTCCGAGGTCGGGCTGCGCCAGGCCGCGACGACGTACCAGCGCATCGAGGGCTTCGTGCAACGGGCTGTCGAACGGCTCGGCGAGGTGGCGCCGGCCGGCCTGCCCGCGGAGTTCATCGCGGCGATGGACGAGGACCTGGAGACGTCGCGGGCGTTCGCGTGCGTGGACGAGACGGTGACCGCGGGCAACGCGGCGCTCGCGGCCGGCGAGGATGCCACCGCCGCGCTGGCGAGCGTACGGGCGATGCTGGGCGTACTCGGCCTGGACCCGCTCAGTCCTGAGTGGACGGTCGCCGGCCAGCAGGACCTGCGCTCCACAGTGGACTCGCTCGTCTCGCTCGCCCTGCAGCAGCGCGCGCTCGCCAGGGAACGCAAGGACTGGGCGGCCGCGGACGCGGTACGCGACCAGTTGAAGCAAGCCGGTGTGACCGTCGAGGACACTCCGCATGGTCCACGATGGAGCGTGACAGATGCCCGGTAACTCGCAGCGCCGCGGGGCGCGCCGCACCTCATCCAAGAAGGGTGCGACGGTAGGCTCCGGCGGCAACCGGCGCGCGGGCCTCAAGGGCAGGGGGCGCACCCTCCCGGCCGACGAACGGCCGTGGCACAAGGCCTACTCGGGCGACGAGCCGCTGCCCGAGCGCACCGCCTGGAAGCAGGAGAAGGAGCGCCGGTCCGCGGCGGCGCAGGGCCGCGCGCCGAAGGTCGGCCAACCGGGCAAGAAGCAAACCTCAAAAGGTAAGGGTACGGGCGGCAAGGGCGGTCCCCGGGTGGCACCTGGCCGGAAAGCGGCCCCCGCGAAGGACGCTCCCGAGTTGCTCGTCGGCCGCAACCCGGTTGTGGAGGCGCTGCGCACGCACGTACCGGCGACCGCCCTCTACGTCGCGCAGGGCATTGACCTCGATGACAGGGTGACCGAGGCGGTACGCACCGCGAGCGACCGGGGCATCGCGCTGCTCGAAATCAGCCGGGGCGAACTGGACCGGATGACCGGTGGCGTGCTGCACCAG
Source organism: Rugosimonospora sp. (assembly GCA_051986465.1). GTDB lineage: Bacteria > Actinomycetota > Actinomycetes > Mycobacteriales > Micromonosporaceae > DATEJJ01. The sequence continues at coordinate 14,296 of JBPYFB010000262.1, forward strand.
GGCATTGGCCTGCAGGTGCCACCGTTCGGGTACGAGCTCTTCGACGACCTCCTCGCGGCCGCGACCGAGCAGGCCGCGCCGCTGCTCGTCGCGCTGGACGGGGTGACCGACCCGCGCAACCTGGGCGCCGTGGTGCGCTCCGTGGCGGCGTTCGGGGCGCACGGCGTATTCCTGCCCGAACGGCGCTCCGCGGGCGTGACCGCGACCGCGTGGCGCACCAGCGCCGGTGCGGCGGCGCGGGTACCGATCGCCCGGGTCGTCAACCTCACCCGGGCGTTGAAGCAGTGCCAGCAGGCCGGCTTCATGGTGATCGGGCTCGACGCCGACGGCGCCACCGCGCTGTACGACCTGGAGGCGGCGGTCGGCCCCGTGGTTCTCGTGGTCGGTTCCGAGGGGCGTGGCCTGTCCCGCCTGGTCAGCGACACCTGCGACCTGCGGGTGAGCATCCCGATGGCGTCGAGTGTGGAGTCCCTGAACGCCTCGGTCGCCGCGGCCGTAGCGCTGGCGGAGGTTGCCCGCAGACGCGGGAGGATCTGAGGTCGTACCATCGGGGGCCGTGAACGACGCGCGCGGGTACGCCCTCGGAGTAGATCTCGGCACCTCGAACACGGTTGCCGTGCTTCGCTGGCCCGACGGGCGTACCCGGCCGCTACTGTTCGACGGCGCGCCGGTGATGCCCTCGGCCGTCTACCTTGACGAGGCCGGCCGGCTGCACGTGGGGCGCGACGCCCAGCGGATGGCCTCGGCTGACGCGGCGCGCCTGGAGCCCAACCCGAAGCGCCGGGTCGACGAGGCGAGCGTACTGCTGGGCGACCGCGAGGTGTCCACAGTGGACCTACTCGGCGCGTTACTGGCGGCGGTGGCGCGCGCCGCGGTCGAGGCGGTCGGGTTCCTGCCGCCGGCAGTACTGACGTACCCGGCGGCGTGGGGGCCGCGCCGGCGCGAGGTACTGGCGGCGGCCGCTACCCGGGCGGGATGGCCACCCGTGCGGTTCGTACCGGAGCCGGTCGCCGCGGCCCGGTACTTCGCCGACGTGCTGCACCGGCCGGTACCCGTGGGCCAGGCGCTGGCCGTGTTCGACTTCGGCGGCGGCACCCTCGACGTGGCGGTGGTACGCAACGACGGGCCCGCGGGCTTCACCGTCCTCGGCGACGGCGGACTGCCGGACCTCGGCGGGCTCGACGTGGACGCCGCGCTCGTGGCGCACCTCGGACGGCTGCTGCAGCAGACCCAGCCCGCCGCGTGGCAGCCGCTGGCCACCCCCGGCGGTACCGGTACCCAGCTTCGCCAGCGCCAGCTGTTCTGGGACGACGTACGCGGCGCCAAGGAGATGCTCTCCCGCGCGCCGGTCGCGCCGGTGCCGGTACCCGGCGTCGAGCAGGCGGTGCACCTGACCCGGGAGGAGCTGGAGCGGACCGCCGGACCGCTGCTGCAGCGCGCCGTGTACGAGGCCGCCGCCGTGATCCAGCGGTGCGGCCTGCGCCCCGATCAGCTCGCCGGGCTGTTCCTGGTGGGCGGCTCGTCCCGGCTGCCACTCGTGGCGCGCCTGCTGCACGCGCACCTGGGCATCGCGCCGACCGTACTGGAGCAGCCGGAGTTGCCCGTGGCGGAGGGCGCCATCGCCGAGCTTGTACCGCCGGCCGGCTCGGCGTCGCTGGCGCCGGTGTCGCCGGTACCCGCGCCGGTGTCGCCGGTACCCTCGCGGGGTTCTGCGTTTGTGCCGGCAATGTCGCCGCCCGCGCCGATCTCGCCGTTGCCCCCGGCGTCGCCGCCCCCCGCGCCGATCCCGCCATCGCCAGCGCCGGTCCCGCCGCCCCGCCGGTCCCGCCGTCGACTGTGGATCCCGGTCGCGGCGGCCGTCGCCCTCGTCGCGGTCCTCGCCGCCGCCGTGTTCCTGCTGCGCTCCGGCCCCTACTCAGAGGTCAACTTCGTCAGCAGCCTGGCGGAACCGGTCGCGGTGCCGATGGACTTCGACTCCAACGCCAGCGTCGACAGTCCTCTCATCGCGCTCTCCGGTGACGACGCGTTTGTCGCGATGGAACACGACAAGACGCTGCGCGTACAGGACTGGGACATCGCCGCGAAGAAGCGGCGCTGGCTGAAGGAGATCACGGCACCGAGTCAAGCGTCCTCTGTGGACTGGCAGGCGCTGCGCGTCGCGGGCGACATGCTGCTCGTGACCGCGCACACGTACGGGACGCCGCAGGCGTACAGCCTGTACGCGATGAAGACCAGCGACGGCACCCAGGCGTGGGACCGCGCGATGCCCGATGGTGACACGTTCTGGGTGAGCGGCGCGCACCTCGTGTACGAGTCGAAGAACGATCACAAGCTGCTCGGTATCGACCCACGCGACAACAGTACACAGTGGAGCGTGAACGAGCCGACGGACCAATACAACAGCGCCAAATCCAACATCGCCTGGACCATCACCGACGCCGACCTCGCCCACCCGGCCGACATCCTCGGCGAGCCGAACTGGAGCGACGCGAGCGACACGCGCATCGTGCTGGTCGGCGCCGACCGCAGCGCCCAGCTCATAGACATCGGCAGCGGGAAGGTCCTCAAGCGACAGTCCAATGTGGCCGATCCGGACGACCTTCTCATGGCGTACCGGGACCGGTTCTACATCGCGACCAAGGACGACGCCGGATACAGCCTGTACTCCCGCAACCTGAGCGATCTGGGCGGCCAGCGGCTGATTTACCAGTCGACGGACAGCGACCGCAAGGCCAGCCTGATCCGGCCCTGTGCCGGCCGGGCCTGCCTGCTGGACCAGAAGGGTTACGACGACGCGACGACGATGCTGCGGGTCGTCGATCCGGGCGCCGGGCACCTGGCTTGGGAGAAGGCCGCGAAGAACGCCGTGGGCATCACGCCCGTCGGGGACCGGGTCCTCGTCTTCGGTGACTCGTCCAACGTCTTCGACACGCTGTACGACCAGAAGGGTACGCGGCTCGTCAACGACCAGAGCGACAAGGCCTGGGTACGGCTCAACTCCGGCAGCGTGCTGCTCTTCTCGGAGTCGCTGTCCAGCTATCCCGACGACGAGTCGGTGACCGGGTACGGTGCGCAGTCGAAGAAGAAGACGCCGCTCGGGGTACTGCACCAGGTACGGGCGTCCAGCTGCGACTGGACCGAGAAGCTGATCGTGTGTGCCCGGGACAGCGACTTCGCGATCTGGCAGCTGGCCAGGTGACACCGAAGGCGGCGACCCTCAGGGTCGCCGCCTTCGGCCAGGCGCGAAGTCCTGGATGGCTTGCTAGATGCGGATGCCGCTGACCGCGTGGAACGCGTGGTGGTGACCGGTACGCGGCTTCACGAAGACGGTCTCGCCCATGCGCGGGGTACGCCGGCCGTCGGTACGGACCACGAAGCGCTCGTCGGCGCCGGACATGTTGACGTGGCCGTAGACGTACGCGTCGGAGCCCAGCTCCTCGACCAGGTCGACGAGGATCGGCATGCCGCCCTCGGTCTCGCTGACGAGGTCGGAGTCCTCGGGGCGGAAGCCCACCGTCACTGCGCCGTTGCCACCGCTCTCGTGGGCCTGGGCGACCTGCTCGCGGCTCAGCGGCAGGATCATGCCGGCGAAGTTCGCGCCGGCGTCGGTCAACGGCACCGTCTTGATGTTCATCGCAGGTGAGCCGATGAAGCCCGCCACGAACACGTTGCCGGGGTGGTCGTAGAGCGCGCGAGGCGTGTCGACCTGCTGCAGGATTCCGTCGAGCAGCACCGCGACCCGGTGGCCCATCGTCATGGCCTCGATCTGGTCGTGCGTCACGTAGACCGTGGTCGTGCCCAGCTGCGCCTGCAGCGTGGCGATCTGCGAACGGGTCTGTACGCGCAGCTTCGCGTCGAGGTTCGACAGCGGCTCGTCCATGAGGAAGACCTGCGGCTTGCGGACGATTGCCCGGCCCATCGCGACACGCTGGCGCTGACCGCCGGAGAGCGCCTTCGGCTTGCGGTTGAGGTACTCCTCGAGCTGCAGCAGCTTGGCCGCGCTCTTTACCGCGCTGTCAATCTCCGCCTTCGGCGTCTTGCGGAGCTTGAGCGCGAACGCCATGTTCTCGTACACCGTCATGTGCGGGTACAGGGCGTAGTTCTGGAAGACCATCGCGATGTCCCGGGACTTCGGGGGAAGGTTGGTGACGTCGCGTCGATCGATGAGGATCCGCCCGGAGTCGACATCCTCCAAGCCTGCCAGCATCCGCAGGCTCGTCGACTTGCCGCAACCCGACGGGCCGACGAGGACAAGGAACTCCCCGTCGCCGATTTCGAGGTTGAGGGCGTCGACCGCTGGCTTCGTGCTACCCGGGTAGACCCGAGTGGCGTTTTCGTACGTGACCGTGGCCATGCCGCAGCTGTTTCCTTTCACCGGCAGGAACGTGCCGGACGATCCGAGTAAAAGGTGCGTTCACCGGCTACAACGTGCCGGTGCGCAATGCCAAGGTAGACGCCCACGCACGCCCTGCCAAGTGCAGCGGGACGATTTGCGGAAGCTACGACCTGTTTGGGGTGATCGTTCGCGGCATTTGATCATGTTGCCCGGCCCTGACCTGCGATCCTGCGCTGCTTGATTGCGCCGGCGCACGGTGGGCGCGCGAGCGTCGGGCGAGGGCGGCGAGCGTGGCGAGGGCGAGCAGGGCCAGCCAGCTGAACAGATCGCCGATGGACCGGTGCGGCGTGCCGCTGGCGTGGACCGGAACGGAGGCGGCATTCAGTAACGCCCGCATGAGCGGGGCGGCCGCTTTGTCCACAATGGCCACCGCTGTCGGGCTAGCCGCCGAATGACGCGCCGCCACGACGGCCCGTCGCCGCCACCCGCCCCGGCGCGATGGGGAAATCTGCTGGTGGTGTCGGGCATCACGCCGGGCCCGTTTAAAGCCGGAATTCTGGGTACCTGGTGGCGACGGCGGAGTCCCGACAGGTCGCCAAGAAGGGTTACGTGCCTGCTGATGGGCACCGGTGGCCCGTCGTGGGGACGGGAGTTACCGATGGCGGTTCGCAGCGCGAACACGAGAGACAGTGAATATCGGGGTCGCCCCTCGTCCAGCTATGCGGGGCCAGTGACGCATCCGGCCGAGCTGGCGGTCGCATTAGGTGAGTTGGCCCGTACATTGCGTGAGGAAGTCGGCGTGGAAGATACCTTGCGCGGAATCGTGCACGCCGCGGTCGGTACGGTACCCGGCGCACAGGAGGCGGCACTTACCGTAGTCGAAGGTCGCCGCGGGGTGCGTACCCAGGCAGGTACGGCCGAGCTGGTCTACCAGGTCGACCAGATCCAGTACGACACCGGCCAGGGTCCCTGCCTGAGTTCCCTGTACCAAGAGTGCACTGTGCGCTTGTCCAACATGAGGGCCGAGACCCGGTGGCCGCAGTTCACCGTCCACGCGGCCGAACTCGGCGTGGGCAGCATGCTGTCGTTCCAGCTGTACGTCGCGCAGGACAACCTTGGCGCCTTGAACCTCTACTCCCGCGATACCGACGCCTTCACCGATGAGTCCGAACAGGTGGGCCTGCTGTTCGCCACCCATGCGGCGCTGGCCATGGCCGACGCCCAGAAACTGGAGCGGCTGGACCAGGCGATGGAGATACGCGACCTGATCGGCCAGGCCAAGGGCATCCTGATGGAACGCCACAAGCTGACCGGCGACAGGGCGTTCACCCTGCTCGTGCGCGCCAGCCAGAACACCAACAGAAAACTGGTCGAGATCGCCCGCTACCTCATCGAAACCGGCGAACTGGCCGACCGCCGGGTCAGCTATCGATCGGCTCCTCGGGAGCAGGTGTGACATTCAGTGCCGCGAGCACGCCGGCGATATCCAGGAGCTTGTAGATGATCGGCTGGGGATGTGTCACGGCCAACTCGCAGCCCATCTCGATCGCCTGTGCGGAGCAGCGCAGCAGTGCGCGAATGCCGCTGGCATCGAGGAACCGCACGTCGGCCAGATCCGCCGCAACATGTCGTGGATGATGCGAGCGCAGTGCGTCGCACACCGCGACATCGACGAGCTGAGCCGTCGATAGATCGATCTCGCCGGAGAAACAGATCCGTACCCGCTGGACGTCCTCACGCACGATCGTGTACGTGAGGACGGTTCGCTGCGCGGGCGGCGAGTCGGGGGACAACTCGAAGCGGTGCGTGCCCATCAAACGGCTCCGTCAATACGCCCGGTCGCGACCCCTCGCAGCAGAAGGCAAGGACCGGTGCGGCGCAGTGTACATCGCCCGTCGCTACCGCAGCCATTGCCAAAACGAGCGCCGACAGGATCTGACTCGCTGCGCAGTTAGCGCCCGGCCAAGGTCGACGAGAACCCCTTACGCCGGCGTGATTGAGCGCCGATCGGGCGGGTCTCCCTGAACGCCTGGGGGAATGTTTCCGCAGGTCATGGCTGGAGCCCCCGACAGGATTTGAACCTGCGACCATCCGCTTACAAGGTCTCGGCGACCATTGATCGATTGTTCGGCATGGCTCGCTACCTGGGGCTTCTGTCGCTCATGATCCTAGCCGGGGTGCCAACGACGCTCCTGGTTGCTACAGGTACTGCTACACGTCTTGGCCGGGCGATGACCCTACTCGGCGAGCGAGGGCTCATCCGCTGTCAACCATCGGTTGACACCAAACGGTGTCCCGCCGCCCCGTACGCCGTCGACCCGCCCGTCAGGGGAGCAGGTTGCCACCGGGGCTGCCCCGGCCCGTACGGCCGCAACGTCCGCAACCACGCTTGGCGGCCCCGGTGGCGGCCTGCTCGGCTTGCCCGGGTCGACGGTGGGCGGGGTGGCCGCAATCTCCGGACGGCCGCAACACAGATACGGATCTTGCCGCCCCGGGGCCGGAGATCCCCGCCGGAGGCGAACCACCGTCCATGGCGCGCAGCTCGCCGCGCGGCGCCAGCTCGTCGACCAGGTCGCGTCCTCCGCAAGCCGCCGTGAGCCGGGTACCGCCGGTCGGTGTCCGTCTTCAGCCCGGAGAACGTCTGAGTCCTTCAGGCGGCCCGGGCGCGCTCGCGTTCAGCCGTCCGCGCCGCCGACGGGGTCCGCGGCCGGCCGCGGGGCACCCGCTGGAGCGGCCGGTCGCTGCCCGGGACCCCTGTTCGGCGGCGCGCGCGGCCCGCTTTCGGGCCGCCTTGAAGACGTACAGAAAGTCCTCACCGGGCGAGCCCAGGACACGAGCCCAGGCACAGAGCCCAGGCACGAGCCCAGGCACGGATCTGGGACCGACCTGGAATATCCAGACTCCGCTAGTGCGCCAGGTGGTTCCGGTTAGAGGTCCGAGCTGTAGGTCATTGGAGTAGGAGGTAGATCGCGATTGCGGTAACTGCGGTGAGGGAAGAGCCGTAGAGGATGAGGATCGACGGGCTGTAGAGCGCTCTAGCGACGTCAAGCACCTCGGGTGGTGTGATGGCAAGTGCCCAGTCGTCGGTCAGTCCAGCGACCGTCTGTTGGTAGAGGTTGCGGTATGCGCGTTCCAGGCTGAGGTGGTACGCGTCGAGGACGGCGAAGGCGAGTACGACGTAGACGGCAATGATAGCGACGAGTGGCCTTGTAGCGGTGGCGCCGAAGCTGAGTAGTGCGCCGGTCACGGTGATGCACCAGGTCTTGGTGGCAGTGGACTGGTTGGCCAGCCGAGTAATAACGGCCTGGATCATGGTGAGGTGGGGTTCGGTGGGCACACCGGAATCATGC
>JBPYFB010000263.1:0-19040 GCA_051986465.1 Rugosimonospora sp.
CAACGACAGGCGGCCGCTACTGAGTTTCACCGTCGGCCTCGATCCGGGCAGTGGTCTGACACCCGTGTACTACGGCGTGACCCGCGCCATGCAGTATCTGGTTGCCGGGGAGGACGGCATCCGCGCAACGGTCGCGGTCTACAACCCTGGGGCGTTGGGTTCCGCGGCGCACCGCTTGACGCAAGGCACGAAGGTGACCGTTGGTGGCCACTCGGCGTACTACCTCGCCGACTACAACGACGGCGGCCAGCAGCCCGTAAATCCGATGGGTACCTCGGTCCGGGTGTCCACTGCTCCCGGTGTGCGGCGGCCCGCGCTGGCTTGGCAGGATCCCTCGGGCTCATGGATCGTGGTGTATCGCAGCGCCGACCTCACCTGGTTGTACAAGGTGGCCGCGGCCGTCCGGCTCGGTCTCGACGGCCAGGTGCCAAGCCCGGTCCGGCTCACCTACCTGCCGGACCACCTGACGCTGACCTATACGCGGACGGACCAGCCAGAACACGGCATCAACTCGGTGCTCACTCTTGGCCAGGGGTCACTGACCTATGTGCCGCTGGTGTACCCGACCGACCAGCCGATCACCATCCAGTCGCAGGTCTTCGATGACATGCAGGACGCCGTGCTGCGCCAACTGACGCCGAAGGCCGTGCAGCTCAGTGTCGGCGGCCACGACGCCTGGTATCTGACCGACGCACAGCTGAGCAACGAAAAATCCCGCCTAAAGGGCTCCACACTGATTGTCCGAGCCGGTACCTGCATGACGACCATCGGGACGCTCGACGCGGCCCGATACCCGGAGGCGGAACTCATCCGTATCGCCAGCGGCATGCGGTTCGCCGACTGCAGCCGCCCGTCGACCTGGATGACGCCGCTCGCATAGCTGGGTGCCAACGCGGGCGCGCTCCTGCTGGCGGACCGAGCATCGGCCCGCCAGCAGAGCGTCATCTGTCGCCGTGCGGCGGCGCGGTCGGTAGTTGCACCGTGACGCAAAGGCCGCCGGCGGGCCGCGGGGTGAGCGTGAGGGTTCCGTCGTGCGCGTGCACGATGGCCTTGACGATCGCCAGGCCGAGGCCGACACCGGCGTGGTCGCCCCGGATCCGTTCGGTACCGCGCTGGAACGGTTCGGTGAGGGTCGACGCCAGCGCTGCGCTCACCTTCTCGCCCGTGTTTTCGACCGTGAGCGCCACGCTTGTGCCGCGAACGCTGGTGGTGACCCACACGAATCCCTGTTCCGGCACGTTGTGGACGACCGCGTTCTGGACAAGGTTCGTCGTCAATTGCAGCAGCAGGGCGGGCGAGCCGATGGTATGGGCCAGGTCGCCTGCGGTCTCGATGGTGGCGCCGTACTTCTCGGCGAGGGGGAGCAGCGTTTCGGTGGCTTGTTCCGCGACGAGAGACAGGTCGACGCGTTCCCGGGCGAAGGAACGCTGTTCGGCGCGGCTGAGGAGAAGCAACGCCTCGGTGAGGGCGATCGCGCGGGCGTTGACGACGTGCAGACGTTCGACGAACTCGCCGGTGGCGCGGTCCGGATCCTTGCGTGCCACGTCGAGCAGTGCCTGCGTGATCGCCAGCGGGGTGCGCAGTTCGTGCGAGGCGTTGGCGGCGAACCGCCGCTGCTCGGCGACGTGTGCTTCGAGGCGATCGAGCATGGCGTCGAAGGCGTCGGCGAGTTCGCGGAACTCGTCGCTTCGCCCCGGCAGCCGGATCCGGTGCGCGAGTGACCCGTACCCGGCCATGCGTGTGGCGTCGGTGATACGCGTCAGTGGGGTGAGCATCCGGCCGGCGAGGATCCACCCGCCCACGAGTCCGAACACCAGCAGGAAAGCCATTACCGCGGCGGCCCGCGGAGCGAACGCGGCCACGAGGTCGGAGCGGCTGGGATTTGGCAGTGCCAGGCCGACGGGTCCTTGCGGCTGCGGTGGGTCGGGTATGTATCGCAAGAGGAACACCGCCACGGCGGCGAGCAGTACGGCACCCGCGAGCATGAGGAAGCCCGCGTAGCTGAGGGCGAGTTTGACGCGGACACTCAAACCGGGTGCCCTATCCACGTTCTCCTCCGTCGCGCCCGGTGTCTGGTTGAGCGCTGATGCGGTAGCCCACACCGGCCACGGTGACGATGACCCACGGTTCGCCGAGCCGTTTGCGGAGTGCCGATACGGTGATGCGCACGGCGTTGGTGAACGGGTCGGCGTTCTCATCCCACGCCCGCTCCAAGAGTTCTTCGGCGCTCACGACACCGCCCTCGGCAGCCACCAGAACTTCGAGCACGGCGAACTGCTTGCGGGTGAGCGCGACGTAGCGGCCGTCCCGGTAGACCTCGCGCCGGAACGGATCCAGACGCAGACCCGCGATCTCCCGTACCGGCGGCCGGTTGTGGGCGCGCCGGCGGTCAAGCGCTCGGAGCCGGAGTACGAGTTCGCGGAGTTCGAACGGCTTGGTGAGGTAGTCGTCGGCGCCCAGCTCGAACCCGGAAGCCTTGTCGTCGAGCCGGTCCGCGGCGGTGAGCATGAGGATCGGCATGCCGCTGCCGGAGGCGAGTATGCGCTTGGCGATCTCGTCACCCGAGGGGCCGGGGATGTCGCGGTCGAGGACGGCGATGTCGTACGTGTTGGTGCGCAGCAGTTGCAGGGCGGTGTCGCCGGTACCGGCGATGTCGGCCGCGATCGCCTCCAGGCGCAGGCCATCGCGGATGGCTTCGGCCAGGTAGAGCTCATCCTCAACGATCAACACGCGCACGCTCCGATGCTACGAGCCGATCCATATCGCCGGCCTATCGAAAATCGCATACGCCACCGCAACGGTCGCCCGTCTTCAGTGGAGGCATGAATCACGGCGCAGCACTGCCGCGCCGGGCTTGTCGACCGGGAAGGGATCGTGATCATGGAATCGGATTCGGTACGCGGCATTGGCCGGCGGCGGCTGCTGCGATGGGGTGGAGTGGCGACCGCCGGTATAGCCGCCGGCGTGCCGCTGGTGAGCGCCGGGATCGGCCACGCCGGTACGGCCCCGGCGGGTCCGTCCGGGTACGACCAGATCCCGCCGGACACGCTGCCCGGCGGTGCCTACGACCGGTACGTGGCGCAGCTCGCCGCCGAGGGCAAGTTCTCGGGTGTGGTGCTGCTGTCGCACCAGGGGCGCACGGTGCTGTCCCGCAGTTACGGCATGGCCGACAGGCAGCGGGGGATCCCGAACCGCGAGGGCACCGCGTTCAGCCTGAGTTCGGCGGGCAAGCCGTTCAACGCGGTGGCGATCCTGCAACTGGCGCAGCAGGGCAAGCTGCAGCTGACCGACACGGTGGGCAAGTACCTGACCGGCTTCGCCACCGACATCGCCGACCAGGTGCCCATCCATCACATGCTGTCGGGCACCTCCGGGATGGACATCCCGCACTTGGACACGCAGCGCATCTTCCAGAGCCGGGACGAGGTGCACGTGTACTACGCGCGGTGGGCGCGGCAGGCGAAGCTGGTGGCCCCGGTCGGCACGCCCAGCTACCACGTCGGCGCCGACTCCATCATCCCGGCGCTGATCGTGGAGGCGGTGACCGGCAAGACGTACTGGGACTACGTACAGGAGAACATCTTCAAGCGCTGCGGCATGACCGGCTCGGGGTTCTACACCAGGCCGCAGTGGCTCACCGACGCGCACATCGCGCACCCGTACATGAGGCTGGCCGACGGCAGCGAGGTGGACGCGCTCACCAACCTGGACAAGGGAAGTGGGCGCCCGGAGACACTGGGCTGGAATCCGGGCCGCGCCTTCATCGACGCCCCCGGGGACGGCGGCTTCGCCACCGCGCCGGATCTGGTCCGGTTCGGGCGCGCGTTGCTCGACGGCACGCTGCTGGACCGGCCCTGGGCCGACGTGCTCACCGCGCCCAACATCCCCCTGGGCCCCGGGGTGTTCGGCGCCTACGTGTCTTCGATCTCCATTGTGGGCAGTCAGTTGATGTACCAGCGCGCCGGTGGAAATCCGGGTGTCGGCGCCAACTGGGACATCTACCCGTACACCGGCTGGGTCGGCGTCATCCTCGGCAACACCGACGGCACCCCGCTGGTGGAGATGATCGGGCAGGAGATGCAGGCCATCACCGGGGTCGCGGCCGACGGTGGGGCGGGTGGCTGACCTGGTCCGGTCCACGAGAGTTGGATTGGCTCTCGGGTTCGGCGAGGTGCCACCCTAGGATTGTGATCATGGAAATCCTGCGGTACGCCGCGTTCAGCACCGATCCGGCCGGCGGCAACCCGGCAGGTGTTGTATTGGACGCCACCGGACTCGCCGACGCGCAGATGCAACGGGTGGCGGCCGAGGTCGGCTTCTCCGAAACGGCGTTTCTGGTACCTGGTGGGGATGGGCACTTCGCGGTGCGCTACTTCAGCCCGAAGGCAGAGGTCCCGTTCTGCGGTCACGCGACCATCGCGTCGGCGGTCGCGTACGCCGAACGGCACGGTCCGGGAGCCTTGCATCTGGATACCCGTGCGGGCCTGGTCGAGGTCACCACCGGGGTGCGGGAGGACGGCATCACCACGGCCACGCTGATCAGCGTCGTACCGCAAAGCAAACCCCTCTCTGCCGGCGACCTCGCGGCGCTGCTCGCGGCGCTGCGCTGGTCGCCGGGCGACCTCGACGCGGCGCTGCCGCCGCGGGTCGCGTTCGCCGGGGCGTGGCATCCCATCGTGGCCGCCGCGAGCCGGCAACGCCTGGCCAACCTCGACTACGAGATGGCGGCGTTGTCCAGCCTGATGGCCCAACGCGACTGGACAACCATCAATCTGGTGTACCGCGAGTCCACGCTGGTGTTCCATGCGCGCAACCCGTTCCCACCCGGCGGTGTTGTCGAGGATGCCGCGACCGGTGCGGCGGCCGCGGCGTTGGGCGGTTATCTGCGCGAGCTGCGCCTGGTGACGCCACCAGCGACGGTCACCGTGTGGCAGGGCCAGGACATGGGTCGGCCAAGCCTGATCACCGTAGCGATACCCGCCCAACCCGGAACCGGAATCGCGGTGACCGGGGCCGCCGTCCCCATCGGGGCGCAGCGCTGAACCGGGTCAGGCACCTCGCATCGCGCTGGCGCTGCCCTGGTGGTGCAGTGCGCCGTGCAGTCGCGACGGCACGATCTGCATGGTGTCGCCGGCCTGGTGATGAAGGGTCAGCCGCTGGTCGCGCAACCACTGTTCCATCTCGGCCACCGTGCAGCCCTCCCGGCGGGCCAGGGCCTCGATGGTGAGCTGCCGGTCGGTCTGTTCCACGACGACGTCGCGGGGATCGCCGGTCAGGCCGTGCACCTCGATCTCGCCCGGATGTCCCGCGGGCGTCTCCACCAGGTGTCCGGTGAAGTCGGGTACGCCGTGCGCGAAGCGGATCGACTGCCCGCGTTCCAGGCCGTAGGCGCCTGGGTCGTGCGGGGTGAACCGGCCGTGGCCGGGCGAGTTCGGCGGGTCCCAGGTGCCGCGCTCCTCCGCCGGCAGGTGCCAGCCCTCGGGCGCGCGCCACTCCGGCTCGCGCGGATCGAAGAGCGACCCCGGCTCGTCGTCGGTGCGCCGGGCGCCCTTCGCCGCGGCCGGCTCGGGCTCGGCCAGCCGGGCCGGGTTCTTCATCCGAGCCCTGCCGTTCGGGCCCGCCTCCATGAGCGACGACCGCCACTTCTGGAACGACTTGACCTCTGAGAAGCTGATCCGGCCGCGCCCGCGGGCCGCGCCGGGCAGCGGGTAGAAGACGGTCCAGGTATGCGACTCGCGGTGGTAGAAGATCCAGGCGCGGTCCTGCTCCGGCGGCTGGCCGGGCCCGCGCTCAACGGTCACGTGTACCGCCTCCCACGCCTCGGCCTTGCCGGTGCGTGCGGTTTCCCGCGCGATGGCCTTCACGTCGGCGACACTCGGTATCAGCCCGACGTCCGTGGTCGCCCCGGTCTCGGCCTTGACGGGGTGAACGTGACCGCTGACGTCGACGTCGTCACGGGCCCAGCCCAGCTTGCGCTTCGCCGCGCCGAACAGCGTCTCCTTCGGGCCGCCCTGTACCACTGCCCACTGCTTCAGCTTGCGGTTCCACATGCAGCCGACCTCGCGCCCCGGGTCGGCCGCGCGCAGCCGGCTGTAGATCTTCCACATCTCGAACTCGCTGTTGGTATCGGCGGCCTGGAAGACCTCTCCGGCGTCGACCGGTTTCACGTCCGGCTGGTCGATGGCCGGGTCCGCGGCCCGCTCGTCCGCGGCGCGGAACTCCTCCTGCCGGCGTGCCTCGACCGCGTCGACAGGGTGACCGGCGGCGTCCGGCGGTACCGTCTCGTACGGCTTCGTCGGCCGGGTGTGCGCGTCGTCGTGTGCCGGCCGCGCCGATGGGTCCGGATGGTCCTGCGGCCGGTTCGGTTCGGTGGCCGGGTGTTCGCGCACGGGTTCGTTCGGTGTGGCGCCCTTGTGAGCCGGCGGGTGGCCGCCCTTGATGGCGCGACCCAACCGACCCATCGCCACGCCCTGCGTGACGTCCGCGACCCCGATTTCGCCGCGACCGGTGGCGAGTGCACCGCCCGCCACCCCGGCCGCGTTCTCGACGGTCTCGACCGCCAGCGCCTTCGCCTCCCGTAGCGCCATCGCCTTGATCGACGTTGAGCTGTACGCGCTGGCCTCCTTCACCACGGCTTTGCTGGCCGAGATGGCGAGCTGATCGGCGAGCTCGTCGGCGACGCGTACCCCCGCGCCAGCCGCCCGACCGACCAGCGCGAGGTTGGCCAGCTTCGCACCCGCGGCCGAACCGATCGCCCCGAGTAGGTCGTCCTTGAGCATCTCGCCGGTGTACTTGTCGCCGTACGCGATGAGGTTCGCGGCGATGTGCCCGGCCGCCGACGCGGCGACGCCGACCAGGAACGGTGCCGCCTCGGGAAGGACAACCATGATGGCGATGTCCACCGCTACCGACAACACGGTGGCGAGCTGCGACCGGAAGGTGTCGATGGTGTCGCTGTACGCGGCCCGATCCAGCCGCATCCGAGCGCGGTCCTGGCGCAGGTCTGCCAGTAGCTGCTTCGCCTGGTCCGTCTTGCCGGCGGCAATGAGGGACTGGTAAATGCGAAGGTCCGTACTGGCGGTGTCGGCGGTCTCCTCCATCAGGGTCCGGGTCTCGTTGCCGGTCCAGTCGTAGACGGAGCCCGCAAAGCCAGAATCGGAGATTCCCCAGGCCGACTCGGCGCGCGTCTGGTCGCGCAGGAACCTGGCTTCGTCGGCGCCGCCGAGCGTGGCCGGTTGGTCGAGCAGCTCGCGCAGGTGGAAGGCGTCGAAGCCCTTTGCCTTTCCCGCGGTCAACACCTTCAACGTGGCCAGACTGACCGACCCGCCGCCCCCCACCGCTCCGAGCACAAAGGCCGCATTGCCCAGAGTCGATTCGGACGACGTGGGCTCGCGCCCGAACAGCGCCTGCCGTAACGGCGGTGTGCCGGGAGTCGCGTCGTATGCGCGTACCAGTTCGTCGATCTGGGTTCGGGTCTTGCCCGCGAGGACCCGCTTCACGGTCTCGATGTCGCGATGATTGCCCTGCAGCGCCAGTTGTAGCTCGCGCAGGTCGCCTGCCTGCCCCTCGCCGAGCTTGCCCTCGCCCTTCATCAGCTCGGTCAACTTCGTGGTGTCGCCCTCGGTGTCCCAGTGTTGGAGCATCGCGTCGAAGGAGTTGTTCGCGAACGGGAGCTTCGCCGCGAAGCTGGTGCGCAGCCGGGTGAAGTACGCGGTCGTCCGTTGCTTGATCGCTGCCGGCAGGGCACTCTGCAGGCTGCTCGCCGCGGCGGCCCGATCCTCCGGTCCGAGCTGCGGGAGCATCGACCGGAGCTGGTCGACCACATCGTCGCGGGCATCGGACTCCGCCTGGGCACGCAACCCGCGCAACTCGTTCTCGATGAAGGCCGCGCTCATCGCGGGCGTCCCGTAGGCCTGGTAGAGCCGGGCCGCGGTCAGATCGGCGGCCGAGCCCGCGGCAAGCGCGGACAGCACCATGGCGGCATCCCGGGGCAGCACGGTCTTGGCGACGTCGCCGAGTCGGCCCTTGCCGGCGAGTGGAGTGGCCAGGATGGCACGGATCCGCTCCGCGCCGGCCGCCATCTGCTCGCCGGGGGCGGCCGCCGCCATCGCCTCATGCCGGGCACGCTCCAGGATCGCCTGCCCGGCGGCGACCTCCTCGGCGCGCTGTGCCTCGAGTTTGGTCTTCAGGATTTCTGGCAGCCCGGCCATCGTGGTACCGCCCACAAAGGACAGTGCACCGGCGAGCATGCCGTCCGCGACCTGGCTGTGCGACTTGATGACGGCTTCCTGCTCGTCGATCATCTTGTTGAGCTCGGCGATTCTGTCCAGACGTTGCTGGACGGCGAGCGCGTCGGCGCCGACGTTGTCGCCGACCACCAGCTTCTCGGCCCGCTCCGCGTCGGCGGCCTTGAGATACCTGCGCAGATCCGCGTACAGGTCGGCCGGGAGGAACAGCCGGCGGTAGTGACCCGCGATGTGCCCGTTGGTGACCGGGGCGTTCCGCAGCAGCACCATGATCCGCTCGCGCTCCCGCTCGTTCGGGTTGTCGGTGAGCAGCTTGCGCAGCTCGGCCGCGGACTCCTCGGCGCGGGCGTCACCGGCGCGGGTGGCCTCGTCCTGCCCTGCCGACTGGGCCAGGGCGGCGCCCATCGCCAGCGCCTGCTCGTCTGGTACGGCAACCGAAAGCAGGCCGGTGACCAGAGCGGCCGCGGCGGTGACGGAGTCCTGGCCGGTACCGCGCAGTACCGCCTTCAGGCGCGCATGGTCGGGGATGGACAGGTTCGTGCCGCCCTTGGCCGTACCGAACAGGTCGTCATCGAGGGTGCGGCCCTCGTGATCCCAGTAGGTCTGGCGGATTGCGGCTATCTGGGTCGGCGTCCGGTTCTCAAGCGCGGCAACAACCTTGTCGACTTTGATTCTGCGCGGCAGGTACTGCGGATTCCCGAAATTGCCTGGGAGCTGGATGGGCGTGACGTCGATCGACCGGATCAGCTCATTGCGCACGGCCTTGGCGTCGAACCCAGGGGTGGTGTCGACCGTCTCGTCGCGCTGTACGGACAGCCGCGTCAGCACGGCGCTGACCCGGCGGTTGCCCCACGCCTGTTGCATCCGCAGCAGCGCCGCCGCGTTGCCGCCTGCGGTGTGCCGGATGGCCCGTCGGTGCGGTGGCAACCCGTCGATCTCGGCAGCCGGTCGCTGCCGTGCGTCAGCCACGTCACCTCCCTGCGCCACGTACCCCGACATGAGTATCGGAAGCCGTGTGCGCGAGCGGCAAGGAACGCGCGGTACCCCTGCCCGGAAAGGAAGTGCGCCCTGCCCGATCGAGCGCGGATAGTAGGCGAGTCGGCTGCGCGGGCCAAGGGTCCGTGCGGTTGACGGTCGCCCGCAGAATCGGAGGTGCAGCGACGTCAACCCGGGGAGTACGCCATGGATCTGTTCGCGCCGTTCACCGGTGTCCTAGTCCTGCCCGACCGGGCGATGTTCGGCAAGACGTCGCCGGTCAGCCTCGGCACCGGTGAGCCGGTTGCCACCATCCGCTGGCACAACTGGACGGCACGGGCCCGCTTCGAGATCCTCGACCCCGCCGGCTCGAAGGTGCTGGCCTCGGGATCCCGAACCGGTTTCTGGGGCCGCTCCTACCGGGTGCTCGGCCCACGGCAGGAATCCATCCTGGATTTGAAGATCAGCGGTTGGGGTCTGTCGGGCCGCTCCAGCGTCACCCTGCCCAACGGACGCACGCTCACCGCCAACGGCAACTGGTCGGCACGCAAGTTCACGCTCGCCGACCCGACCGGCGCGGTGGTTGCCCGGCTCGTCACGACCAGTTCAGCCTTCAGCCTGCGCCCCGACAGCCTCGCCTTCGAACTGACCACACCGGTACTGTCGATCGTCCAGGCGGTCGGGCTCGCCCAGTGCATGCGCGCCGCCGTCGAGGCGCGGCGCAGCACGGCCGCGGCCGCCGGCGGCTGAGCGGGTTCTGACCCTGGGTAGAGTCGACCAGTGCCCGAGCTTGAGCAACTGGATGCTCGTCATGCCCCGGCGGTCCTGGCTTTCGAGCTGGCGAACCGCGCCTACTTCGCTGCCTCGATCTCCGACCGGGGCGACGACTTCTTCGAACACTTCACCGACTGGTACAACGCCTCGCTGGCCGAACAGGCCGCCGGCGGTAGCGCTTTCTACGTGCTCGTCGCCGAGGACGGCTCGGTGCTGGGCCGGTTCAACCTGTACGACATCAAGGACGGTACCGCCAAGCTCGGCTACCGGGTCGCGCAGCACGTAGCCGGCCATGGCGTGGCGACCGCGACCGTACGGGAGCTGTGCACACTGGCGGCCGCGCGGCACGGGGTGCGTACCCTGCGGGCGGCCACCTCCGACGCGAATGTCGCGTCCCAGAGGGTACTGGCGAAAGCCGGGTTCGTCCCGGTCGGCCCGGCCGATCCGGCCCAGCTCGGCGGTAAGCCAGGCACCTGGTACCAGCGCGAGCTGGCCGCCGACCGACGAGTCCCGTGAGCGTCGACAACGCGCTGTGGCGCGCGATCGGAGTGTTCCGGGTCGCGGCGCTCGCCTACGCGGTGGCACTCGCGATCGACAGCTACCGTCAGTACCGGCATCCCGGACTGGCGGTCGCGGTGCTCGTGGTGATGGCGGCGTGGACCGCGGCGACCATGTGGGCCTACGGCCGGCCCGGGTACCGCACCTGGGCGCTGGTCGGCGCGGACGTCGGCGTCACCGCGGCCTGCCTGCTCGCTACCGGCGTCGTGGTCTCCGCGCAGTTTCGACACTCCGGCACCCCGACTCTGACGGCGGCGTGGGGCGGCGCGCCGGTGATCGCCTGCGCGGTCAAGGGTGGCCGGCGCTGGGCCGCGGCCGCCGCCCTGGCGCTGGGCGGGTTGGACGTCGCGCTGCGCGGCGCGCCGACCCGCAGCGCGTTCGACGGGACCGTGCTGATGCTGCTGGCCGGCTTCGCCGTCGGGTACCTGTCCGCCCTCGCCCGCAGCGCGGAGCAGCGCATGCAGGAGGCGGTCCAATTGGCGGCGGCCACCCGGGAACGGGAACGGTTGGCGCGCGGCATCCACGACGGTGTCCTGCAGGTACTCGCGCTGGTGCAGCGGCGCGGCGCGGAGCTCGGCGGCGAAGGCGCGCAACTGAGCCGGGTCGCCGGCGAGCAGGAGGCCCGGCTGCGCTCGCTGGTCGGGCTGGACGGTTCGCCGCCGCCGGTGCTCGGGCACGCGTCCCGGCCGGCGGACACCGGTGACCTGGTCGACCTGCGGTACCTGCTGGGTCCGCTGAGCGGGGCGCGGGTCCAGCTGATCGCGCCGGCGACCCCGACCGTGCTGCCGGCCCGTACCGCCACCGAACTCGTCGCCGCGGTGGGCAGCGCCCTCGACAACGTCCGGGTACACGCGGGGCCGAGCGCGATGGCGTGGGTACTGGTCGAGCAGGAGTCGGGCAGCGTGACGGTGACGGTACGGGACGACGGACCCGGCATGGCGCCCGAGCGCGTGGCGGAGGCGGCCACGGCGGGGCGGCTGGGCATCGCGCAGTCCATCACGGGACGCGTACGCGACCTCGGCGGCGAGGTTACCATCACGACCGCTCCGGCCCGCGGGGTCGAGGTGGAGCTGCGCGTGCCGCGACCCAGGTAGGCTGCGCGGCGTGTTGGAGCAGCCGCCGCCGGTGCGGGTGATGGTGGTCGACGACCACCCGATGTGGCGCGAGGGCGTGGCCCGCGACCTGACCGAGGCGGGGTACCTGGTGGTGGCCGTGGCGGGTGGCGGGGCCGAGGCGGTACGCCGGGCCGCGGCCACCAACCCCGACGTCGTGGTACTGGACCTGCACCTGCCGGACCTGTCCGGCGCGGTGGTGATCCAGCGCCTGCTGCCGTTCTGCGCACAGGTACTGGTCCTGTCGGCCAGCGGCGAACAGCAGGACGTACTGGACGCGGTCAAGGCCGGCGCGACCGGGTACCTCGTCAAGTCCGCGGGGCGCGAGGAGTTCCTGACCGCGGTCGGGCGTACGGCCGCCGGCGACGCGGTGTTCACGCCGGGCCTCGCGGGGCTGGTGCTCGGCGAGTACCGGCGGCTGGCCGAGACGCCGCGCGAACGCGGCGAGGCGGCCGCCCCGTCGCTGACGGACCGGGAGACCGAGGTGCTCCGGTTGGTGGCCAAGGGCATGGCGTACCGGCAGATCGCCGACCGGCTGGTGCTGTCCCACCGCACCGTGCAGAACCACGTGCAGAACACGCTGCGCAAGCTGCAACTGCACAACCGGGTCGAGCTGGCCCGGTACGCGATCGAACAGGGCCTGGACGGCGAGGACTGAGTACGCGTACTCACCGGGTTGAGTAGTCGCGCGGATCCGCCGGTACCCCCTCGGCTGGCTCAATTGTCTACATGGGACAGATCGGGGACGTGTACATCACCGGCTGCGGTGCATACCTGCCCGGCGAGCCGGTCGACAACGCGGAGATGGCGCGCCGGCTCGGGGCCGGGCCGGGCTCGGCGGCGCTGCGCGAGCGGGTACTCGCGGCCAACGGCATCCGTACCCGCCACTACGCGCTGAATGCGGACGGCACGCCGGGACTGCTCAACGAGGAGCTGGCCGCCGAGGCGGTGGGCCGCGCGGTGAAGGACAGCGGGCGGGAACTCTCCGGCATCGGGATGCTCGCCACCGGTACCAGCATGGGCGACGTGCTGCTGCCGGGGTTCGCCTCGATGGTGCACGGCCGGGTCGGCGGCTCGGCCATGGAACTGCTGTCCGCGGGCGGCATCTGCGCGTCCTCGATGGCCGCGTTCAAGGCGGCCACGGCCGCGGTACGCCTCGGCGAACACGACGCCGCGGTGGTCGTCGGCTCGGAGCTGGTGAGCCGGGTACTGACCGAGAACCGGTACGCCACGGGGGTTCGGAGCACGTTCGACGCGGAGTTCCTGCGCTGGACGCTCTCCGACGGCGCCGGTGCGGCGGTCCTTGCCCGGCAACCGCGGCCGGATCGGCCGAGCCTGCGCGTCGAGTGGGTGCACACGGTGTCCTTCGCCCACGAGCACCCGGTGTGCATGGGCGCCGGCTTCTCGGCCGGGTCTTCGACCACGCAGGAGCCGCGGGCCGGCCACACCTGGCTGGACACGGCGAGTGTTGAGGTGGCGGAGCGGGCCGGGATGCTGCGGCTGCGTCAGGATGTCCGCGCGCTGCCCGGCCTGTTCCGGGCTGGCCTAGCGGAGTTCGTTCGCCTCGCCGGGGCCGGCCGGTTCGACCCGGCCGCCGTGGACCACGTGCTGTGCCACTACAGCGCGCAGCACTTCCGCGCCGACATCTTCCGGCTGCTGCGCGAAGCGGGCCTGATGATGGACGAAACGCGATGGTTCACGAACCTGGACCGGTGCGGCAACACCGGCGCGGCGAGCATCTTCGTGATGCTGGAGGAGTGCTGGCGCGGCAACCGGTTCCGCCCCGGCGAGCAGGTACTGCTGATCGTGCCGGAGTCGGGGCGGTTCAGTTTCGCCTTCGCCTTGTTGACGTGTGTGACGCCGGCCTCGCCCCCGGCCTCGGCCTCGCCCCCGGCCTCGGCCGTGACCCCCGTGGGTGTGGCACCTCCGGTGGGCGTGGCGGACGGCGACCCGGAGCCGGTGCGGTGGACCATCACGGGGCTGGCCCAGGTGTGGGCGGATCTGGAGCGCCGGCTCGGCGCGGTGCCGTTGGTACGGCGCATCGAGACCGGTACGGCGACGATCGAGGACTATCGGGCACTGCTGCTGAACCTGCGGCAACAGGTGGTCGAGGGCGGCCGCTGGATTTCCCGGGCCGCGTCCAACTTCTCGGTGGAGCGCTTCGAGTTGCGCAGCGCTGCGATCCGGCATGCGGCCGAGGAACACCGCGACTTCCAGTTGCTGGAGCGCGATTACGTGGCGGTGGGCGGGGATCTCGCCACGATCCGTACCGCACCGAAGAACCCCGGTGCCGAGGCGCTGTCCGCGTACGTGTTCCACCAGGCGAGCCAGCCGGACCCGGTCGACCTGCTGGGCGCCATGTTCGTCATCGAGGGCCTGGGTACCGCGCGGGCGGCCGGTTGGGCGCGGCAGCTGCGCGAGCAACTGGGCCTGCGCGACGATCAGGTCAGTTTCCTGCGGTACCACGGCGAGCACGACGATGACCACATTGGACAGTTGCGCGGGCTGCTGCGCCGCTTCGCCGCCGACCGAGCGCAAGCCGAGCGGATCGTGCGTACCGCGACGGTGGTGGCCCGGCTCTACGTGATGCAGCTCGCGGAGATCGACGATGAGCGCTGACGCCGACCTCTGGACCGCGATCCGGGTCGCGCCCGGCCTGCCCTTCGACCCGGCGACCCGGCGACTGCTCGTGCTCGACCAGTGCCGCTGGTCTCGCCGGTGGCTGTATCCGTTGGTACGGCCGCTGTCCCGGCTGGTCGTGACGCTCATCGTGGTGGCCAAGCGGGTGCTGCCGGTACCCGGCACCGCACACTCCACAATGGATACTCTGTGCGTCTGGTTTCTGCGCCGGTGTGTGAGCCCCGGCGCCGGGCAGTTGCTGGTACGGCACTTCATCGTCGAGACGAACCTGCTCGCCTTCATCGCGCGCAACGCGCCGGCCGGGGCGGTACCGGAGGTGACGCTGCGCCCGACGAGCCTGCGGCAGCTCGGCGACCGGGCCGTCATCGAGCACGACGTGAACGTCTACGACGTGCTGATCGCACTCGGGGCGGCCACCGGCGGGTACCCGTTGCCGCGGGTCGAGGAGCCGGACGTCACGATGCTCTCGGTACCGGTGATCGACGCCGAACCGTACACCCGCCGCCTGTTGCGACTCGACATCCAGACCGCGCTGTGCCTGATGAACATCCCGTTCGCGCTGTGCCTGTCGGCCGACGAGTACCGGCGGGCCGTACACTCGCTGCGCCTGGACGCCTTTCTGCTCGGCGTCCTCGCGCAGCTGACCGGGGACCCGACGTTCCACGCCTGGGCTCCCGCCGGTACGCCGCTGCGCGTGGATACCCGGCTGGACGTGCCGACCGCGGTCTACGAGCACGCGATCGCCTGCGAGTACGCGCACGCCCTGCTGCTGGAGCGGTCGGCGGGCCGGTACCGTCCCGGTGGGCCGGTCGGCGATGATAGGGCGCGTGCGACTGCGTCTGGAACTGTTCGTTGACGACCTGGACACGAGCGTGGCGTTCTACGTGGAGGTGCTGGGCTTCACGGTGCTGCGGCGCGCCGCGGACTACGTGAGCCTGCGCCGCGGCCAGGCGGTCCTGGGACTCGGCCCGGTCGCGAAGCTGCCCGACTCTGGTCCGGGCTTCACCCGTCCACGGCTCGCCTCCGGCAAGGGCGCGGGTACCGAGATCGTGCTGGAGTTGGACTCGGTCGAGGAGGTCGCGGCGCTGCACGATGTTTGCCAGGCGTACGGAGTGGTGGCCGAGGCGCTGCGCGACCGGCCCTGGGGACTGCGCGACTTCCGGCTGCACGACCCGGACGGGTACTACCTGCGCGTGACGCACGGCAACGCGGCGCAGTAGCCCGACTCAGGCAGCATCCTGGAACTCTGCGTAGCGTTCCTCAAGCCGCCTCGGGTCGGGGTGGTCCCGGCGGGATCGGGGTAGCTGGATTCGAGCTCCGTGCATCTCCTGCAGGCCATGGCGCAGCATCGGCCCGTCGATTTCGGTGAGTACGTCACGGCGCACTTCGACGACGTGATCGGGCCGGATGCCGAGGATGTTGGCGTCGAATGCCGCGTGGTGGATTTTGCACATGGCCAGTCCATTCGGCACCACTGGTTCGCCATGCGGATGACGGTCGGGCAAGATGTGCGCGGCGTCGAGCAAAGGTGGATGGCCCAGGCGGCACAGCGCGCAGCGGGACTCGTAAGCGCGTAGGACCCTGGGCCGGAACAGCACCTGATGCAGGCGTTGCAGAGTCAGTCTCCGGGTGTATCGGCGATCCAGCGGCGTATCGGTAGCGTCCTCGTCCTGCTCGGCGTACTCGCCCAGGTCCACAGCGAACTCGTGCGCTGCCGGGTCTTCGTCCACAAGGAACACCGGATAGATGGCCTGATACACGCCGCGGGCCACGGGGTAGAAGTACGCCAGTGGGGCATGCCGGCGCATCGCTTCGCGCAGTGCCCGGTTGTCCGGATGGTTGGGGTCGGTGCCGCGCCATTTGTAGCGCAAGCTTCCGTCGGTGCTGACCTCGTCGGCGTAGGGCGCCGCAGCGCCGGGTGGAGTCCACGTGGTGCGGATCGTCAGAGCCGCGTCGAGTTGGGCGGGCTTGCGAATTCCGGGCTGAACAAGCAGCCGCATTGGTGAGCCATCGAACGCGAACGAGTTGATCACATCTGACGGGGCCCCGTCCGGATGGGCGGCGCTGACGCGAGACAAATGGGCGAACATCGCCGTACGCAGCCGCGCATCCAGGTCTCCATCGTCGGGCATGCAACGTTTATAGTCCATCGGCGGCTCGACGTGTGCCCTGGATATGGGCGGGCATTACCCATCCGATTCGGGTTGTCCCTGGCCCTTTCAGCCAGAAGTGCTGCCCTCCTGTTGGCTTCCTGACAAGCCGCGCTCCGCCGAGTGCGCTGCCCGCGATACTCCCTCCTAGAACGCGGCATCGGCTCGTCCAGGTGTGTCGGAGCGCGGGAGGTCCTGATGACCGACGTACAGGCGACCACCGCCGAAGGACAGCAACCTAGCGCACACAAGGGGTTCGCCCGAGCAGTTGGCAAATGGATCGCCGGCATCGTGGCGGCGGTTCTCGGCAGCGTGCTCACCTTTGTCGTGATCAACGACGTGCTTTCTGGATCGGGTGCGAACTCGACGCGCTACCAAAACAAGGTCGTAGGGATCTGCACCGAAGACCGGGAGCTCGAACTGAAGTTCAAGCACCAGCTGGATCAGATATCAAACGCTCTCATGCCCGAGAACACGTCGGCCATCTACGCCATTCCGAGGTTGATGACCGACACCATCGTCGAGGAGCAGGGTCTGGCAGACGGGCTCGAGGCGCTGGTCCCGCCTTCGGACCTTGAGCCCGTACAGTCCGAGGCGGTATCCACCTGGCGGCGAAAGCTGGAGATATCCCGAGGCGTCCGTGACCAGGTGGAGAGGTTGGCCGTGGACTCCGCTGGGGACGCCGTGGTTTTCGCGCGGAGCCTGGGGCAGTTGGACTACACGGAGGAGAGCCGGCTGGAGAGCCAGACGGACGTCCTTCTGCGCAAGCTCGGCGGGTCCGGCTGCAAGCCCTCACCCTGAGGCGCCTTCGACGCGCCGCGGTAGCAAGGGCGGGCAGCCGGACGGGTAGTCAGGCGGGCGGTCGGGCGCGTTGTGCTAGAACTGCGTGCTGGGCGTACCGCGGTGATCGTGGCCGCGGGGACATTCCGGGAAACCGCCCAGATCCCCGGTGGAGTGTGATTAGAGTGTTCGGCATCATTCGAGTCGTATGCGGTGCCCCAGGATCCGCGTCCGGGAGACATGCTCCACGGACGCGGATGGCGCGCCTCCTTGCAGCAGGCATGCTTCTCGTCGGCGGCGCCGTCGGCGTGGGGCTCGCGGTCGACCCCGGGTCCGGATACGCGGCCGGCGACACGAGCCTTGTGGTCAGCCCGGCCAGTGGCCAGCCGGACGCCTCGTTCACGACCGCGTACCGCTGGCTGGCGAGCAGCAGGGGGCGTAGGCATACAAATGACTGCGCGTTCACTCAAATCACCTTCGAATGGGACGGAACACTACTCGGTCGCGTCACGCCGACCCGATCGGGGAGTGACTGTATAGCGACTCTGCGCGCGGTCCCACCGGCCGGCCGGTACCGCGCCACCGGTACCCACACCATCACGGTGACCCGCGACTCATCCGTCCGTGCCGCATACGCAATCGTCCAAGTCCAAGCCAGTCAGCCGCCGCTCAGCGCACCGGCCTCGCCGCTGCCGGACCCGTCGGACATGACGAATCCGCTGGTACCCGACGACCTCGGTACCTCGGGCAACTCGGCCACCCCCGCCGCGGCGCAGGCGGCCGACAGCCCGAATGTCCAGAACACGGGCATGACCGTTGTGCTGACCGGATTCGGTACGGTCCTGTTCCTGGTCGGTGCGGGGGCACTGGGCTTCATCGTGTGGCGCAGGCGCCAGGCAACGGCCGAGACGCCACTTCCGGCGCTGGGGGCGAACGACGAGACCCAGCAGCTTCCGCTGCGACACCGGGGGGCGCACCGCCGAACTCCCTAGCCTCGGCCGTCACCTACGTCCACTGTGGACGATGTTGCGTCGACTCGGTCCACGGCCGTTGGCGGGCGGTCCGGTACGCTGTCTTGCGCGATCTCCAGGACTAGCCCGTGGTATCACAAGGTCCGGAACGCGCGACCGGCGTGGCCGCCCGGGGGAGGGAATCGCCACCACGCCGGTCCCGCGCCGTACCGCCTAGCCGGGGAAGGTGTCGGGATAGCCGACGTCCACGAAGGCCGACGTCGAGATGGTCCCACTAGCGCCGAACTTGTTGCACTGGATGTAGTTGCCAGGTACACCGACGCGCCGGCAGTAGGAGACGGTGCCGTCAGCGTTGGTGAGGAACGCGCGGTCCTCGGAGTAGCCCCAGTCGCCGGCGCCGAAGCCGACCGTGATCCAGCCGGTGGGTGTGCTGATCTGGCAGGCCAGGGCTTGGTTGGTGACGTCACCCACGCGGCCGCACAGCGCAGGTCCGTCCTTGGTGGACAGATACGTTCGGTTTTCCGGGTACGCCACGTCCACGAACGGTGAGGTGGAGATGGTCCCGCTGCCGTCGAACTTGTTGCACTGGATGTAGTTGCCGGGTACTCCGACGCGACGGCAGTAGGAGATTGTGCCGTCGGCGTTGGTGAGCCACGTGCGGTCCTCGGAGTAGCCCCAGTCGCCGGCGCCGAAGCCCACCGAGGCCCAGCCGGTCGACTTGTTGATGTGGCATATCAGGGCCTGGTTGGTGACGTCACCCACGCGGCCGCACAGCGCCGGCCCATCCTTGCTGGACAGGAACGTCCGGTCCTGCGGGTAACCGACATCGACGAA
>JBPYFB010000264.1:0-14908 GCA_051986465.1 Rugosimonospora sp.
CCGGCTCGAATCTGGACGCTGGTACGCGCGCATGGGACGGCGGCATCGGCGTGCGCTGTGTTGGTACGGTGGCGCTCCGCCGCGTGGCTCCACCAATCGTCTGACTACCCACGCGACCTCCCCGAACGGACGAGCAGTCTGATACCGGATGCAATGACCCTACGCGTGTCACGTTAGCGACATCTGAGGCCCCAGTCCTGCGGGAGGAGGTGCCGGGCGGCGTAGGCTGCGCCTCGTGACCGACACGCCCACCCCATCGTGCAGGGGTAGCCGATGCGGCTGACCGTGCTCGGCTGTGCGGGCAGCTTTCCGGGGCCCGACTCCGCCTGTTCGGCCTATCTGATCGAAGCCGACGGTTTCACGCTGATGATGGACTTTGGTGCCGGCTCCATGTCGGCACTGCAGCGCTACGCGGACATGCGCGGCATCGACGCGATCCTGCTCTCCCACCTGCACGGCGACCACATGTTCGACGCGTGCTCCTACGCCGTGGTGCGCCGGTACGCGCCGGACGGGCCATACCCGAGGCTCCCGCTGTACGGGCCGGCCGGCGCGCGCGAGCGGCTGGCCGCGGCGTACGGGAGCCCGGACGAGGGTCCCCTGGACGACGTGTACGAGTTCCGCACGCTGAAGCCGGGTACCTTCGCGATCGGCCCGCTGCAGGTGACCGCCGAGCGCGTCAACCACCCCGTGGAGACGTTCGCGTTCCGGATCGAGCATCAAGGCAGGATACTCGCGTACTCCGCGGACAGCGGCATGTGTGACGCGCTGCTGCGCATAGCGCAGGGCTGCGACGTCTTCCTCTGCGAGGCGAGCTACCTCGACGGCATGGACAACCCGCCCGATATTCACCTCACCGGCCGTGAGGCCGGGCAGGTGGCCACGAAGGCCGAGGTGGGGCGGCTGCTGGTGACGCATCTGGTGCCTGCCTGGGTCAGCGAGGCGGCGACGGCGGAGGCCGCGGCCAGCGCGTTCGGAGGCCCGGTATATGTCGTACGGTCCGGGGAACGCTACGAGGTGTGAGATATCACTGAGAGTTCGTCAACACGTCAGCCACACGTGGCCTGCCGTGTCGCCGTCTCGGTCATTTTGTCCGCATGCGAGTCGCGATCATTTCTGAGTCGTTCCCGCCCGACGTGAACGGCGTCGCGCATTCCGTCGTCCGGGTCGCCGAGCACCTGGTCGAGCGGGGCCACAGTCCACTGGTCATCGCGCCCGAGCCCGCTTCCGGCCTGCCACGCGTCACCGGCCGGCTGCCGTACCCGGTGGTGCGGGTCCGGTCGGTCGCGATGCCTGGATACGCGACGTTCCGGCTCGGCCTGCCCAGCCCCCGCATCGCGCAGGCGCTGATCAGCCACGGCACCGACATCGTGCACCTGGCGGGCCCGTTCGTCCTGGGCGCGCGGGGCAGCGCGGTGGCGCAGCACCTTCGGCTGCCCATGGTCGCCGTCTACCAGACCGACGTGCCGGCCTACGCGGCCGCGTACGCGCAGCGCCGCGGAGGAGGGGCGCTGGGCGTGGACGCACTCGGCGAGGCGGCCGCGTGGCGCTGGCTGCGCAACATTCACAACGGGGCCGACCGTACCCTCGCGCCTTCGACGGCCTCGGCCACCGCGCTGGTCGAGCATGGCGTCGAGCGCGTGTGGCTGTGGCGCCGCGGCGTGGACGCGGCGAGGTTCGACCCCCGGCACCGCAGCGCGGCGCTGCGCCGGGCCTTGGCCCCGCGCGGTGAGGTCCTCGTGGGGTACGTGGGGCGCCTGGCGATCGAGAAGCGGGTGGATCTGCTGGCCCCGATCGCGTCGCTGCCCGGCACCCGGCTGGTGATTGTCGGCGGCGGCCCGGCCGAGGGCGCGCTACGCAAGGCGTTGCCGGATGCGGTCTTCCTCGGCCCCCGGCACGGCGCCCAACTGGCCCGCATCTACGCGAGCCTGGACGTGTTCGTCCACAGTGGACCATTCGAGACGTTCGGGCAGACGATCCAGGAGGCGGCAGCCAGCGGCCTGCCGGTCGTGGCTCCCGCGGCGGGCGGCCCGGTGGATCTGATCGAGAACGGGGTCAACGGATACCTCGTGCCACCGCTGGACTCGCAGGCACTCACCGCCGCCACCGCGCGCCTGGTCGCCGACCCGCAACTGCGCGCCGAGATGGGCGCGGCCGGCCGCGAGGCGATACTCGGGCGCACGTGGAGCGCGGTCTGCGACGAGCTCGTAGCGCATTACGAAGCGGTACTCGGCTCGGCCCGACCGGCGCTCACCCCGCTGGCCGCCTGATCACCCGTCTCGCGCTATCTTGTGCGAATGGCCCGACCCGACGGACGTAATCCGGACGAACTGCGACCGATCACCCTCACCCGCAACTGGAGCATCCATCCGGAAGGCTCTGTGCTCGTGGAGTTCGGCGCCACCCGAGTGCTGTGCACGGCCAGCGTGACCGAGGGCGTCCCGCGCTGGCGCAAGGGCTCCGGGCTCGGCTGGGTCACCGCCGAGTACGCGATGCTGCCGCGGGCCACCACCACCCGCTCCGACCGGGAGAGCGTGAAGGGCCGCATCGGTGGGCGTACCCATGAAATCTCCCGCCTCATCGGCCGCAGCCTGCGCGCCTGCCTCGACCTCGCCGCCCTCGGCGAGAACTCGATCGTCCTCGACTGCGACGTGCTGCAGGCCGACGGCGGTACCCGCACCGCGGCGGTCACCGGCGGATACGTCGCGCTCGCCGACGCGGTGGCCTGGCTCGCCGGTCAGCGCGCCCTCGCCGGGTCGCCGGCCGACGTCCTGCACCGGTCGATCTCGGCGGTCAGCGTCGGCGTCATCGGCGGCCAACCCCGGCTGGACCTGTGCTACGAAGAGGACGTGGTGGCCGATGTGGACATGAACGTGGTGTGCACCGGCACCGGCGACTTCGTTGAGGTGCAGGGCACCGGCGAGGGCGCGGTGTTCAACCGGGCCGAACTGGACGGGCTGCTCGACCTCGCGGTCGGCGGCTGCGCGCGCCTCGCGGAACTGCAGCAGTCTGCCCTGGCGTCATGAAGGTCCTGCTCGCCACGCGCAACACGAAGAAGCTCGCCGAGCTGGCCCGGATCCTCGACGGATTTACCGTGGTGAGCCTCGCCGACGTGCCCAGCTACGAGGAGGTACCGGAGACCGGGCGCACCTTCGCGGACAATGCGCTGCTGAAGGCGCGCGAGGGGGTACGCAACACCGGGCTGCCCACGATCGCCGACGACTCCGGTCTCGCGGTCGACCTCCTGAACGGGATGCCGGGCGTTTTCAGCGCGCGGTGGGCCGGTCGGCACGGCGACGACAGAGCCAACCTCGACCTGGTGCTCGCGCAGATCGCCGACATGCCGGACAGCGAGCGCGGCGCGGCGTTCATGTGCGCCGCGGCGTTCGTGCATCCGGACGGCCGCGAGTTCGTTGTGGACGGTGAGATGCGCGGCCGGCTGGTACGCGAGCCACACGGCGATGGCGGGTTCGGCTACGACCCCATCTTCGTGGCCGATGGCGAAGTGCGCACCAACGCGGAACTGACAGCGCAGGAGAAGGACGCGATAAGCCATCGGGGCATCGCCTTCCGAGCCCTGGCACAGATCATCGAACGCGAGCTCTGACCGCCCTCACCCCGCGCCGTGCGCATTGCGCAATTTCATTGAAGTTGCGGTGTCCCGGGTCTCCCAACCCCGCAACTTCAATGAAATTGTCGCGATCTTGGTGGGCTCCGGTGGCGATCTTGGTGGGCTCCGGGGGGCGGTCTTGCTAGGGGAGGGGGCCGAGGGCGGCCTCGATCTCGGCGCGCAGCGCGGTGCCCGCGATCAGCTCATGGCAGGCTTCGAGGACGGGCGCGAGGAACACGTCCGGGCCCGGCTCCCCGGCCACCGCCGAGACGGCGGCGATCGCCGCGCGGCCGGCCGGCGACGGCGTCAGGGGCGCCCGCAGTTGCAGGCCGCGCACTGCCGCCAGCAGCTCGACGCCGAGCAGGTTGGTCAGATTGACGAGTACCGTGCGCAGCTTGCGGGTGGCCGCCCACCCCATGCTCACGTGGTCCTCCTGCATCCCGCTGGTCGGCAGCGAGTCGACGCTGGCCGGGCTGGCGAGGCGGCGGTTCTCCGCGACGATGCCCGCGGCCGTGTACTGCGCGATCATCAGTCCCGAGTTGACGCCGGGGTCGGGGCTCAGGAAGGCCGGCAGGTCGCGGGAGCGGCAGACGTCCAGCAGCCGGTCCACGCGGCGCTCGGAGATCGCGCCCACCTCGGCGGCGGCGATCGCGAGGAAGTCGGCGGCGAACCCGAGCGGGGCGCCGTGGAAGTTGCCGGTTGACTCGACCCGGCCATCCGGCAGTACGACCGGATTGTCCACTATGGAGGCCAGTTCCCGGGCGGCGACGGTATCCACAAAAGCCAGCGTGTCCCGCGCCGCACCGGCGACCTGAGGTGCGCATCGCATGGAGTACGCGTCCTGCACGGCATGCTGCATGTCGTTGCGGTGACTGTCCATAATGGACGAATGGGCGAGCAGCCGGTGGATGTTCGCGGCCGATACGGCCTGCCCCGGGTGCGGCCGGATCTCGTGCAGTTCCGGGCGGAACGGCCGGTCGGAGCCGAGCATCGCCTCGATGGCGAGGGCCGCGGTCACATCGGCCATCGTGAACAGGTGCGCGGCATCGGCACTGGCGAGCAGCAGCATGCCGAGCATCCCGTCGGTACCGTTGACGAGCGCGAGTCCTTCCTTTGCGGACAGCTCGATCGGGTGCAGGCCGGCGGCGTTCAGCGCGTCGGCCGCGGATACCCGGGCGCCGTCCTTGGCACGCACCCAGCCCTCGCCGAGCAGTACCAGCGCGCAGTGGGCCAGCGGAGCCAGGTCACCGGAGGCGCCCAGCGAGCCGTGCTCCGGTACCCACGGCGTGATGTCGTGGTTGAGCAGGTCGACCAGGGCGGTGGCGACCAGTGGCCGTACGCCGGAGCGGCCCAGCGCCAGCGAGCGTACCCGCAGCAGCATCATCGCCCGGACCACCTCGCGCGGCACCGGGTCACCCACGCCGGCCGCGTGCGAGCGGATGAGCGCGTGCTGCAGTTCGGCCCGGCGCTCCGGCGAGATGAAGGTGTTGGCCAGCGCCCCGAAGCCGGTCGTGACGCCGTAGACCGGGCGTTCGTCGCGCCCGATGGCGTCGACGAGCCCGCGGCTGGTCGCCATGCTCGACAGCGCGTCGGGCGAGAGCTCCACCCGGGCATCGGCGCGGGCGACGGCGAGCACGTCCTCCCGCCGGATGCCGGTTGATGTGACGGTCACGGTCTTCACAGTGGTTCTCCGTTGCGCAGTACGGTTCGGGTCAGCGGTACACCGGGCCGGTAGGCGAGGTGCAGGTGGCTTTCGGCGTCGAGGATCGCGAGGTCGGCCCGGGCACCGGGGGCGAGGTGGCCGAGGTCGGGGCGGCGCAGGGCCCGGGCGCCGCCCGCGGTGGCCGCCCATACCGCCTCGGCCGGCGTCATGTGCATCTCGCGGACGGCGAGCGCGATGCAGAACGGCATCGACGAGGTGTACGAGGAGCCTGGGTTGCAGTCGGTGGCCAGCGCGACGACCGCGCCCGCGTCGAGCAGCGCGCGTGCGTCCGGGTACCGGGAGCGGGTGGCGAACTCGGCGCCGGGCAGCAGGGTGGCGACCGTACCCGAGCCGGCCAGCGCTTCGATGTCCTTTGTGGACAGGTGCGTGCAGTGGTCCGCACTCGCCGCGCCCAACTCCACCGCGAGCTGGACGCCCGGCCCCTGGCTGAGCTGGTTCGCGTGTACCCGTACCCCGAGCCCGGCCTCGGCACCGGCGGTGAGTACGGCGCGCGACTGGTCGGCGTCGAAGGCACCCCGCTCGCAGAAGGCGTCGACCCACTTCGCGTACGGCGCGGCGGCCGCCAGCATCTCGCCGCGGACGAGCTCCACGTAGGCGTCCGCGGCGTACCCGTCGGGTACCACGTGCGCGCCGAGGAACGTGCTCTCCTCGGTGAACTCCCGCGCGATCCGCAGCGACCGCGCTTCGTCCACGGTGGACAGACCGTACCCGCTCTTGATCTCGATCGTCGTGGTGCCCTGCGCAGCCGCCTCGGATACCAGGCGGGATACCGTGGCACGCAGCGTGGCATCGGAGGCGGCCCGGGTCGCGGCGACCGTGGTGCGGATGCCGCCGCCGGCGTACGGCTGCCCGGCCATCCGGGCCGCGAACTCGGCCGCGCGATCGCCGGCGAAGACCAGGTGGGCGTGGCTGTCCACGAACCCGGGCAGCACCGCGCCGCCGCCCGCGTCGATCCGCCGGTCGGCCGCTGGTGCGCGGCCGGCCGGCCCGACCCAGGCGACCCGTTCGCCCTCGATGGCGAGCGCGGCATCCCGGAGTATCCCCAGTGGACCGTCGCCAATGGACGGATCGTTCGTCACCAGCTCCGCGATGTGCTCCACGACGATGGCGGTCACCGCATCGGCACCTGTATCCCGTGCTCGGCCGCGACCTGCTCGGCCCGCTCGTACCCGGCGTCCACATGGCGGATCACGCCCGTACCGGGATCGTTGCTGAGCACCCGGGCGATCTTCTCGGCGGCCAGCGGGGTACCGTCGGCGACCGTCACCTGGCCGGCGTGGATGGAGCGGCCGATGCCCACCCCGCCACCGTGGTGGATGGAGACCCAGGACGCGCCCGAAGCGGTGTTGAGGAGCGCGTTGAGCAGCGGCCAGTCCGCGATCGCGTCGGAACCGTCCGCCATCGCCTCGGTCTCCCGGTACGGGCTGGCCACTGAGCCGCAGTCGAGGTGGTCGCGGCCGATCACGACCGGTGCGTGAAGCTCGTCCGCGGCCACCATCTCGTTGAAGCGCACCCCGGCCCGGTCCCGCTCGCCGTACCCGAGCCAGCAGATGCGCGCCGGCAGGCCCTGGAACGCGACCCGCTCGCCGGCCATCCGGATCCACCGGTGCAGCGATTCGTTCTCCGGGAACAGTTCGAGGATCGCCCGGTCGGTCGCGGCGATGTCGGCCGGGTCGCCGGAGAGCGCCGCCCACCGGAAGGGACCCTTGCCCTCGCAGAACAGTGGCCGGATGTAGGCGGGTACGAACCCGGGGAACGCGAAGGCCCGGTCGTACCCGCCCAACTGCGCCTCGCCGCGGATGGAGTTGCCGTAGTCGAACACCTCCGCACCGGCGTCCTGGAACCCGACCATCGCAGCGACGTGCTTCGCCATCGACGCGCGCGCCCGCTGCGTGAACTCCTCCGGCTTGGCCGCGGCGTAGTCCCGCGCGTCGGCCAGCTCGACCCCCTCGGGTACGTAGCTCAGCGGGTCGTGTGCCGAGGTCTGGTCGGTGACGATGTCGACGGGTACCCCACGGCGCAGCAGGTCGGGTACGACCGTCGCGGCGTTGCCCGCCACCCCGACCGACAGCGCGCGCCGCTCCCGCTTGGCGGCGAGCGCCAGTTCGACCGCTTCGTCCAGAGTGGACGCTACCCGGTCGAGGTAGCGGGTCTCGGTCCGGCGCCGTAGCCGCGACGGATCCACGTCGACGATGAGGCATACGCCACCGTTCATCGTGACCGCCAGGGGCTGGGCGCCGCCCATACCGCCACAGCCGGCGGTCAGCGTGAGGGTACCGGCGAGCGTGTCACCGAATCGCTTACGGGCCACGGCCGCGAACGTCTCGTACGTGCCCTGCAGGATGCCCTGCGTGCCGATGTAGATCCAGGAGCCGGCCGTCATCTGCCCGTACATGGTCAGGCCGAGCCGCTCCAGCCGGCGGAACTCCGGCCAGGTGGCCCAGTCGCCGACCAGGTTGGAGTTGGCGATCAGCACCCGCGGCGCCCACTCGTGCGTGCGGAACACGCCGACCGGCCGCCCCGACTGCACCAGCATCGTCTCGTCGTCGGCGAGCGTGGTCAGCGTGCGGAGGAGCGCGTGGAACGAGGGCCAGTCCCGGGCGGCCTTGCCGGTGCCGCCGTAGACGACGAGGTCGGCCGGGCGCTCGGCCACCTCTGGATCCAGGTTGTTGCAGAGCATCCGCAGCGCGGCCTCCTGCGGCCAGGAGCGCGCGGTCAGCGCCGTGCCCCTGGGTGCCCGCACCGTTTGAGGTTCCATAGTGGACACTCCTTTGCTTGACGACTCCGCCGCCGCGGCCGGCGGGCTATCCCACGAACAGGCCCCGGCGGGCGGCGGACGCTTCGAACTCCTCCAGGCGCGCCTGGGTCTGTGCCGGTGCCGCGTCGCACATCGCCTGCAGGAGCACCATGGCGAGGGCCATGGGCGCGGCGTGCAGGTCGAAGACGAGCCGCGAGCCGACCGCGCCGGTCAGTGTGAAATCCGCCAGCGCGGCCGCGGGGCTGACTGGCGAA
Source organism: Rugosimonospora sp. (assembly GCA_051986465.1). Taxonomy (GTDB): domain Bacteria; phylum Actinomycetota; class Actinomycetes; order Mycobacteriales; family Micromonosporaceae; genus DATEJJ01. Next base: position 8,346 of record JBPYFB010000264.1, read on the forward strand.
TCAGTCAGTACGACCACGGCGAACCCTGCGGCACGCGCCTCCCGCAGCGCTTCCAGCGCCTCGCGCGGGTACCGGGGCAGCACGATGCCGAGCAGCGCGCCCGCCCCGGCCGCCCGCGCCTGCTCCAGTTGGTCGCTGAGTGCTGAACCGCCGTGGTCGAGTACCCGAACGTCCGTGTGCACCTTGGCGGCGAAGTACCCGAAGTAGCGGGCGAGCGGAGCCGCGGCGCGCAGCCCGAGTACCGGCAGCGGCCGGCTCGCCGCGAGTAGCTTGCCGGCCTCCGTTACGACCGCCCGGTCCGGCGTACCGTCGGCCAGCCGCTCGGCGAGCCGGTACAGGTTGCCGGCCTCGGCGCGTACCGCCCGCTGCAGTTCGTTCTCCGGGTCGGGTTCGGCGGCCTCGGTCGCGCCCTCGCGCAGCGCCCGGCGCAGCGCCGGGTAGCCGTCGTGGCCGAGCGCCATCGCGAACCGGGTCACCGATGGCTGGCTGACACCGGCCAGCCCAGCCACCTCGCCGCTGGACAGGTACGCCGCCGTGCTGGCGTGCTCCAGCAGGCACTGCGCGATCCGGCGCTGTGCCGGAGTCAATTGGACGCCGTCCAGCATCGCGAGTAGCCGTTCATGCACTCCGGTACTGTATGCATTCTTTCATTCAGCCCGCAATCTGACCGTGGTGATCCGAGAGCGGTTCGTGGTGGTCGGTGCCGTTGTGCGGCGCGGGATCGGCGTGCACCAGCGCCCCCATCAGCCGCGGTACCCGGTGGATCAGCCGGTGTTCGGCGTCGACCGCGATCTCGTGCGCCGCCAGTACCGAGAGGTGCGTGTCGACCACGATCGCGCACTCGGCGCGCATCTGGTGCCCCAGCCAGCGCACGTGCAGCGCGCCCACGTCGAGTACGCCCGGGGTGGCCCGCAGCGTCGCCTCCACCGCGTCCACCGTCGCGGGATCCACCGCGTCCATCAGGCGCCGGTACACCTCGCGCGCCGCGTCGCGCAGCACGAACAGGATCGCGGCGGTGATCAGGAGCCCGACCGCCGGGTCCGCCCAGTGCCAGCCCAGCGCCACCCCGCCCGCGCCGACCAGCACCGCGAGCGAGGTGTACCCGTCGGTCCGCGCGTGCAGGCCGTCGGCGACCAGCGCCGCCGAGCCGATGCGGCGGCCCACCCGGATCCGGTACTGGGCGACCCATTCATTGCCCAGGAAGCCGAGTACCGCCGCGGCCGCCACGGCCGCCAGGTGGTCGATCGGCCGCGGGTGGACCAGCCGTTCGATCGCGGCCACGGCGGAGGCGATCGCGGACGCCGTGATCACCAGTACGATCGCCACGCCGGCGAGGTCCTCGGCCCGCCCGTACCCATAGGTGTAGCGCCGGTTGGGCGGCCGGCGGCCGACCAGGAACGCCAGCCCGAGCGGCAGCGCCGTCAGTGCGTCGGCGAAGTTGTGCAGCGTATCGCCGAGCAGCCCCACCGAACCGGACCAGAACACGACGAGCGCCTGCAGTACGGCGGTGACGCCGAGGATGAGCAGCGACCGCCAGAGCGCCCGGATGCCATCGGCGCTGGCGGACAGGGCCGCGTCGACCTTGTCCGTGCTGTCGTGGGAGTGCGGCGTGAGGAGGTGACCGATCCGGTGCCAGAGCCGGTTCCCGTGATCATGGTGGTCATCATGGTCACCGTGATCATGGTGGTGGTCGTGTTCAGAGTGGTGATCGTGTTCATGGTCATGGTCATGGTCGTGTTGGTGTGGTACGGCGTGCGAGTGGCCGTGCTCGGTATCCACCCGCTCATCTTGCCCTGCCGGACGGTACCGCACACAAAGACACCGCCCATACCCTTGTCATATGCGCGTCGCGTCGATCCACATGTACCCGGTCAAGGGCTGCCATCGCGTCGACTGCAACACCGCGATGGTGGAACCGTGGGGGCTGGCGGGCGACCGGCGATGGCTGCCCGTCGACGAGCACGGCGACGTGGTCAGCCAGCGTGAGGTGCCGCGGCTGACCCAGGTGCGTCCCTCCACTGTGGACGGCGGCATCATTCTGTCCGCGCCCGCGATGCCCGATCTCAAGGTACCGGCGACCGCCGCCGAACTGGTCAAGGTGAACGCCTGGCACGACCGGGTGACCGCGAGCCTCGCCGGCGCCGAGGCCGACGAGTGGCTCAGCACCGTGATCGGCCGTCCGGTCCGCCTCGTGTACCTGCACGATCCGACGCAGCGTCCGGTCGACCCCGGGTACGCCGAGCCGACCGACCGGGTGAGCTTCGCCGACGGGTACCCGCTGCTGCTCGCGAACGCCGGCTCGCTGGAGGCCCTGAACGGCTGGATCGCCGAGGCGGGCAACGAGCCGGTACCGATGACCCGCTTCCGCCCCAACGTGGTGGTCTGCGGCGCGCCGGCCTGGGCCGAGGACGGTTGGGTGGGCGGGCGGCTGCGCATCGGTGCGGTGGTGTTCCGGGCGCCGAAGCCGTCGGACCGGTGCGTGATGACCACCAACGACCAGGAGACGGGGGAGCGCGGCCGGGAACCGCTGCGCACGCTCGGCCGGTACCGCAATGTCAATCAGTTGTTGCTTTTCGGCCTGAACCTCATCCCCGACGGCACCGGCCAGATCTCGATCGGCGACGAGGTCGAGGTCGGCTAGAGATGCCGCCGTACCTCGGCGGTGAACTGCGGAACGCCGGTCCGTTCGAGCAGCACGAGAAGACCGGGTACGGCTGTCGGTTCTCGGCGATATGAGGCCGCCTGCTGCCGCAGAACCTCGATCGTGATCCCTGGGTACAGATCCAGTTGGTCAAGGAGAAACTCGTCTGGATGTGCCACGCCGACGTCATAGGGCTTGAGGACCGGCTCGGGAAAGTCGCTGGTGTTAAACGTAACGAGCACCTCTGCCCTCGCTCTGACCGCGGCGGCCAAAACGTGCCGATCCTTTGGGTCGTTGGCCATTCCATCGATCAGGGACTCGTAGCCGGTAACCATCGCATCAGGGAACGCTTGAGTCATCATGGCTATGCGACGATCGACACGGTCGGCGAGGATGCCCCGATCGATCAGGTTCCGCCGTAGCTCGGCGAGAATGTCGGCCGACCAGAGAGGCCGGTAGGCGGACGCCTCCGCTAGGCGGAGCAGGGTGTCGCAGAGGTAGGCCGGGTACAGCACGCAGGTATCCAGGAACGCAGGAAAGGGCACGATGTCGTCCCGTCACCTGATGGGCTTCGGCGTGGCCGTCGCCTCGTACAGACCGTCATCTTCGGCGTCGGCAGCCATCTTATCGAGGGCCTGCCGGCGTTCGGTGCGAGTCCGCTCCTGGTAATCAAGGACATCGCGCAGGAGGACTCGCCGATGCCGCCCCCGCATGGTGTGCGGGATCTCGCCATCGACGAGCAGTCGCACCAGCGTGGGTCGAGAAATGTTGAGCAGGTCGGCGGCCTCCTGCGTGGTCAGCATCGTGTTGTGTGGCGCGATCGAAATTGCCAGTCCTTGCGACAACGCCTCCACGACGTCGCACAGCACCCCGTACAACTCGTCGGGAATCTCGATCTCGGAACCGTCCGGGTCGACCAGTCTGGCCCTCCTCGGCGCCTCGGCGTCGGCCAAACCGCGGGCGAATCGCGCGAGGTCAGACGGGTCTTCCGGGGGCAACACGGTTCGTTCGCGCAGAGCATGGGCCATACCGCCAAGGGTACCGCTATTCGAAAAAACCGCAAACAAGGGGCCTACAGCCGATACGTGTCGCGCCGATGATCTACGTCGACGACCGTGACCGTGCGTTCGCCGTCGTCGATCCGGTAGATGATCCGGTACGTGCCCCGGCGCGCGCTGTACCTGTCCTCGAACGGAGGGAGCAGCCGCTTGCCGACGCGATACGGTTCCCGGATGAGCGGCCCGGTCATGAATTCGTATGCCGCCGCCGCCACCGCCTCGGGCAGGCGCTCGCCCAGTGCCCTGTGCACGAACGGGGTGGTCCGGAGAGTGTAGGGCGGAACGCCTTCCGTGCTCACCCGGCCGAGGACCGGCGCCGGCGCATGGTCTCGGCGAGGTCCTCGGCCGATACGACGTCGCCCCTGGCGAGCTCGGCGTCGGACTCGGCGAGCCTTCGCTGGGTGGCCGGATCGCTGAGGATCGACAGCGTCTCTTCGAGCTGTTCGAGATCCTCGACGGAGACGATTACCGCGGAAGGGCGACCGTGAACCGTCACGGTTACCCGCTCGTGGTGGCTCTGTACCCGGCCCACGAGCTCGGACAGGTGTGCTTTGACCTCGCCGAGCGGCAGTGTCGTCATAGTCAAAAGTATGACCAAAATCTGGGAGGTGTCGACCGACGAGACCGAGCGCGTGGGGCCGGTGAGAGTCGAACTCACACTGGCGCGGACCTAAACCGCGTGCCTCTGCCATTGGGCTACGGCCCCGCGCTGCGAATGGTACAGCCCCGGGCCTTGGCGTTCAGCCCAGCCGGGTCACCTCGACTGTGACGCCGAGGTGCGAGCTGGGCGGACCGTTGTAGATGCCCTTGAGCGGGGTGACGTCCGTATAGTCGCGACCCCGGGCCACCAGTACGTGCCGCTTGCCGGTCGGTACGCCGTTGGTCGGGTCGTGCCCCTCCCAGCCGCCGCACCACCATTCCACCCACGCGTGGCTCTGCCCCTCGACCGTCTCGTTCAGCGCCGGGTCCTTCTTCGGGTGCAGGTATCCCGAGACGTACCGGCACGGGATGCCGAGCGAGCGCACCAGCGCGACGGTGAGGTGGGCGATGTCCTGGCATACGCCCTTGCGCAGGTCCCACGCCTCCTGCGCGCCCGTCTGCACGCCGGTCGACCCCGGCACGTACGCGACCGTTTCGCCGACCCAGTCGGCGACGCGCCGGGCCGCCTCCCGAGGCGTGGCGCCGGCGGCCACCTCCGCCGCGAACTCGTGGAGCGACTCGTCGACCGTGGTGCGCGGTGTCGGTACCAGGAACTCCGCGTGCTCGTCCACAGTAGACTGTCCATGGAGGACATCCCAGCCGGCGTCCTCGACGTCCCACGCCTCGCCCACCTCGACCAGGCTGCTCGCGGTGACCCGCAGCTGCTGGTGCGCGCGCTGCAGGTCGAAGACGGTGACCTGGGTGCCCCAGTAGTCGTGGTATCGGTACGTCGCCGCGGCAGGCGTCACCTCCACCTGGCTGAACAGCGTGAGTTGGTGTGGCAGGGTCATCGGCGTCATGCGCGCCTCGTTGTACGACGCGTACGCGGTGCCCGGGTACGTGAAGCCGGTGACGTGGTTGATGCGCAGGCGCCAGGCCGACATGCTCAGACCCCCTCGTGTTCCCAGCTGACCGGCGCCGACTGCTGGAAGTACCGGGTGGTGATCGCGGCGCTGGCGGCGGCGGTCGCGTGTTGCAGGGCGCGCAGGTGCGCAGGCAGCTCGGGCAGCAGCGAACTGATGTCGGCGTACTCCAGCCTGGTGCGTGCCTGACCGATGGGGCGCCGGGCGGCATCGGCCATGCCGGCCCGCTCGATGCTCGGGGTCAGCTCGCGCAGGCACTGCTCGGCGGCGGTGAGCGCGTGCAGGGCGGAGCGCGGGAAGAGCCGGTCCAGGAGCAGGAACTCGGCGACCCGCTGCGGCTGGAGGGTGCCGCCGTGGGTACGCAGGAAGGACTCGTCGGCGCCGCAGGCACGCAGTATGGTGCGCCAGTCGCCGGCTCCGCCGAACGGGCTGTGCCCCTCGCCGGCGAAGCCGGGCAACAGCTGTACGGACAGCAGGCGCGCCATCATGTCCACGCGCTCCAGGCTGCGGCCGAGACTGAGGAACCGCCAACCTTCGTCGCGGCTCATGGTGGACTCGGCCAGGCCGGCGAGCACCGCGGAGCGTTCCCGGACGAACGCGAGGAACAGCGTGGGGCCCAACCGTTCCGCGGCGAGCTGGCGCGCCGGAAGCGTGTGCCAGGTGACGTTGAGGCACTCCCACATCTCGGTCGAGATGGTCTCCCGCGCGCCCCGCGCGTTTTGCCGGGCGGCCGCGATCGCGCCGCAGATCGAGCTCGCGTTCTTGGTGTCGAAGGCGAGCCGTTCCAGAACGTCCCCACTGGACAGTCGCTCGCCGCGAGGCGGTTGGGTGCCCAGGATCGCGAGCAGGGAACGGCTCGCCGCGTCCTCGTCCGACCACGGGTCCTCCAGCAGCCGGCTGAGGAAGGCGTCGAGGATGCGGGCGGTGTCGTCGGCCCGCTCGACGTACCGGCCGATCCAGAACAGGGACTCGGCGATCCGGCTCAGCATCCCGTACCCCCTATTGCTGTTGCTGGCCTTGGCCGCCGCCCGCGGCGTCTTCGGGTGCGATGTCGTGCGGGATCACCTCGATGCTCATGGGGCGCGCGAACACGCGGGGGTCCGGCGGCGCCGGTGGCGCTTCGGCCAGTACCCACGTGTCCTTGGAACCGCCGCCCTGGCTGGAGTTGACGACGAGCGCCCCCTCCGGCAGCGCCACCCGGGTCAGCCCGCCGGGCAGCAGCCAGACATCGTTGCCATCGTTGATGGCGAACGGCCGCAGGTCGATGTGGCGCGGCGCGACCTGACTGTCCACAAGGGTCGG
>JBPYFB010000265.1:0-11166 GCA_051986465.1 Rugosimonospora sp.
CGCGGTCGAGGCGGACGCGATAACGCTGCCCCCGCCGCGAGACGCCCGCCGGCGCGGATCGCGTCGCCGGCTGCGGAGCCTGCTGGCCGGCGTCGCCGTGACCGCCGCCGTTGTCGTCGGCGGAGCCGCGTTCATCGCGGTGCCGTTGGCGCTTCGGGTAAGTGGTCCGGGCGCACCACCTCAGGTCATCGCCATCGGGTCCTCGCAAGGCGTCACGGCGCGCGCGGTGCTCACCGGTCATACCGGGGTGGTCAACAGCGTGGCGTTCAGTCCCGACGGTACGACAATCGCCTCCGCCGGCGCGGACGGCACCGTCCGGTTGTGGGCGGTGGCCTCCGGCCGGACAACGGCTACCTTCGGGGTCGCCCAGAGCCAACTCATCAGCGTGGCGTTCAGCCCGGACGGCAAGACCTTCGCCGTGTCAGACGCTGCTGGGAAGGTGCACCTGTGGGACGTCGCCGCCGGTCGCGCCAGCGCGACCCTCGCGGCCGACCGCTCCGGCCCGGTCACCGACGTCGAGTTCAGTCCGGATGGTAAGACCGTCGCCGCGGCGAGCGAGGACGGCCAGGTGCGGCTCTGGAGCGTCGCGACCGCCCAGGTTGCCATCGCCATCACCGCACCTAATGTGCGCGTCATCCAGATGGCGTTCAGCCCCGACGGCACGCTGCTCGCCACCGGCGGCCAAGCCGTCGACGAGCGGGGCCAGCAGAGCACGGTGGGATTGTGGAAGGCGGCGACGGGCGCGAGCGCGACCGCGATCATCGGATACTCCCATCCCGCCGTCGGCGTGGCGTTCAGTCCGGACGGCAAGACGTTCGCGACCGGAGACGTGCAGGACGGTACGACGCGACTGTGGAGTGTGCGTACCGGACAGCCGGTCGGCACGTTGGCCACGGCCCCCACGGCGAAGCGCGGCCCGGTTCAGATCTTCGGGCTGGCCTTCAGCCCCGACGGAAAGCGCCTCGTCACCGCCGACGGCGACCACACCGCGCGGCTGTTCGACGTGACCACCGGCGGCCTGGTCGCCACCTTCCTGGGCCACACCGACGTTGTCGAGGGCGTCGCGTTCAGTCCGGACGGCCACACCGTGGCCACCGCGGGCGCGGATGGCACCGTACGTTTGTGGGACGTCCCCGCTACGTAGCCAGATCGCGCGCTGGCGCAGACTGGTGGGCATGGGCATGGTCAACGTGCATCCGGACGCCTGGGTCTCACCTCACGCAATCTTGACCGGCGACGTCACTGTCGGCGCAGGGTCGAGAGTTCTCGACCTGGTGGTGATCCACGCCGTGCACGGTCCGGTGGTCATCGGGAGTGATGTCGTCGTGATGGAGCACGCCGTTCTGCGAGGCAGGGCTGCGCATCCGGTCGTGATCGGTGACTCGGTGCTGGTCGGTCCGCATACCCATCTCAACGGTACCCACGTCGAGGATGAGGTCTTCATCGCGACCGGTGCATCGATGTTTCCCGGTTCGCGTGCCGGTGCCGGTTCCGAACTGCGCATCAACAGTGTTCTGCACGTGAACTCCCGGCTGGCACCGGGAACCGTTGTGCCCATCGGTTGGATCGCGGCCGGCGATCCGGCCGAGTTGTTCTCGCCGGACCGGCACGACGATCTGTGGGCAGTCCAGAAGAGTCTCGACTTCCCCGGTACCGCCTATGGTGTGGACCGCGGTACATCGATGCGCGAGATTATGCGACGCCAATCGCTGCTGTACGGGCCGCGGGCCGAATAGTCATCCGTAGGCGATTACTGGTGCCATGGCGAGAACGCATTCCTGGATCAAGTCGATGTGCGAGCCCGGCGGAAGGAGTGCCTTGAGGTCGGCGGTGAAGTTCGCCTGGTCCTGCTCCGGATAGCTGAGGAAGGTGGCGCGGGTACGTTCGACGCCGATGACGGTCTCCGCGGGAAGGCGGAGGGGCCTGGTGTGGCTCGCCTCCACCGTCTCACCGAAGAGCTCGTCCTCCCGCAGCGCCTCCAACCAGGTCGGTTGGTCGGACCATTTCTCGGTCTGGCGGCTGTACCGGACCCACAGTTCGCGCAGCCTGCCCTGGAGCGGCTGCGGGTAGCGCTCCCCGGTGGTCAGCAGCGCCAGCCAGCCACCGGGGCGCAGCAGCCGGGCGGCTTTGGCCAGGCCCACGGTGGGGTCGATCCAGTGGAAGGCGGTGGCGGACACGATGAGATCGAACGGCCCGCCCTCCGCGAAATCCTCGAAGGCGCAAGCCTGGAACCGTACCCCCACATCCGTGACATTGCGCCGCGCGGCCTGCACCATCGCGGGGCCAATGTCGATGGCGGTCAGGTTGAGCCCGCGCCCTGCCAACTGCCGGGTGAGCTGGCCGGTACCGCAGCCGATCTCCAGTACGGTGGCGCCCGGGCCGATCGCGGCATTCGCGACAACGGCGTCGACAATCTCAGCGGGATAGCTCTGGCGGGTGGCGTCGTACCGGCCAGCCACCCCATCGAAAAGGACGCGCTGCTGCTCCCGCATCCTGCGCTGCTCTGGCGTCTCCACGGTCACGGGTGCACCTACGTCCTCAGCCAAATCAAGGCGGTCGTTACCTCAGCGTGAGCGCACCACCAGGACGACGATCGCGGCGATGACCAGCGCGACCGCGGCGACGGCCAGGGCGATCTTCGCCACGCTGTACGGTCGCTGGCCGATCACCTCACCGGTACGCGCGTTGACCGTCACCTGGTACGTCCGGCCCGCGTGCAGGTAGCAAGCCAGCCACACGGGTAGCAGCATCAGCTTGAAGGTGACGTGTGAGTATGTGGTATCTACGGAGTGCACCCGCTGTTCGTCGCCGCCGATGTCGCGACGGCAGTCGTCGCGGATGACCGGCTCGATGCTCTCCTTCGCGGTACGCAGCCCGTCGTCCGGTTCGACGTCGTACCGCAGTGCGTCGTACCCGGCCAGGTACTCCGGCTGGAAGGCGACCGCCTCGTGTAGCGGCCACGGCGTCAACCGGTCCAGCACGGATTCCGGTAGCCGCCCGGTACCGGGTACCAGAATGTCGTCGAAGTCGCGCTGCACCTCGCCGCTGGCCCGATGCCACCGGGTCTTGCGCACCTGCCGGGTCTGCGTCTGGGACTGCCCGTTGACGGTCTGGGTGTAGGTCTCGGTCACCCAGTAGTACTCGCCGCGCTCGCCGGTGTATTGCGTGTCGGTACGCGCGTCGTAGGTCCAGTGCGGCAGGTAGGTGCCCTTCACGGACTCGGCCTCGGAGACCCGCTTCAGGCTCGACGGTGCGAACCGGCGCGAGGAGATCCAGCGGCGCAGCGCGGTACGCATTCCGGCGCGGTCCACCGCGAATGGCAGTACCGCCTCGGGGATGATCTGGTCACCGGCTCGCGGGTCGGCGACGAGCGGCGCGCCGCAGAACGGGCAGCTGCCCGAGAGCGCCTGGCTCTCGGTACGGGCTCCGCATTTCTGGCACTCGAGTACGTGGGCGGCGACGCTGCCGCGAGCCTTTGGCGGCAGGTTGGCGATCTCCTCGTACCGGTGCTCGCGTACCTGCCGCCCGACGGCGACCACCTGCTGTTCGTGGCCGCAGTACGGGCAGCGCAGTACGGTCGTGCCGGGTGCGAACTCAACCCGGGCGCCGCAGCCGTTGCACGGAAAGGTCTGCGCGGTCCGTGGCCGCTGCGTGGGAGTCTGCTCGGTCACCGGTACTCCAACTCAGGCGGACGGCGGGGTCGGTGGCAATGGCGGCGGCGTGTTCGCGAGCAGCGCGGCCAGCTCCGGTACCTGCTGGGCCTGCGCCCACTGCGCCATGCCGGCCTTCCATACCAGGGTGGTCGGGGTGAGCTGCGAGGCCAGCTCGTTGACGTCGAAAGGGCCACGCCGTTCGGTTCCCACACCGACGAACCAATGGTCGGCGGTGGGCAGCGGGGGCGGCATCGGTGCGGCGGTGGCAGTGGCACCGCCCGCCGCCTGGCCCGGCAACCCCCCGGCCAGGCGCTGCGCGGCCGCCATGCCCAGCCCGAGGCCGAAGCCGGCGCCCGCGCCCCCGCCCGGGTTGTTCGCGGCATCCTCGATGGCGTTGGCCGTCTGGAACTGGGTGTATCGGTCGAGGTCGCCCAGGATGCCCATCTGGCTGCGCTTGTCCAGGGCCTCCTCGACCTCGGGCGGCACCGAGATGTTCTCGATGATGAACTTGGGGATCTCGATGCCGAAGTCGGCCAGATCCTCGCTCAGCGGCCCCGCCACGGCCAGGCCGATCGAGTCCTGGTGCGCGGCAAGGTCCAGCAGCGGTATCCGCGCGGTGGCCAGCGCGCTGCCCAGCCGGCTGACGATCACCTGCCGCAGGTACTCCTGCACCTCCTCGGTGCGAAACTGCGGATCGGTACCGACCAGCTCGCGCAGCAGCTTGGTGGCGTCCACGACCCGGGCGGAGAAGGCGCCGAACGCGCGCAACCGCACCGCACCCAACTCCGGATCCCGTACGATGACCGGGTTTTGGGTGCCCCACTTCATGTCCGTGAACTGGCGGGTGCTGACGAAGTAGACCTCGGCCTTGAACGGCGAGTGGAAACCGTACTTCCAGCCCTTGAGGGTGGACAGCAGTGGCACGTTCTGCGTCTCGATGGTGTATGTGCCCGGCCCGAACGCGTCGGCGATGCTGCCCTCGTTGACGAAGACCGCGGTCTGCGACTCCCGCACAACGAGCTGGGCGCCCATTTTGATCTCATTGTCGTACCGGGGAAAGCGCCACACCATCGTATCGCGGCTATCGTCGAGCCATTCGATAATGTCAATGAACTCGCCACGCAGCTTGTCCATCAAGCCCATTAGCCCCCCTCGTGCCTCGGCGCGATCCGCGCGGCTGACGGTAGCAGGGCTGGTCCAGCACCGCCGCCCCCAATCGGACAGGCTGTCCGGTGGAGATACGGGTCAGCGGGGTTCGGCTGGTTCGGCGGCGAGCATGGCGAGCAGTCGCAGCCCGTCGTGGTCGGCGCTGCCCGGTCTGGCTTGGTAGATCGAGATGCGGAGACCGTCGGCGAGGTGGAGGACTTCGTAGGCGAGGGTGATGGTTCCGACGTGCGGGTGCCGGAAGGTCTTGGGTTCGGCGCGGCGGCGGCGCAGGTCATAACGCTGCCAGAGCTCGGCGAATTCGGGGCTTCCTTCGGTGAGTTCGTCGATCAGTTCGGTCAGGCCGGGTGCGTCTGGTTGGTTGGCGGCAACCGCATGCAGGTTGGCGGCGGTGGCGGCGGCCGTATGCGGCCAGTCGGCGAACAGGTCGCGGGCGGCGGGGTGAAGGAAGGTGTAGCGGGCGGTGTTGCGGCGTGCCGTCGGCCAATCCGCCAGGCCGTGAAAGAGGACCAACGCTTCGGGGTTGGCGGCGACCACGTCGCTGATCTGGCTGAGAACGTATGCGGGGCAGGGCCGGAGGGTTTCCAGTAGCTGGCGGATGCCGTCTGAAATGGCTTCCGTGCCGTTGCCCGACTGGTCCCGGGCCGGGCTGCCGGGGCCTTTGCCGGCGGCCTGGGCCGCGTGGCGGGCGAGGGCGTGCAGGTGGGTACGCTCCTCCTCGTCGAGCAACAGCGCGCCGGCGAGGGCATCCAGGACGGCCAGGCTGGGATTGGTTTCCCGGCCCTGCTCCAGCCGGATGTAGTAGTCGACGCTGATGCCGGCCAGCGCCGCGAGCTCCTCGCGCCGCAGGCCAGGGGTGCGGCGCTGCCCAGGCCCGGCCGGCAGGCCCACCGCTGTGGGTTTGATTTTGCCTCGCCGGGCTCGTAGGAAGTCGCCCAGGCCACCGACTGCTGCCACGACACCAGTGTGCCAGCCCGGCAACGAAGCCTGCCTAGCCGTGCCATTGCTAGGAACGACGCGGCCTTGTTCCCGGCGCCCACCGCGGCAACGCTTGCGGACGTCAGGACAACCAGGAAGGTAATCCACTGTGGCCACTTGGCTCATCACCGGATGCTCAACCGGTATCGGGCAAGCGCTCGCCTCGACTCTGCTGGAGCGCGGCGAGACGGTCGTCGTGACCGCTCGCGACACATCGACGATTGAGGATGTCGTGCGGCCGTACCCAGACACCGCGTTGCCGCTACCGCTCGACGTTACCGACGACGCACAGCGGCGCGAGGTCGTACGCACTGCGTACGAGCGTTTCGGCGGCATCGACGTGCTGGTCAACAATGCCGGCCACGGGTACCGCGCGGCCGTCGAAGAGGCCAGCGACAGCCAGGTTCGGGCACTGTTCGCCACCAACTTCTTCGGCCCGGTGGCTCTGATCCAGAGTGTCCTGCCCGCGATGCGCGAACGGCATAGCGGCACCATCGTCAATATCTCCTCGGCCGGGGTCCATAGCTGCCCGATCGGCGCGGGCCACTATGTGGCGACGAAGGCGGCGCTGGGAGCCGTGACCGCGTCCCTGCGCAAGGAGGTCCAGCCGCTCGGCATCACGGTCATGACGGTCGAACCCGGCGCGTTCCGTACCAACTACAAGCGCTCCCTCATGCAGGTGCACAACGAGATCGGCGCCTACGCCGATACCGTCGGCGCCCGCCGCAAGGAGGATCTCGCCGAGCATGACCTGCAACCGGGCGACCCGGTCAAGGCAGCCGAGGCGATTATCACCGCCGTCCAGAGTCCGGACCCGCCGAGGACACTCGTCCTCGGGCCGGACGCACTGACCTGGCTCCGCAACAGCCTCGACGAACTCACCGCGGACGTAAATGCCTGGGCGCAGACGAGCGTGAGCACCACCTTTCCCCAACCGCAGTCAACGTGAAATACATCAGGCTCGGGCATCTGGCGGTATCCCGTATCGGCCTCGGAACGATGGGCATGTCTGCCGCCTATACCGGCGCGGGCCCGTACACGAACGAGGAACTCCTCGGCCGGGCCGTCAAGGCGCACCGCCACGAGGTCGCCCTGGCGACCAAATTCGGCCGCATCTCCCACACCCGCGGCGGGGCCCGCCTTCTCGACAGCAGCCCGCAAAACATCCGCATCGCACTCGAAGGCTCACTCAAACGGCTCGGTACCGACCACGTCGACCTGTACTACCAGCACCGTGTCGACCCGCACACGCCGATCGAGGACACCATCGGCGCATTGGCCGACCTCGTAGCCGAGGGCAAGGTCCGGCACATTGGACTGTCCGAAGCCGGACCCGCCACCATCCGCCGCGCCCACGCAGTCCACCGGATCACCGCGCCCGCAGGCAACCATCATGAAGACGCCGACATGCGACCGCTTGGCCGCTGACCGACACTCGCAGATGATCCGGAAGGATTGTGGGTGCTATAACCCCCACAATCCTTCCGGATCATGCAGGCTGGCGCGGGTCGCACTCACGGCATACCCTCCGGCCATGACGACCTTCTCGGTCGACGACGTCCTCCCGGCGGCGCAGGCATTGCCAACCCAGCCTGTGGGTGAGTTATGGCCGGACTCAATCGTTGTCGGTGGTGATCCAGAGCTTCCGATCCTTACGCCGGACGGGGTGCATCCGCTGCTGAGCGCCGTCGGTCGGGCGTTCGCCGGGCACCGGCCGCTGGTGTTGTCGCCCGACGCGGTGTGGTTGACCATTGCGCAAGGCGTGGCGCAGCACGTGCGGCTGCACGCCGATACGCTGCGGCCCCGCCTGGTCGGCCACGCTGGGCGTAAGCAGCTTGCGGTAGTCGTCGACGGAGCGATGCCTCGCGATGAGGAATCCTGGCGGCTCGTGGTGGACTTGCTATCGAAGCAGTTGGCTGCCGAGGTAAGCAACGCGGCGTTGTTCGAGTGCGACTTTTCCACCAGCGGTCAGATCGAGCGAGTCGCCGGACGTGTCGTCCTCCTGGACGTATACGCGCCTTACTTCAGCTACTGGCTGCGCTGTGTGTGCGGGATCCCGTCGGTCACCCTGACCGGGACGGTAGCGGACTGGGAACGCATCCGCGCCCGCGTCGATGGGCTGGCCCCGTTCGGAATGGATACCTGGCGCCGCTCGCTCGTGCCGATCACCGAGGAGTTCGTCAGCGCCGCCGCGGGCACGCCAAATACGGCGTTCTGGCAACGCATCTACAACCCGGCCGACGCCTATGGCGGCGCGGTGATCACCGGCTGGGCGGCCCGGTTCTACCCGTACTTGCACGGCTCCGCCGGCGTGGACCGGCCGAACCCGCTGTTGCAGCTTCCCATCGACCAGCCTCGGGAACTGACAGTCGGGCGGATGGGCTACAACGGACCAGGCATACGCAGCGACGCGGTGCCAGCCACGTTGTCCCGGGTGGTCGTCACCGTCAACGACCGGGTCGCCGGCGACAATGCGGTGGTGGCGCTGCACGCCGGCCTCGTCGGGGTCCATCAGGACACCAAAGGCGCGCTGCAACCGGTCGCCGGCTGGCACCTGTCCCCCGCCCGGGTCGAGATCCACGACGTGATCGATCGGCTGATCCGTGAACACCAGACAACCGCGCCCCAATCTGAACACCTGATGCACGCCACCGCGGAACTGGTCGCGCTGTATGACCGGATCGGCGACGCGACGCTGTTCGACGGCGCGTGGCGCCTGCTGCCGATCGCCGAGCACGGCGCAATCCTGCGCGGGTATCGCAACCCACACCTCATCACGATCATGCAGATCCCCGAGGACCGGCACCTGGCTGCCGCCGTCAACGTCATGGACGAAACGATCCAGTGGACCGCCTGCCGCATCGAGAACCTCGAGACCAAGCCGCGCGGTCTGCTGCCCGGGCGGCGTCAACGGCTGCTCGATGAACCCGCCGACATCCCCGTGTACGGCACGTCGCTCGCGCTGGTTCTCCAAGCGATCCTGGACGGGGTCGACCTCGCCGACCTCGAAACCGGCCGGCTCGCCGACCTCGACGCCACAGACCCACCCGATCCACCCGACCCACCAACCAACGCCCGTACCTCGAGTCCGGCCCAGCACCGCAGCGTGCCAGAGCCGGGCCCGAACGCCGGACTCGACGAGATACGGGCGGCCAAGGAAGCAGCCATCGACCGAGGCGACTTCGAAGAGGCCGCTCGCCTCCGCGGCCGAGAAAAACTCCTTCTACGCGAACAGCGGCCGACCGGCCCAGGGGGTCAACTCGGGTGACCGCCTGAGGCGACCGATGGCAGCTCGGTGAAGTAGTCGCGAAGCTTGGCGATCTGCCCGTCGCGGAGCCGGAAGACTTGCAGGAGCGACATCGTCGTCCGCCGCCCGTCGGCTTCGTCGAAGGCGACATCGATCTCGGCCATGAAGACGTCGGGATCCGAGGTGTCGTGCAGGACGTAGGCAGAGCGTTCCAGGTTCATCGTGGCCTGGTAGGTCGGTTGCTGGTGGTACAAACCGGTTCCGGTCCGGATCGCGTCGCGGCCAACCAGGTGCCGCAGCGGATGGCCGTCGGGAACCAGCGGGGCGTCGTACACGCCATCCTCGGTGAACATCGCGGCGATCGCGTCCGGGTTCCGGGTGATCGCGCCGGCATACATGTACCGCTCGAAGATTTGCTTATGCGTCAAAGCCACTCTCCAGTCTAGCTCCGGCCGATGGTCTCCTCCCCCGGACCTGCCGGCTAAGCCTTCAGGACCGTTCATCGGTACCTCAGACGGAGGCATCCGGGTTAGCGCGCCAGCCAGCGTGGTGCCATGACCATCCTGCTGTCGCTGCGGCCACAGGCGAGCCTGCGGGTCGACCTGGGCGCGGTCACCGCCAACGTACGTACCATCAAATCCCGTACCGCCGGCGAGTTGATGGCGGTGGTCAAGGCCGACGGCTTCGGCCACGGCCAGGTCGATGTGGCTCGGGCCGCCCTCGCCGGTGGCGCGACCCGGTTGGGCGTCACCAGCATCGACGAGGCTCGGCCGCTGCGCGCCGCGGGACTGACCCAGCCGATTCTGAGCTGGCTCAACCCGCCGGATGCCGACTTCGCCGCGGCGCTACGGCTGGGCATCGAACTCGGCGTGCCGGGCCTGGACCACCTGGAGGCGATCGCCCGTAGCGCTCCAGGGGCCCGTATCCACCTGCAACTGGATACCGGCATGGGCCGCGACGGCGCCGAACCCGCCCAGTGGGGCCAACTCTGCCGTACCGCCCGGCGGGCCGAGCGGCAGGGCCGGTTGCGGGTCGTCGGAATCATGGGACACCTGCCCTGCGCCGACCGGCCCGGCCACGCCGCCAACGCGCGGGGGCGTAACCGGTTCGCCTGGGGTCTGCGGGTGGCCCGGGCCGCGGGCCTGCGCCCGGCCGACCACCACCTCGCGGCGACGGCCGCCACCCTGAGCGATCCACTGTCGCACCACACCATGAGCCGTATCGGCGCGGGCCTGGTGGGCATCGACGAGTCGGGCACGGTACGGCTGCGTCCCGCCCTTACCCTGACCGCCCCGCTGGTGACCATCCGCAGCGTGCCGGCTGGTACACCGGTCGGCTACGGGCATACCTGGACGGCGGCGCGGGCGACCCGGCTGGGCCTGATCCCGGTCGGGTACGCCGATGGCCTTCCCCGGCTGGCCTCCCACCGAGCCGAGGTATGGGTAGCCGGTACCCGCCGCCCGGTGGCCGGCCGGATTTCCATGGATATGACCGTCATCGATCTGGGCCCCGATACCCCGGTATCCGTCGGCGACCCGGTAACCGTCTTCGGCCAGGGCGAGCACGGCGAGCCGACCGCGGCGCAATGGGCCGGCTGGGCGGAAACCCTCGAACACGAGATCGTCACGGGCCTCAGCGCCCGGCTACACCGAAGGAGCGCCTGATGACCCGTACCACCCGGGTCGCCGTGATCGGCGGCGGCCGCAACTGCGAACACGACATCTCTCTCGCCTCGGCCGCGGCGGTGGCCATGGGCCTGGAGCAGACGGGATACCACGCCGTTCGCCTCACCATCGATCCCGCCGGTCTCTGGCGGGACCGGGCGGACCGACCGATCGGTCTGGCCGGCGCGATCGACGTCCTGAGTTCCTGCGCGGTGGCGTTCCCGGTACTGCACGGACCGCACGGTGAGGACGGCACGGTGGCCGCGCTCTGCGATCTGGCCGGCGTGCCGTGGGTGGGATCGCCACTGGGCGCCGGCGCGCTGGCGATGGACAAGTGGGCCACCAAACTCGTCGCCGGTGCGCTCGGTATCGCCACGGCGCCCGCGCGGTTGCTCACCCGCGCCGGCGCGCACTCGTACACCTTCACCCACCCGGTCGTGGTCAAACCCGTCGCCGCCGG
>JBPYFB010000266.1:0-4662 GCA_051986465.1 Rugosimonospora sp.
CGGCGGGTGGAGGAGCTGCGGCCCCGGGTCGCCAAGCTCGTCGACGCCCTGCTGGACGAGATGGCCACCCAGCCCCGGCCGGTCGACCTGGTCGAGCACTTCTCGCTGCCGCTGCCGGTACAGGTGATCTGCGAGCTGCTCGGGGTACCCGCCGCCGACCGGCATACCTTCCACGCCTGGTCCGACACGCTGCTCGGCGCCTTTCGACAGTCCCCGGACGCGATGCAGGACGCGTTGTCCGGCCTCTCCGGCTACCTCGCCAACCTCATCGCCGAGAAGCGCGCCCGACCCACCGACGACCTGCTGACCGCGCTGGTAGCCGCGCGCGACGAGGAGGACCGGCTCTCCGAGCACGAGCTGGTCATGCTCGGCCTCGCGCTCCTTGTCGCCGGCCACGAGACGACCGCCAACCAGATCAACATGTTCCTGCTGGCGCTGCTGCGCCACCCCGATCAACTGGCCCGGCTGCGGGCCGAGCCCGAGCTGATACCGCGCGCCGTCGAGGAGCTGCTGCGCTTCGTCCAGCTCGGCGACAGCGCCACGGCCGGCATGCCCCGGGTCGCCACCGAAGAGTTGGAGCTGGGCGGGGTACGGCTGCCGGCGGGTGCGGTGGTGATGACCGCCAGCAACGCAGCGAACCGCGACCCTGTCGCGTTTTCCGACCCGGACCGGCTCGACCTGTCCCGCGACGCCAGCGCACACCTGGCGTTCGGCGCGGGCGTGCACCACTGCCTGGGCGCGCCGCTGGCCCGGGTGGAGCTGCAGGAGGCGCTTCGCGGACTGCTGCGGCACATGCCCGAGGTGCGGGTGGTGGTACCCGAGTCGGAGCTGCGCTTCAAGCAGGGCATGACGCTACGCAGCCTGGAAGAACTCCCGGTCACCTGGTAGGAGTGTCCGATGTGGAGAGTACAGGTCAGCGACGCGTGTATCGGTTCCGGTACCTGCGTGGCTCTCGCCTCACACCGCTTCGCGTCCGGTAAAGGCAACCACGCGTACCCGATCGCGGAAGAGATCGAGCCCGATGACCGGGTACTCGACGCGGTGGCCTCCTGCCCGATGGAGGCGATCTCGGTAATCAATCTCGACACGGGCGAACCGGTCGACCCCTGACCATCCGCTCGCCGGCCAACGCCGTCTCGCGCACCTCGATCGCCTGTGTGAGCAGGCGGAGCAACCCGCGTACCGCTTCGTCGTCGAGCCCGATGCCCGCCACCGTACGCCGCTCCTCCGCGACACTGCCGATTGTGTCGGCCAGCCCATCGCGGTCGTCCTCGGCGATCGGCTCCTCCACCACCAGGTCGATGACGAGCGGGTCGCCGGCGACCACCACCTCGACGAGTCCGTCGCCGGTATCCACACATCCGACGGTCGCACCGATCTGCCCGCGCACCGACCATTCCACCGCCGGCATCTCCGGCGGCTGAATCACCTTCGTCATCTTGGCCGCCCTCACGTCGCTAACCGTCCAATGTGGACGTGTGATGGGTTGGACGCGGCGGCTGAGCGTCAATCGCGTCGACCACCACATCCATGGACGACGGTACGGCGATGGGGAGATCGGCCTCTACGAACTTGCAGAAACTTGCACCTTGACTTGAGGCATCGTCGGCGCGACGATGCGAATACGGTAAGTCGCCGTCAAGTCCTGGGGAGGAGATAGACATGGAACTCACCTTCGTTGCCAAGGATCCCGACTCGAATCCTGGGCAGTCACCGACGCTATATCGCACCGATCGTGAGTCATGGGTCGTGCAGGGATGGGTCGTCACGGACTCGGATGCGCTTGCGGCCATGCGTATTCCAGCAGGCGAGACGTGCGTGGAGATCCCCGACAGGCTGGTTCCGTTCTTCCAGCAGTGCCGATGATGCGGCCGGCCACCTCTGAAGAGCTCGGTGACCTGTGTCGGGGGATCGCGACGTCATTTGTGCACTTGGAGACTCGGGACTCCTACGGCACCGAGACCGAGCTGCCGCACATCGAGAAATGGCGACGCGGCGAGCAGGACGACTCGGACTGGCTCGACTGGTGGCTGGAGATGCTCAGTCGCCATCGGGCTGCGGGCCGGACCTGCCGCAGGGCTCGAATCGTGTCGGAGCCGGTGAACGAATACCAGCGATGGTCGCTCAGCCTCGCGGGAAAATACGTCGATGCCGGCGAGGACATCCGCTACATCGCCCGGCCGCGCCTGGCAACGGTCATGCTGCCCGGGAGCGGGGATTACTACGTTTTCGACGACAGGTTGGTGCTCTTCCTGCACTACGCCGGCAGCGGCCTGAGCACAGGGTTCGAGGTCACCGAAGACCCGAACGTCGTACAGCGCAGCCGGGAGGCGTTCGAGGCCGTATGGAACTTGGCGACACCGTTTCGTGAGTACCGACCAAAGTAGCTCGGTCATACAGGCGCGCAAGGAACTCGGCGCCCGGCTCCGTCAGCTCCGCAAGGCCGCGGGGCTGACGGGCCAGGCGCTGGCCGAGGCGACCGGCCAACACTTCACCCGCATCAGCCGGATCGAGAACGGCGGTCAGCCTCCCACCGAGCGGAACATCCGCGACTGGTGTATCGCCTGCGGCGTCGAGGACCAGGTCCCCGAACTGATCGCCATGGCCCGGACGATCGACTCCGCCTATCAGGAGTGGTCTCGCCTGTCGCGGGCCGGTATGCAGCGCCTCGGTGCATTAAGTTCGATCCCCACCTATAGGCGCACTACGACGTTCCGCATCCACGAGCCCATCGTCATGCCCGGCATCTTCCAGACCGAGGCGTACGCCAGGCAGATGCTCGCGTTCTGGTACAAGTTCCTGAGCGCCCCTGACGACATCGACGCCACCGTAGCCGCAAAGTCCGAACGCACCGCCATCGCTCTGGACCCAACGAAACGCATCGCTGCGGTGCTCGGCGAACAAGCACTGCATACGCGCTTCGGCTCCGCCACCGAGCACGCCGATCAACTCACCCACCTACTGTCGCTCATGCGCCGGCCCTTCGTGTCCGTCGGCATCATTCCTGCTGATGTGCAACGGCACGCGGTCGCGAACATTGGATTCTGGATCTTCGATAACAACGCCGTAGCGCTTGAGACACCCACGGCCGCAATCAAGGTGACCAGACCTCAGGAAATCGCTCAGTACGCGGCCATGTTCGATCACTTGCAACGTGAGGCCGTGTACGGCCAGAAGGCTCGTCAACTGATCGCCGACGTGCTGGCGAAGCTCCAGTAGTCGGACGCGGATAGCCTGACGCGATGGAGCACACTCTCGCCGTCGCGTCGGCCGTACTCGGGCGCGCGCTCGCCGATCCGGTGGAGTTGGGCGCCGGGCTGCGTGCTCGCGTGCTGCGCTGCCGCGACAGTGCCGGCGGCTCGGTGGTCGTGAAGTCCTATCACGACACCGTCGACGGTCGCGGCGCGTTCGTGGCCGAGGCGGCCGGGCTTGCCTTCGCGGCGGCCGGCCCTGAGCTGCTCGCCGTGGACACCGCAGAACACCTCATCGTCATGGCCGACCTGGGCGACGCGCCCAGCCTCGCGGACGTACTGCTCGGTGACGATCCCGCGGCGGCGACCGAAGCACTGCTGGCGTGGGCCCGAGCGTACGGGCGGCTCGCCGCGGCGACCGTCGGGCGGCAGGGCGAACTCGCGGAGCTGCGCGCCCGGTACGGCAGGGACGTACCCGACGGCGAGGGCGTCTCCTGGGTCCGTAGCGGCCTGGCGCGCACACCGTCCCTATTGGACTCGCTCGGCATCCCGCGATCGGCGAGGCTCACCGAGGACCTTGCCACCATCGGCTCCATTGTGGACGTTTTCCCGGTCTTCTCACCCGGTGACATCTGCCCGGACAACAACCTCCTTACGCCACAAGGCTTGCGGGTACTCGACTTTGAAGGCGCGGGATACCACGGCGCCTTTCTCGACGCCGCGTACACCCGCATGCCGTTCGCCACCTGCTGGTGTGTCTGGCAAATGCCGCCCGACGTCGCCGCACGGGTAGAGGCGGCCTACCGCGAGGAGGTGGTCGCCGTCCATCCTCGCCTCGCCGACGACGAGGTGTGGAATTCGGGGGTATGCCTGGCGAACGCGGCCTGGACGCTGGACATGACCGGCCACCTGTACCGTACCGGCGCCGACCGCGAGGACCGCCCGACGCACAGCAGCCGCCGGCCCGTACCCACGATCCGCCAGCTCATCCGGTACCGCTGGCAGCGGCTGCTCGACGACCTCGAACCGGCCGGTGCGCTGCCCGCCCTGGCCTCGGTACTGCGCGACCTGCTCGCCCGTACGCACGGCTGGCCGGTACCGCCACTCGCGCCGTACCCGGCGTTTCGCGACTCGTGAACCGCGGTCAGAAGGTGGCGATCGGGTTGACCGGGCTGCCGGACGTACCGGCGAAGCGGACCGGCGCGACCGCGAGGTGGAAGTCCCACTGGCCGAGTTCGGCAGCCGTCCTCGCGCACGCCTCCAGGTCGCAGTTGTCGAGCAGCCACAGACCCATCGCGACGAGGCTCACGGCGTGAACCGGCATCAACACGTTTTCGTACCCCGACGGCTGAACGTCCTGGGGGGTGTCAGCGCCGATCAGCGCGACCTCCCGTTCATGCAGCCACGGTAGGCAGGACGCGTGCCAACCGGCCTGTGTGAAACCGCTGGCCGCACCGGCCTCGTGCCGGGC
>JBPYFB010000267.1:0-5658 GCA_051986465.1 Rugosimonospora sp.
GTGGCCGACGCGCTGCGGGTGGTGCGCAACGACGCCAGCACCGGCGGCACCCCGCCACCGCCGCAGGTGCCGATCAGCGCCACCTACCACTACGACGCCAACGGCAACCAGCACGAGATGGACGACACCTCGCCCGCCGATCCGGCTACGTCCAACGGTTCGCCCACCGCGCAGTTCGACCAGCACCTGACCGAGTTCGACGCACTCAACCGCCCGTACCAGTTGCAGGAGTTGAAGGCCCACGCGCCGGTCCACACACTGCTCTACGGTTACGACGAGAACGGCAACTCGACCTCGCTCAAAAACGACAGCAACCTCAACACGTACACCTACGACACCCGCGACATGCTCACCAAGGTGGTGAACCAGCACCTCGACGGCTCAACCACCACGACCGGGTACACGTACTTCCCGAACGGCCAACGGCAGAGCCAGACCAAGGGCAACCAGAACAAGGTCACGTACTCGTACAACCTCGACGGGACGCTGGCCACGGAGACCGAGGCGACCGCGGAACCCGCACAGACCCTGGTCGACTTCCACAACTTGACCTACGACCCGAACAACAACCTTCTGCAGGACAGCTCCGGGGTGCACAGCGCGGATGCGCCCGACTCCTTCCGCGACCGCATCCGCAACTTCGAGTACAGCCCGAACAACCAGCTCCGTACGGTCAAGGACGAGACCGGCAAGACCAACGAGAGTTACGAGTACGACAGCCTCGGTGAAATCACCCAGCAGACCCTCGGTGACAACCCGACTGTCGACAACCTCTACGACCGTGGCCGGTTGATGTCCTCGTCGCAGGGCACCGTTGCCTACCAGTACGACGCGATAGGGCGCATGACGGCCGTCGGTGGCCGGGTGCTCAACGGCGCCGCCCGTTTCGTGTACGGCGCGCAGCAGCAGTACCGCTACGACGGCTACGACAACCTCGTCTACCAGTCCGGCCAGAAGAACATTGGTACGCCCGATGCGCCCGTCATGGCAAACTCGGCGACAACGTCCACATACGACACCCTGAACCGACCGATCACCTCGAAGGTCGAGGAGAGTGGCGGCGGCCTGCCGTCCTCGGAGATAGGCCAGCAGACCTTCGACTACCTCGCCACCAGCAGGGCGGTCGCCTCACAAGAGACCGTCCTGACCCCCGGCGGTACCACCACCGACACCTACGACTACGACCCGAACGGCGAACGGCTCGCGCTGCACGACACCTTCTTCGACCCCAGTGTGCCGCCCGGCAACAGCCAGGACGCCTACTACACCTACAACCCGCACCAGGACGTCGAGGCGGTGACCGGGTCGACCGGGACCCCGATCGACACCTACGGATACACCGCCTACGGGCAGGACGACCAGGGGACCTACAAGGACAAGACCCTGGACACCGGTCCCGACAAGGACACCACGCTGCCGTTCCCGTTCAACAGCTACCGGTTCAACTCCGCACGCCAGAGCGCCGGCACCGGCAACCTCGACATGGGGTTCCGTACCTACAGCCCCGGCATCGGCCAGTTCCTCAACCGGGACTCCTTCAACGGTTCCGGTGCCGACGCGGGCCTCGCCGGCGGCCGGTACGGGTTCGGTGGCGGCAACCCGCTCAGCAACATCGAGCAGGACGGCCACGACTGGAAGGGCACCCTCGCCTCCCTGGGTGCCGCCCTTGCCGTTGTCGGCATCTGCGCCCTCATCGGCGTCGGCACTGCCGGCCTGGGCGCCGTCGCCTGCGCTGTGGGCGCGGGCATCGCCGCCGGGGCGGCGAGCCAAGGCGTCGCCTGTGGCGAAGGTCAGGCCGGCGCCTGCTCCGCCGGGGCCTTCGCGACATCGATAGCCATCGGGGCCGCGACCGGACTCATCGGGGCCGGTATCGGCGCGGGTGTCGCGGGTCTGCTGCCGGCGGGCATGTCCGGCTTGGCCTCCGGCGCGATCGTCGGCGCGGTGTCTGGCGCCGGCGCGGGTGCGGCTGGGTACGCGCTGGGCTGCGCGGCGGGCAGCGAGTGCTCCTGGAGCGGCTTCGGTATGGCCACTCTGGAGGGCGCGGCCATGGGCGGCGTTCTCGGCGGCGCCCTCGGCAAGGTCAGCGAGTCCCGGGCCGGCGAGGCCGCTTCCGAGGACAGCACCGGCACGGCTGGCTGCAGCTTCAGCGCCGACACCAAGGTGCAACTCGCCGATGGTGGCACCAAGGACATCAGCGACCTGAAGCCCGGCGACACCATCAAGTCCACCGACACCAGCACCGGCAAGACCAAGGACAGCACCACATCCGCGGTATGGGTCAACCACGACACCGACCTGTACGACCTGACCGTCCGTACCAGCGCGGGCAACCGGGTCATCCACACCACGGCCAACCACCGGTTCTTCGACCACACCACCCATTCCTGGGTGGAGGCGGCCAAGCTGCACAAGGGCGACCGGCTCACCACCGACGACGGCAGTACGGTCACCGTCGAGGGTGGCACCACACCCGCCAAGAGCACCGGCGACATGTGGGACATCACCGTCCCCGGCGACCACGACTTCTACGTCATGGCCGGGACCACACCGGTCCTCGTCCACAATGCGTGCCCCAAGGATGAGGCCGCGCACCGCAGGGCATCGGAGAATGCCGCACGTGTCGATCCCGAGGATCCTGAGGCAGCCGCCGGGGGTTACCTCTGGATCGAGGGTCATGGCGAGTTCGATCTCACCTCCAACACGATCCACCCGAGGATCCTGCAAGCCCTGAGGAACAAGGAAATTGCCTGGCCGGACGTGGTCCGCGGAACGGGTGAACTGGCGGGCAAGAGGTGGTACGGGTCGCATCTGGAGGTTCAGTCGGCCGCGTTGATGAGAATTACCGGGGGGACCAGGGCTCGGCTGATGATTACCGAACCCACCGGACCCTGCGGGTTCTGTAGTTCAAAGGTCGGGGGGCTGCTTCCACCGAACTCTACGTTGGACGTGCGATTCCAACTCGATCAGGTTTTCCAGGAAGTAAGATTCCCCTAGCGCCGATTAGTTGATGGTGGGTGCGGCCGTTATCGGCCGCACCCATCACGGTTGTAGCGCACCAAACCCGTGTGGCATCATGTGCGGGTGACAGACGAACTGCCTGATCCGAGCAGAATCCTTGAGGATACCGACTGGTCCCGTCTTGAGCACGCTTACGGATCGGCTTCTCCCGATACGCCGGCAAAACTGTCTGGCCTGGTTTCGGGTGATCCGGACAGCGTGAAGATTGCCCTCAACCACCTCAATCACAGCCTGCTTCACCAGGGGACCGTGTATAGCGCGACACTGCCGGCCGTCCAGTATGTCGCCGCGCTCCTGGGCGATCCACGGAGCCGGGAGTCGCTCACTCCGAGCTGGGACGAAGGAAAGAACTATCCACTACGGGAACGGATGTTGGCGTGGCTGGCGTCCGTGGCCGATCAGGTCAGCGAAGCGAAAATGCAGCAGATCCGGGAATGGACCGACGATCCGTTGTTGGAGACGTTTCCGCTGTTCCACGAGATCCGCGAAATCTATCCAACAATTCTTCCCAGCGCCGCCATTTACTTCAACGATCCGCACACCAAGGTGCGGGAGGCGGCCCTGGTCGCGGCGGTACGCCTCGTGGAGTCCCCCGAGTTGGCGTCCCATCGCGAGGCGCTGGCGCCGCTGGTGAAAAGCGTGTTGGCGGTCAGTTCCGACGAACGGCACCGGCGCCTGGCGATAGAAGCCCTGGCGGCCTGGGGTGAGGACGTGGAATCGCTCAGAGAACCATAGAGCCGCGCCGGATCCGGCGGCTCAACTCGTCGGCGACGGCTTCGGATGCGCCGTCCCGAGCTGAGTCCGATCCGCGATGTGGGTCGCGGTCGCGGTACCGCCCTCGACCGTGGCCCGCAGCGCCACTGTGTCGCCAGCCTTGATCGAGCTGATCCCCTGCTTTTGGGCGGCGACCTGGGTATCCGCGGTGACCGCGTACGACTGGGTGAAGCCGTCCTGGCTCTTGACCGTGATCGAGGTGCTGGACACGGCGGTTACCTGACCCTGCTGGACATCGATCGTCTGGTACCCGCCGCCCTCTTTGGCCGTCACGAACTGGCCGTGCAGCACTCGACCGAACCCGTCCTTGGATCCGAGACCGCCGTGCGGTTCGCCATGAGTCGGCCCGTGCCAGGGCTCACTCGCCGGCGCCGAGGCCGGCGCCAACGGCGTGGCCGACGGTGCCTGGGTGGTATGTGCGAACGCTCCCGATGCCAGTGACACGATCCCCGCGAGCGAGGCCGCGGCGGCGACTCCCAGCAGCCTCAGCCGAAGCGCCGGGCGCTTTCGCGGTTGCTTTTCTGGTGGCTGCACGTACCCAGATTCGGTAGTCACGTGAGACTCCCTTCTGCTACTTCACGGTGCAATACGGCTATTGCCACGGGGCGCCGGATGACGCTGAAGTCGGCCTGTGAATTGGGCGTCATCGCCGGAGCAGGTGGAACTGTGCAGGCCAAGACCCATCACAGGGGGCTGAGCGAGAGGCTCGTCACAGCGGGCGCTGACGCTCGGCGCCGGGTGTCGCGGGCAACCGGCGCAGCCGGCGTACGTAGCCGTACAGGGCGACGACGCCGGCGGCGATGGTCACCCAGTTGATCAGCCGGCCGGCGACAACGTATGTGGCGGTGGGCAGCAATACCGCTAGTGCGAGGTGCGCGAGCGCATGCAGGACGAGGAAGCCGCCGACGAGCGCCCCGAGGGTGGCGTCGCGCCGCCGGTCGGTTGCCGGGAGTTTCAGCAGGCGCCCCAGGGGCAGCGGCCGGCGGATGAGGACGGCGGCGAGCAGGACGAGCCCGGCGAGGAAGGCGATCGCCGCCTCGTGCAACTTCAGCGGCAGGGAGCTGCCGCCGGCCACAAGGGACGCCACACACGCAACCGCGAAGCCGAGTCCGGACACCAGCGCGATCGGATCGATGCGGCGCCGGACAAAGACCAGAACGATCTGGTACCCGAGGGGGAGCGCGCCGGCGATCGCCAGCGCGGCGGCGTCCGACGCGACCCATGGCCGTACGGCGAAGTACGCGATCGTGGGTACCGCCAGCAAGGCGGCGACGCGCAGGAGGCGTCCCCGTACCGCCGGGTTGCCGATCCGGCGGGCGCGGTTCCGCTCCGGCGCGTTCATGACGTATCACCCAGTCCGGCGGTGGCCTGCCGGACCGCCGCGCGTACCGCCTGCGCCAGGGAGCCCTGGCGGGTCTGCATCCAGTACCGCACCGCCGCCCGCTCGGCACCCACCACCATGCCGGCCAACACTCGCGGCCGCAGTTGCCCGGCCTTACCGCCCATGCGTTCGGCCAGCACGTCGCCGAGCGCCCGCTCGGCGGCGGATGACGCTTTCAGATACTCGCCGTGTAACGACGGCTGCGATGCGACCAGGGCTTGGAAGTCACGCAGCCACCCGGCTGGCAGGTCGCGGCCGGCCGGCGGCCGGTACAGGCCGGTGACCGCCGCGACGATCGCTTCCGCGAGGGGCTCGTTCGGCGGGCGTTCCCGCAGCCGGTCCGCCACGCTTGTGGCGTGCTGCGCGGCCGGCCACACGATCGCCTCCTCCTTACTGTGGAAGTAGTTGTTGAAGGTGCGGGGCGAGACGCCCACCGCCGCGGCGATATCCGGCACCCGCGTGCCGGCCAGGCCGTGGCTCGCGGC
>JBPYFB010000268.1:0-15070 GCA_051986465.1 Rugosimonospora sp.
TGATCCAGAACATCGTCGACCGGGCGAAAAAGATGGCCATCAAGGAGTTCCTGGCCTCGGGCAGCAAGGGCGTGCGACTGCAGCACCTGTTGGACGCCTGCGTCGACGAGTTCCGGGAGAACGAGGACCTGCCCAACACCACCAACCCCGACGACTGGGCGCGGATCTCCGGCAAGAAGGGCGAGCGGATCGTCTACATCCGCACGCTCGTCTCCGGCGGCAAGGGCACCGAATCCGGCCGTTCCATCGAGACGGCGACCAACACCGGCCAGTACCTGTAGCTCCGATGTGGCGGTGGGTGGCGCGAATGGCGTCACCCACCGCTGCTATGTCGGCACTCCGAGGCGGCCACAGCGGCCCCGCAACGGATAGGGTGGGCGCATGAGCGTGAGGCGTGTCATGGGTACCGAGGTCGAGTACGGCATCTCGGTGCCGGGCCAGCCCGGCGCCAACCCGATGGTGACCTCGTCGCAGATCGTCAACGCCTACGGTGCCCGCCCGGAGCTCAACCGCGGCGGCCGGGCCCGGTGGGACTACGAGGAGGAGTCGCCGCTGCGCGACGCGCGCGGCTTCACCTACTCCGGGGCGTTGTACGACCCGTCGGAGGCGTTGGCCGACGAGGACCTCGGCTTGGCCAACGTGATACTGACCAACGGTGCCCGGCTCTACGTCGACCACGCTCACCCGGAGTACTCGACACCGGAGGTCACCAACCCGCGCGACCTGGTGTTGTGGGACAAGGCCGGTGAGCGGGTGATGGCCGAGGCGGCCCGCCGGGCGGCCACCATCCCGGGCAGCGCGCCGATCCACCTGTACAAGAACAACACCGACAACAAGGGTGTCAGCTACGGCGCCCACGAGAACTACCTGATGAAGCGGCAGACGCCGTTCGCCGACATCGTGCAGTTCCTCACCCCGTTCTTCGTCACCCGGCAGATCGTCTGCGGCTCCGGCCGGGTGGGCATGGGGCAGGACGGCAGCCAGCCCGGCTTCCAGATCTCCCAGCGGGCCGACTTCTTCGAGGTCGAGGTCGGCCTGGAGACCACGCTGAAGCGCCCGATCATCAACACCCGGGACGAGCCGCACGCCGACGCCGACAAGTACCGCCGGTTGCACGTCATCATCGGCGACGCGAACCTGTCGGAGATCTCCACCTATCTGAAGGTCGGCACCACCGCGCTGATCCTGGAGATGATCGAGGAGAAGGCGCTCACCACCGACCTGGGCATCGCCGATCCGGTCAGCGAGCTGAAGAACATCAGCCACGACCCGACCCTGACCCACCGGGTCAAGATGCGTGACGGGCGCCGGCTGACCGCGCTGGACGTGCAGTGGGCCTTCTACGAGCGGGTACGGTCCTTTGTGGACAGCCGGGGCGGCGACGAGCAGACCAACGACGTACTGGCCCGCTGGGAGTCGGTACTGGACCGGCTGGGCCGCGACCCGATGCAATGCGCCGACGAGCTGGACTGGGCGGCGAAGCTGCGACTGCTGGAGGGGTACCGGGAGCGGGAGAACCTCGGCTGGGCCTCGCCCAAGCTGCAACTGGTCGACCTGCAATACTCCGACGTGCGCCCGGAGAAGGGCCTGTACCACCGGCTAGTGGCCCGCGGCGCGATGAAGACGCTGTTCACGCCGGAGGAGATCCGCCGCGCGATGGTGGAGCCGCCGGAGGACACCCGCGCCTACTTCCGCGGCCGCTGCCTCGCCCAGTACGCGCCGGAGGTGGTGGCCGCAAGCTGGGATTCGGTCATCTTCGACGTGGGGCGCGAGTCGCTGGTACGGGTGCCGATGATGGAGCCGCTGCGGGGCACGAAGACGCACGTGGGGGCGCTGTTCGACCGCTGCCCCAGCGCCAAGGACCTGCTCGAGGCGATCACCTCCAGCTGACCGGCGTTAAGCCCGGCGCGAAGGGCGGCGTCCCAGCCGCGTGAATGGCGTACCGGCGAGGTAGGTTCGTGTCGCAGGGACAGGGCCGCGCGGCGCGCGGCTGGGACGAGGAGGGGGTGCCATGGCAACCCGGGACACTGGCGGGCAGTCACAGTCCGGCCGCAGCCGGCGGGACGAGGAGATCGAAGACGCCGCCCCGGAGGCGAACCCAGAGGTCGCCGAGCGGCATGAGAAGATCAGCGAGGATGTCGACGACCTGCTCGACGAGATCGACTCGGTACTCGAGGAGAACGCCGAGGAGTTCGTGAGGGGGTACGTCCAGAAGGGCGGAGAGTAGCCCACTCCGCTTCCCACCGCGGCCGGCGCGTTCGCCGGCCGCATCGGTGCCACGCGTACGTGAAAGGGAATGCTCGTGTCGGCGGGTCTTGATCCATCCGGTCGGTTGCCGGCGGCCTTCATGGCCCCGGGCGTCTCTTCGTTCAGCGAGTTCCTGCGCGTCGCCGCGCCCGACCTCTTGCCAGGCCGCCGCGCGCTGCCGCCCGGCACGGTCGGCACGGACGTGTCGCCCCATGCCACCACCGTCATGGCACTGACCTGTGCCGAGGGCGTGGTCATGGCGGGTGACCGGCGCGCCACCATGGGCAATCTGATCGCGAATCGCGACATCGAGAAGGTGCACCCGGCCGACGAGTACTCCCTCGTCGGCATGGCCGGCACGGCCGGCGTCGGCATCGAGCTGATCCGCCTGTTCCAGGTGGAGCTGCGGCACTACGAGAAGATCGAGGGCGTCATGCTCTCGATCGACGGCAAGGCCAACCGGCTCGCCACGCTGATCCGCAACAACCTGAGCGCGGCGCTGCAGGGGCTCGCCGTGGTGCCGTTGTTCGCCGGTTACGACCTGGCGGCGGCCGAACCGGCGAAAGCCGGTCGCATCTTCAGCTTCGACGTGGCCGGCGGGCTCTACGAGGAGTCCGCATTCGACGGCATCGGCTCCGGCTCGCTGTTCGCGAAGGCGGCGCTGAAGAAGCGCTACCGGCCGGGCCTGTCCACCGCGGAGGCGATCGAGCTCGCCGTCGAGTCGCTCTACGACGCGGCCGACGAGGACACCGCGACGGGTGGCCCCGACCTGATCCGCAAGATCTACCCCGTGGTCATGACGGCGACCGCCGACGGCACGCGCCGGTTGACCGATGAGGAGGCGGCGGCCGTGGCCGAGGCCGTGGTGAGCCGCCGCATGGAGAACCCTGGCGGCTGAGGCGCCGCCGTCCCGCGCAGCACCCCATCCGACCCGACGACGCCGAGGAGACCGCCCGCCGTGGCCATGCAGTTCTACGCCTCACCCGAGCAGATCATGCGGGACCGCTCGGAGTACGCACGCAAGGGCATCGCCCGTGGCCGCAGTGTCATCGTGCTGACGTACGACGGTGGTGTGCTGTTCGTCGCGGAGAACCTCTCCAACGCGCTGCACAAGGTCAGCGAGATCTACGACCGGATCGGCTTCGCCGCGGTCGGCCGGTACCACGAGTTCGAGGCGGTACGGGTTGCCGGCATCCGCCTGGCCGACCTGCGCGGATACTCCTACAACCGGCGCGACGTGACCGGCTGGGCGCTGGCCAGCGCGTTCTCCCAGAACCTGGGTGCGATCTTCATGGACCAGACCAAGCCGTTCGAGGTGGAGATCTGTGTGGCCGAGGTGGGCGCCACGCCCGACCGCGACGAGCTGTACCGCATCACCTACGACGGTTCCGTACAGGACGAGCCGGGTGTGGTCGCGATGGGCGGCCAGGCCGACACGATCGCTGGTGCCCTGCGCGAGCGCCACCGCGCCGAGATGACCATGGAGGAGGCGCTGCGGCTCGCGGTCGAGGCGCTGGCCAGCGTCGGCGGCGAGGGCGGCAGCCCGCGGACCCTCACCGCGGCTCAGCTGGAGGTCGCGGTGCTGGACCGGCAGCGGGCCGGCCGCACGTTCCGGCGGATCACCGGCGACGCGCTCACCCCACTGCTGGCGCCGGCGGCCGATGTGGTCGCCGAGGACGCCGCTACTTCGGGGGAGGCGCCGGCTTCGGGGGAGGCGCCGGCCGATACCCCGCCGGAGGAGCCCACCAAGGGCCAGGAGCCGGCCGGCGAGTAAAGCCCTAGGGCAGCGGGCGCTCCGGGCCCGTACCGGCGTCCACACCGGCGGCGACCACCGGCTCGGTGGAGACAGCGTTGGTCAGCAGCGAGACCTCGGGGAGTAGCCCACGGTCCCGGTTGACCAACTCCGCCTCGCGCAGCGCGACCGCCCGGGCGAGCTGGGTGATGCGCTGCTTGAGCTCGCGCTCGCGCAGGTAGAAGTTCACGACGCTGAACGTGAACGCCGCCACCAGCGCGTACAGCACCAGGTCGGCGCCGCGGCCGACGCCGACGACGTGCGCGATGCGGGTCAGGTCGTCGGGGCGCAGGACGGCGTACGCGTTGGCGATCAGGAACAGGATGAACCCGATCCGCTTGCTTGCCTGCAGGCGTACCCCGTGCCGGCTGCGGATGAACACGACGAGCAGGGTGGCGACGCACAGCAGCAGCAGTATCTGGATCAGCATTGTCAGGTGCTCCGGTTCCGGACGGAGATGTCGAACAGGATATTGACGCCGTTGATCAGCGACTGGCCCTTGGCGCGCGAGTAGTCCGTGTACAGGATCGTCACCGGGATCTCCGTGACCCGCCACTCGGAGCGGGCCAGCAGCGAAATGATCTCCGATGCGTGTGCCATGCCCTCCATGCTGATGCGCAGCCGCTCGACCACGGGCCTGGTGAACACCCGCAAGCCGTTGTGGGCATCGGTGAGGCGCAGCCGGCGCGCGGTGGGGCTGAAGAGCACCGCGGTGCGCAGCGCGAGCCGCTTGAGCCACGGTACCGACTCCTCGGTGCCGAGGAACCGGGAGCCGAGGACCACGTCGGCCTCCCCGGACCGGGCGACGTCCAGCATCCGGAGGACATCCTGTACCTGGTGCTGGCCGTCGGCGTCGAAGGTGACGAAGTACTCGGCGCCGTCGCGGGCCAGCGCGTACCGCAGCCCGGTCTCCAGCGCCGCGCCCTGGCCGAGGTTGACCGGGTGGCGTACCAGATGGGCGCCGGTGCCGAGGATGCGCGCCGCGGAGTCGTCCGCGCTGCCGTCGTCGACGCAGACGACGTTGGGGAAGGTCTGCCGGACGTGGGTGACCACGTCGGCGACCACGGCAGCCTCGTTGTAGACCGGCATCACGATCCACACGTCGTCGTTGTCGCTCATCTGATCCTCACGGACGGAGCGGCCGCGTCGCGTTTCTGACCCGCACGGGAGGGGCGGCCCCGCCGCGCTTCGCCCTCTTGACGCTCGCTCATCGTCTCCTGGTCCCAGCCGTCTTGTCGTGCCCACCATATGGGCTCCCGCTATGCTAGTGGGCCGCGAGGCCCTGGGCGCGGCCGGACGGCCGCGGGCGGACGAAAGGACCAGCTTGTGCGCGCTCTCGTCACCGGTGGGGCCGGCTTCATCGGATCCCATTTGTGTGATCGACTGATGGCTGACGGTCACCAGGTGACCGTCGTCGACAGCCTGACGCACGGGCGCGAGGCGAACCTTGCCGGCTGCCTGGCGGGCGGGGCGCGGCTGATCCGCCACGACGTGGCCGGGCCGGGACTGGTCGAGGTGTTCGAGGCGGCCCGGCCGGAGGTGGTGTTCCACCTGGCGGCGCAGATCGACGTGCGGGCCAGCGTCGCGGATCCGGCCGCCGACGCGACCAGCAACGTCCTCGGTACCGTCGCGGTGCTGGAGGCGGCCCGCCGGGCCGGCGCGCGCAAGGTGGTGGCCACCTCCTCGGTGGCGATCTACGGCCCGCCCGAGCGGCTGCCGGTACACGAGGACACGCCGGTGAACCCGCTGTCTCCGTACGCCGTGAGCAAGCTCGCAGCCGAGCTGTACCAGCGGCAGTACGCGCAGTTGCACGGGCTGGCCGGGACGACCCTGGTGCTGACGAACACGTACGGCCCGCGGCAGGACCCGCATGGCGAGGCCGGGGTCATCGCGATCTTCGCCGGCGCGATGCTCGCCGGGGAGCCCACCCGCGTCTTCGGCGACGGCGGGAACGTGCGCGACTACCTGTTCGTCGAGGACGCGGTGGAGGCGTTCGTGCGCGCCGCCGACCCGGCCGCCGACGGGTACCGGCTCAACATCGGTACCGGCCGGGCCGTGACCGACCTGGAGCTGAACCGGATCATGGCCGGACTGGCCGGGTACGAGCGGGAGCCCGCCTTCGCGCCGGCCCGCCTCGGCGACCTCGCCGCGATGGTCGTCGACGCCCGCCGCGCCGGCCAGGTGCTCGGCTGGAAGCCGTCGGTCGAGCTTTCCGAGGGCCTGGAGCGCACCCTGAACTCCCTGCGCTGAGCCGCAGCCCCAGCGGAAGCTCAGACCCAGCGGGAGACCAGGCGCCAGTACGCGGCCAGCAGCGCGTTGACCGGTCCCACGATCGCGGGCAGCGGCACCACGGCGGCGTCGATGCGCGGGGTGAGTACCCGCATCCACTCCCGGTCGGGTACCCGCTGCTCGACGCGCAGCGCGGTGCGGCGCTGCCGTACGTGCCGCCGGTGCGTCCACAGCCACGCCCAGCCGCGCAGCTTCGCCGGCAGCCAGCCCTCGACCACGGAACGGACCAGCCACGCCAGCTCCAGGCCGGCGAAGGCGGGCGCCAGCAGCAGCAGCGCACGCCAGCCCCAGAGCGTCGCGACGAACAGCAGCCGGTTGCGTTCGACGAGGTACAGCTTGAGCGCGTTGCGGGAGAACTCGTACCGGTGCAGCGCGACCGCGTCCGGCACGTACACCACGCGCAGCCCCAGCCGCCAGGTGCGCAGGCTGAGCTCGGCGTCCTCGTGGTAGGCGAAGTACTCCTCGTCGAAGCCGCCCAGCCGCTGCCAGTGCGAGCGCCGGGTCAGCAGGCAGGCACCGCTGGCGCCGGCGGTGTCGACCGGCTCGGTACGCTCCTCCCGCTGGCCCATGCCGCCCGACCAGGACAGCCCGAGGATGTGTACGGGGTTGGCGCCCGCGTTGATCAGCGCCGGATCCTCGGCGAGCCGGATGCTCGCGACCGCCACGCCGACGTCCTCGCGCGACCCTTCCTCGACGAGGCGGGCCAGCGTACCGGGCTCCACGACCGCGTCGGAGTTGACCAGCGCCAGGTACTCGCCGGTGGCCACGGCGGCGCCGGCGTTGCAGCCGCCGGCGAAGCCGAGGTTGCGCCCGGGCCGGACCACCGTCACCCCCGGCCGCCGTGCCAGTACGGTCACGTCGTCGGTGGTACAGCCGTTGTCGACGAGCACCACGTCGACGCGTACCTTCTCCGAGCCGAGCAGCGCGTCCACGCACCGCGGCAGCCACGGCTCGGCCTGCCAGGCGAGCACCACGGCGGTGACGGTCGGGCCGGGCATCAGTCCGCACCACCCAGCGCGACCAGCGCGGTCTTCGACGCCTCCCGGTCGGGCGGGCCGGTACGTGCGGCGCCGGCCCGGCGCAGCAGGGCGGCGGCGAGCAGCGCCGCGACCACGAACGACCCGACCACGTACCCGCCCTCCACCCGCAGGGCCACCGAGCCGGGGATGACCGTGACGGCGACCAGTGCCGCGCTGCCACCCAGCCAGGCGAGGGTCTGGTCGCGGTGGAAGCCGAGCGCCATGACGCCCTGGCCGAGCACCTGGGCGAGCAGGTACGCGCCGGTACCCGCGGCGAGCATCGCGAAGTCCAGGTCGCCGAGGGCGGACGGGGCGGCGAACAGGGTCTCGATCAGCCACGGTCCGAGCAGCACCGCCGGGATGCCGCAGAACAGGCAGAGCGCGACCACGAGCCCGCAGCCGCGCAGCAACAGGCGGCGGAAGGCGGCACGGTCCCCGGCAGCGGCGAAACCGGAGAGCCCGGGCAGCAGCGAGGCCTGCAGCGAGGCGAACGCGAACACCGGTACGCGCGTGAGCACCAGCGCGGAGAGCAGGGCGCCGGCGAGCGCGGCCCGGCCGGGGGCGAGCAGCTTCACGTCGATGACCGCGATGTTGATCACGACCTGGGCGAGCAGCATGGACACCATCAGCGGCGCGGCGCCCTTGGCGAAGGCGGACCAGGCCAGGGCGGTACCGGCGCGCAGCGCGGCGCGCACGGGCGACAGGGTGGCCAGGACGGACAGCGTCGGGGCGATCGCGAGGATCAGGCCGTACGCGGCCGCGGTGTGCACGCCGGCCGCGCCGAGCGCGACGGCCAGGCCGATCCGCAGGCCGCCGTCGACGGCGAGCTGCGCGCCGTACCCGCCGAACCGCCCGCTTCCGGCCAGCACGCCTCTGGTCGGGTGGGCCAGTGCCAGCCCGGCCAGCGCGCCCGCGAGCACGTACACCATGCTCCGGTCGCCGTCGAACAGCCGCCCGGCGAGCACGGGGGCACCGGCCGCCAGCAGCACGCACAACGCGGCGAACAGGCCCAGCGCCGCGACGATGCCCCGGTGGAAGACCGGACCCGCGCCGTCGCCGTGTACCCGCCGGGCCGCGACCAGCCGGGTGATCTCCTGCTCCAGCGGGAAGAACACGCCGGGCCCGATCGAGAAGACGATCGACCACAGCACGGACAGCGACGCGTAGCCCGAGGTGGACAGCTGGTGGCCGGCCACGGCGAGGTGCACGTACGAGGCGAGGCCGAGCACCAGTAGGCCACTGCCGACCGCGACCGTCCCGCGGGGTAGCAGGGCGAGGAGCCGGCCGAGCCTCGATCTCACGTGTGGTTCTCCACGGGTAACAGGTGTGGTAGGGCGGTTGCCAGCATGTCATGCCAGCCGGGCAGCGGCGCGATGCCCGCCAGCCGCCAGCGGTCGTGCCCCAGCAGGCTGTACGGCGGGCGGGGTGCCGGTCGGGGGAAGCGGTCGGTGGTGATCGGGCGGACCCGCTCCGGATCGAGGCCGGCACCGGCGAAGACCGCGCGGGCCAGCCCGAACCAGGTGGTACCGCCGCCCGCGGTGCCGTGGTAGATCCCGGCCGGCGCCTGCCCCCGGTACGCGGCCCGGCCCAGCGCGACCAGTTGCGCCGCGAGCGCGTACGACCAGGTGGGCTGCCCCTGCTGGTCGTCGACCACGTCGACGGTCTCCCGCTCGCCGGCCAGCCGCAGCATCGTGCTGACGAAGTTGCGCCCGTGCGCGCCGTACAGCCAGGCGGTGCGCACCACGTACCCGGTGTCCGGCAGCGTCTCCTGGACGGCCCGCTCGGCGATCAGCTTGCCCCGCCCGTACGCGTTGACCGGGCCGGTCCCCGCGTCCTCCGGGTACGGGGTGTGCGCGTCGCCGGGCAGCACGTAGTCCGTGGACACCTGCAGCAGGCGCGCTCCGGTGGCGGCGCACGCCTGCGCGAGGCCGGCGACCGCGTACCCGTTGATCGCGGTCGCCGCCTCCTCCTCGCTCTCCGCGCTGTCCACGTTCGTCCACGCGGCCGCGTTGATCACCACGTCGTGCCCGGATACCGCGGCCCGTACCGCCGCCGCGTCGGTCACGTCGAGCGCCGCTCTGGTCGCCGCGGTCACGCCCGGCTCACCGGCCTCGGTGAGCACCTCGACCAGGTCGTGGCCCAGCATGCCGCCGGCCCCGGTGACGAGCCAACGCATCAGGCGTGCTCGCCGAGGCGGGCCCGGTCGCGCAGCGGCTCCCACCACGCCCGGTTCTCCCGGTACCAGCGGACCGTCGAGGCGAGCCCGGCCTCCAGCGTGACCTGCGGCTGGTACCCGAGCTCCTCGGAGATCTTCGCGATGGACAGCGAGTACCGCCGGTCGTGCCCCTTGCGGTCGGTCACGTGCTCGACGCTGGACCAGTCCGCGCCGCACGCCGCGAGCAGCCGCTCGGTGAGCTCCCGGTTGGTCAGCTCGGTACCGCCGCCGATGTGGTAGATCTCGCCCGCCCGCCCCTTGTCCAGCGCGAGCTGGATGCCGAGGCAGTGGTCGTCGACGTGCAGCCAGTCCCGGATGTTGCCGCCGTCGCCGTACAGCGGGACCTTCCCGCCGTCGAGCAGGTTGGTGACGAACAGCGGGATTACCTTCTCGGGGAACTGGTACGGGCCGTAGTTGTTGGAGCAGCGGGTGACCACGACGTCCATCCCGTGCGTGCGGTAGGCGGCGAGCGCGAGCAGGTCGGAGCCGGCCTTCGAGGCGGAGTACGGGGAATTGGGGGACAGCGGCCACTCCTCGGTCCAGGAGCCCTCGGCGATCGACCCGTACACCTCGTCGGTGGATACGTGCGCGAAGCGCTCCACGCCGGCGGCCCGGGCCGCGTCGAGCAGCAGTTGGGTGCCGAGGACATTGGTGGTGACGAATGGCGCCGCACCCAGGATCGAGCGGTCGACGTGTGACTCGGCGGCGAAGTGCACCACCGCGGTGTGTCCGGGCAGCAGGTCGGCGAGCAGGGCCGCGTCGCAGATGTCGCCCTGGACGAACCGCAGGCGCGGATCGTCCCGGTACGCGCTCAGGTTCTCGATGTTGCCGGAGTAGGTCAGCTTGTCCAAGACCGTTACCTCAGCACCCGTCATGCTCGGGTACCGACCGGAAAGTACGGCGCGGACGTAGTTGGAACCGATGAAACCGGCGCCGCCGGTGACGAGGAGTCTCACGAAGCGACAGGATATCGTGCGGCTCAAAGGCCGCTCCTCCTGTGAGGATCAGTCAGTGCACGGCTAAGCTCCCCGGGTGCGCGGAATCCTGCTGGCCGGGGGTACCGGCTCCCGGCTGTGGCCCATCACCCGGGCGGTCTCCAAGCAACTGATGCCGGTCTTCGACAAGCCGATGGTCTACTACCCGCTGAGCACGCTGGTGATGGCGGGGATCAGAGAGATCCTCGTCGTCACGACCACCGAGGACCAGTCGCAGTTCCAGCGGCTGCTCGGCGACGGCGGCCAGTGGGGCCTGTCCCTGTCGTACGCGGCCCAACCCCGACCCGAGGGGATCGCGCAGGCGTTCGTCATCGGCGCCGAGTTCATCGGCGACGCGCCGGTCGCGCTGATCCTCGGCGACAACATCTTCCACGGCGTGGGGCTGGGCCGGCAGCTGGCCGAGCACCGGTCGGTCGTGGGTGGCCGGATCTTCGCCTATCCGGTCGCCAACCCGCGCGAGTACGGCGTGGTCGACTTCGACGCGGCCGGCCGGGTGCTGTCCATCGAGGAGAAGCCGGCACAGCCGAAGTCCAACTACGTGGTTCCGGGCCTGTACTTCTACGACAGCTCGGTGGTGGAGATCGCGGACAAGCTCGTCCCGAGCGCGCGTGGCGAGCTGGAGATCACCGCGGTCAACGAGGAGTACCGGCTGCGCAACCAGTTGAGCGTCAGCGTGCTGGACCGGGGAACCGCCTGGCTGGACACCGGTACCTTCACCTCGCTCGTGCAGGCCGCCGAGTTCGTGCGGGTGATCGAGGAGCGCCAGGGCCTCAAGATCGGGTGTGTCGAGGAGGCGGCCTGGGCGGCCGGGTTCATCGACGATGCCCAGCTGGACGAGCTGGCGGTACCGCTGCTCAAGAGCGGGTACGGCGAGTACCTGCGCGGCCTGCTGGCCAACAGAGGGTGAAGGTGCCGTACGCTCGCCCCGTGGCCGTGACGGATCGCGACAAGAACGCGCAGACACGTGACGCGGCGTACGCCCAGCGCCTGCAGCGCCTGGAGAGCGCCCGCTGGAAGCGCCTGCTCTCCGCGCAGACCCCGTACCGGTGGAACGTGCGCCGGCTGAACCTGGGCTTCACCCTCGACGTCGGCTGCGGCATCGGGCGCAACCTGCGGCACCTGGACGGCAACGGGGTGGGCGTGGACCACAACCCGACCTCGGTACGGGTGGCGCGGGAGGCGGGCCTGGAGGCGTACACGCCGGACGACTTCCCGTCCAGCCCGCACGCCCGGCCCGGTGCCTTCGACTCGTTGCTGCTCGCGCACGTGCTGGAGCACCTGCCCGAGGACGACGTCCGGGCCATGGTCAAGAGCTACCTGCCGTACGTGCGTCCGGGTGGCACCGTGGTGTTCATCACGCCGCAGGAGCGCGGGTACGGCGCCGATGCCACGCACGTGCGGTTCATCGGTTTCGGCGAGGCGACCGCCCTCGCCACCGAGCTGGGGCTGCGGGTGACCCGCACGTACTCCTTTCCGCTGCCCCGCCTGGCGGGGCGGATCTTCACGTACAACGAATTCGTGGTGGTGAGCAGGACGCCATGAAGATCCGACGGCTCTCGATCGACGGCTCCTTCGAGATCACCCCTCAGCAGCACGGCGATTCGCGTGGCCTGTTCCTGGAGTGGTACCGGCACGACCAGATCGCCGCAGAAATCGGGTACCCGCTGGAGCTGGCGCAGGCGAACATGTCGATCTCG
Source organism: Rugosimonospora sp. (assembly GCA_051986465.1). Lineage (GTDB taxonomy): Bacteria > Actinomycetota > Actinomycetes > Mycobacteriales > Micromonosporaceae > DATEJJ01. The sequence goes on from JBPYFB010000268.1 coordinate 12,255, forward strand.
GCCGAGGGCGTGGTGCGCGGGGTGCACTTCGCGGACGTACCGCCTGGCCAGGCCAAATACGTGACCTGCGTGCGCGGCGCCGTACTGGACGTGGTGGTGGACATCCGGATCGGCTCGCCCACGTTCGGCCGGTGGGAGGCGGTACGCCTGGACGACGTGGACCGGCGCGCGGTGTACATCGCCGAGGGGCTCGGCCACGGCTTCTGCTCGCTCAGTGACGGCGCCATCCTGACGTACCTGTGCTCCAGCACCTACAACCCGGCCGCCGAGCACACCGTGCACCCGCTCGATCCGGAGCTCGGGATCGAGTGGCCGGCGGCTTCGCCGGTGCTGTCCGCGCGCGACGCCGCGGCCCCCGCTCTGGCCGACGTGCGTGCCGCCGGAGTGCTGCCCGATTACGACGCGTGTCGTACTTACCGCGAATCGCTGCGCCGCCAACTGACGAACTAACCCTTGCGGCGGCTAATGTCTGTGCATGGACCGGCGCATCTTCGGGCTTGAGACCGAGTACGGAGTCACCTGTACCTACCGCGGCCAACGTCGGCTGTCTCCGGACGAGGTCGCGCGGTACCTGTTCCGTAGGGTGGTGTCCTGGGGCCGCTCCAGCAACGTCTTCCTGCGCAACGGCGCGCGGCTGTACCTTGACGTGGGCTCCCACCCCGAATACGCCACGCCCGAATGCGACTCCGTGACCAACCTCGTCGCGCACGACCGGGCGGGTGAGCGGATTCTGGAAGGGCTGCTGGTCGACGCGGAGAAGCGGCTGCACGACGAGGGCATCGCGGGCGAAATCTACCTGTTCAAGAACAACACCGACTCGGCGGGTAACTCGTACGGCTGCCATGAGAATTACCTCGTGTCCCGGCACGGGGAGTTCGGGCGCCTCGCCGACGTACTCATCCCGTTCCTGGTGACCCGCCAGCTCATCTGCGGCGCGGGAAAGGTGCTGCAGACGCCGCGCGGCGCGGTGTTCTGCCTGTCCCAGCGTGCCGAGCACATCTGGGAGGGCGTCTCCAGCGCCACCACCCGCAGCCGCCCCATCATCAACACGCGGGACGAGCCGCATGCGGACGCCGAGCGCTACCGCCGCCTGCACGTCATCGTCGGCGACTCGAACATGAACGAGGTCACCACGCTGCTCAAGGTGGGCAGCGCCGACATCGTCCTACGGATGATCGAGGCCGGGGTGGTGATGCGGGACCTGACGCTGGAGAACCCGATCCGGGCGATCCGGGAGGTGTCCCACGACATCACCGGCCGGCGGCGGGTACGCCTGGCCAACGGCAAAGAGGCCAGCGCGCTGGAGATCCAGCAGGAGTACTTCGCCAAGGCGAGCGAGTTCGTCGACCGGCGCGGCGGCGACGCGACCGCCAAACGGGTCGTGGAGCTGTGGGGCCGGGTGCTCGCGGCGATCGAGTCGGGGGACCTGTCGCTGGTGGAGCGGGAGATCGACTGGGTGACGAAGCTGCGCCTGATCGAGTCGTACCAGCGCCGCCACGACCTGCCGCTGGCGCACCCCCGGGTGGCCCAGATGGATCTCGCGTACCACGACCTGCGCCGCAACCGCGGCCTGTACGCGCTGATGGAGCGGCGCGGCCAGGTGGACCGGGTGGCCACGGACGTGGAGATCTTCGAGGCGAAGGAGACCCCGCCGCAGACCACCCGGGCGCGGCTGCGCGGCGAATTCATCAAGCACGCGCAGGAGAAGCGCCGGGACTTCACGGTGGACTGGGTGCACCTGAAGCTGAACGACCAGGCGCAGCGCACGGTGCTGTGCAAGGACCCGTTCCGGGCGTACGACGAGCGCGTCGACCGGCTGATCGCCTCAATGTAAGGTTGCTCGCCGATGACCGACGAGAAGCCGGGGCCGGGCAAGAAGCCGGCGGTCGGGGAGAAGAAGCGGCGGGAGGAGCTGGTCCCGCCGCCGGGCCCGCTCGGGGCGCTCAGCCCCAGCTACCGGATCAAGCGGCGGCAGCAGCGCATCCGCGAGGAGATCGAGCGCAGCAAGGCGGGCGACCACAAGGTGCCCACGTGGGTCCTGGTGGTGATCCTGCTGGTGCTGCTCGGCGGCTGGCTCATGTTGATCCTGCTGAGCTGACGCAGGCCGCCGCGTGCCGGCCGGCCGCGGCGGCGGCGAGGAAGTACCAGTAGTCCTCGTCCAGGCCCCGGCCCATCGTGGACAGCGTGACGGGCAGCGCGCGCAGCGCCTCGTCGAGGCCGGCCGGGTCGACCCGCACGAGCGAGTGCCGGGTGGCGAGCGCGGCGAGCGCGGCGCCCACCTGCGCGTCCAGGTCGGCGGGCAGGCCGTGCGGCACGACCAGGTCGGCGCGGGCCAGCGCGACCCGGCCGTAGGCGGTCAGGCTGTGGTGCGAGACGCGGCGGTGGCGGGGGCGCGGGTCCGCGCCCGAGATGCGCAGCGAGGCGACCGGGTGGCCGCGCAGTGCGGCCGCCGCGTTGACCGCCTCGCCCGCGCCGGTTCCGGAGAACCCCCATGCGGTACCGGTGCCCAGGTTCCCGGGGCCTTGCGCGACGATCGCCAGGTCGGCGCCGAGCCCGTACCGGGCCGCGAGGAGTCCACTATGGACGTTGACCGCCTCCAGGTCGCCGCCGAAGGACTGTCCGGTGGTGACCACGCCGGCGAGGATGCCGGCCAGGCCGTCGAGCGTGCGGGAGAACCAGGCCGGCAGCGCGCCACCGTCGGTCATCACGTACGCGACCCTCGTCCCGGGCCGGTCGGCGAGCACGCCCGCCAAGATCGCCGGTAGCGCGGAGTGCAGGTCGGCCGCGATCACCGGCATGCCACCGATGTCGTCGGC
>JBPYFB010000269.1:0-8214 GCA_051986465.1 Rugosimonospora sp.
GCGAAGGCGGCGCTGACCGCGTGCGGCCAGCCCAACGGGTTCAAGACGACCATCGCCACCACCAACAAGGGCAAGGGCCCGCTGGTCGCGCAGGCGCTGCAGCAGGCGCTGGCCAAGGTCGGCATCACCGCCACCATCGACGCCTCGGACCAGTCGCTGTACTACGCCACGACCATCGGGTCGCCGGCGAACGTGCAGAAGAAGGGCTACGGCCTGATGGTCGCCGGCTGGGGTGCGGACTTCCCGACCGGGTACGGCTTCCTGGACGTGCTGGTCGACGGCCGCAAGATCCTGGCCAACGGCAACAGCAACTACTCCGAGATCAACGACCCGGCGATCAACTCGGCGATCGACGCCGCCGTCGCGGAGACCGACCCCGCCAAGGCGGCTGCGGACTGGGCGCAGATCGACAAGATGACCATGGACACCGCGGCGCTGCTGCCGTTCGTGTTCGACAAGGCGCTCAACTACCGCTCAGCGAAGACGACCAATGTCTACGTCGATGCCTACTACGGCATGTACGACTTCCAGGCATTGGGCGTCAGCGGCTGATCCCGGTAGGCCAGATTCTGCCCTACTAGTTCGAAAAGGCAGGTGAAGGCCGAAGTGTCAGGCGCTGAGCTGGGCAACCAGCTCACCGCCTGACGCGGGGCCACCGATCGTGTTCCGATACATCATCCGGCGCCTGGTCATCTCCGTCGTGCTGCTCATCGTCGTGAGCGCGGTGACGTTCGGGGTGTTCTTCCTGATCCCGAAGCTCTCCGGCACCGACCCCGCGCGCATGTTCGCCGGAAAGCTGGCCAGCGACGATGCGGTCCATGCGATCGGCATCAAGCTGGGCCTCAACAAGCCGATCTACATCCAGTACGGCCGGTTCATGAAGGGCCTCTTCGTGGGCCGCGACTTCAACGCCGGCCCGGACGTGGACCACTGCCCGGCACCCTGCTTCGGGTACTCGTTCAAGACTGATCAGGCGGTGTGGCCGCTGCTGCTCAACCGGCTGCCGGTCACCATGTCACTCGCCGCGGGCGCGGCCCTGTTCTGGCTGATCGGCGGCACGCTCGCCGGGGTCATATCGGCGCTGCGGCGCCGGTCGATCTTCGACCGGGCGGTCATGATGGTGGCGCTGGCGGGCGTGTCCCTGCCCGTGTACTTCACCGGCCTGCTTGCGCAACTCGTCTTCGTCCACCAGTTGCACTGGTTCCCGGGCGGCGCGTACGTGCCGCTGACCCAGGATCCGGCTGGATGGGCGGGCAAGCTCTTCCTCGCCTGGGTGACGCTGGCGCTGCTGTACGCCGCGACCTACGCCCGGCTCACCCGAGCTACCATGTTGGAGACCCTGGGCGAGGACTACGTACGCACCGCACGGGCCAAGGGCCTGCGCGAGACCGTGGTCATTGGTAAACACGCCATGCGGTCGGTGCTCACTCCGATCGTCACCATCTTCGGCCTGGACCTGGGCGGCCTGCTCGGCGGCGCGATCCTCACCGAGTCCGTGTTCAGCCTGCCCGGACTCGGCAAGCTATCGATCGACGCGGTCTTCCAGAAGGACCTGCCGATCGTGCTCGGGGTCACGCTGTTCGCCGCGTTCTTCATCGTTGTGGCGAACTTCCTCGTGGACCTGCTGTACGCGGTGATCGATCCGCGCGTCCGGCTAACGTGAGCGTGGGAGGAAAAGGTATGTCGAGCGATCTGCTCACCGCCGAGGGCGGCTACCAGGCGGGTGCGAGCCCGAAGGTACCCAAGCCGTTCCTGGACGTCCGTGACCTGCGCATCTCATTCAATACGGACGATGGCCTCGTCAAGGCCGTTGACGGCATCTCGTTCAGCCTCGAACGCGGCAAGACCCTCGGGATCGTGGGTGAGTCCGGCTCCGGTAAGAGCGTCACGAGCCTGGGCATCCTCGGGCTGCACCGCGGCCACGGCAATACGCGCGTCTCCGGCGAGGTCTGGTTGGACGGCGAGGACCTGGTATCGGCCACACCCGAGTACGTGCGAGGGCTGCGCGGCCAGAAGATGTCGATGATCTTCCAGGACCCGCTGACCGCGATGCACCCGTACTTCACGATCGGCGCGCAGCTCATCGAGGCGTACCGGATCCACCACAAGGTGAGCAAGAGCGTCGCCCGGGATCGGGCGATCGAGATGCTCGACCGGGTCGGCATCCCGCAGGCGAGGAACCGGGTGGACGACTACCCGCACCAGTTCTCCGGCGGTATGCGGCAGCGCGCGATGATCGCGATGGCGCTCGTGAACAACCCGGAGCTGCTGATCGCGGACGAGCCGACCACCGCGCTGGACGTGACCGTACAGGCGCAGATCCTCGACCTGATCCGTGACCTGCAGGAGGAGTTCGGCTCGGCGGTCATCATCATCACCCACGACCTGGGCGTGGTGGCCGAGCTCGCCGACGACATCCTCGTGATGTACGGCGGCAAGGCCGTCGAGTACGGCACCGCCGAGGAGATCTTCCGGCGCCCGGAGCACCCGTACGCGTGGGGCCTGCTGGGCTCCATGCCCCGTCTTGACCAGGAGATCCGGGAGCGGCTGATCCCGATCAAGGGCACCCCGCCGAGCCTGATCAACCTGCCGAGCGGGTGCGCCTTCCACCCGCGCTGCCCGCAGATGGGGCGCGGCGGCATTCCGTGCAAGTCGGAGATCCCGACCCTCGCCGAGGGTGACCGGCACGGGGTAGCCTGCCACATTCCGCCGGCGGAGCGGCGCCGGATCTTCACCGAAGAGATCGCGCCGAACCTATGACCACCGCAGCACAGTCCCGAGGAGCCAGCGTGCCGACGACCACCGAGAACCTGCTCGAGGTGACCGGGCTGGAGAAGCACTTCCCGATCACCCGGGGGGTCTTCATCAAGACCAAGGTCGGTGCGGTACGGGCGGTCGACGGTCTCGACTTCAGCATCCGCCCAGGTGAGACGCTGGGTCTGGTCGGCGAGTCCGGCTGCGGCAAGTCGACGACCGGGCGGCTGGTCACCCGGATCCTGGAACCGACCGGCGGCAAGGTGGTCTTCGACGGGCGCGACATCACGCACCTGTCCGTCGGCGACATGCGGCCGCGACGCCGCGACATTCAGATGATCTTCCAGGACCCGTACTCGTCGCTGAACCCGAGGCACACCGTCGGCTCGATCGTCGGCGGGCCGCTGACGGTACAGGGCATCCCGACTCCTCAGGGCCGCAAGCGCGCGGTACAGGAGCTGCTCGAACTGGTCGGCCTCAACCCCGAGCACTACAACCGGTACCCGCACGAGTTCTCCGGCGGCCAGCGGCAGCGTATCGGCATCGCACGGGCCCTGGCGCTGCGACCGAAGCTGATCGTCGCCGACGAGCCGGTCTCCGCGCTCGACGTGTCGATCCAGGCCCAGGTCGTCAACCTGCTCGACGACCTGCAGCGCGAGCTGAACCTGACGTACCTGTTCATCGCGCACGACCTGTCCGTGGTGCGGCACATCTCCGACCGGGTCGCGGTCATGTACCTCGGCAAGATCGTCGAGTTGGCCGACCGCAGCAGCATCTACACCGAGCCGCTGCACCCGTACACGGTGGCGCTGATGTCGGCGGTGCCGGTACCCGACCCGGCCCGGCGGGACAAGGCTCAGCGCGAGCGGATCCTGCTCTTCGGCGACGTGCCCAGCCCCATCGACCCGCCCTCGGGCTGCCGCTTCCGCACCCGTTGCTGGAAGGCGCAGGAGATCTGCGCGCAGGTCGAGCCGCCGCTCGCCGCGGCGGTCGGCGAGCACCAGGTGGCCTGCCACTTCCCGATCCAGCCGGAGGAGCGGACGGCCCGCGGCGCCAAGCTTGCGCAGGAGGTCGTCGCGGAGAAGGCGGCCGCCGCGGCCGCCGCCGAGGGTCCGATCGAGGGCCTCGCGATCTGACGGCTCTGGCACCGCGCCACCCTGATCACCCCCCTCCCGCCGCAACTTCATTGAAGTTGCGGGGTTAGGGGCCCGCCAACACCGCAACTTCAATGAAGTTGCGGTGATCTTGGGGGCGGGGCCGGGGGCGGGGACGGGGCCGGGTCGGGCGGCGGGTCAGCCTTTGGGGCGGTTCAGCAGGCCGACGGCGATCTCGTGTACGGCCGCCGCGTCCTCGGGTGCGGCGAGCGTGCAGTGTCCACCTGTGACGGTGTACCACTCGTCGGCGTCCTTGTACTGCACGCGTACCGTGGCGGCCTTCCCGTCGAGGTCCGTATGCAGGGTCAGCGCCCCGGTCACCACGCCCACCTCGTCGGTCATCACCCCGCCCGGTCCCGCGGTGATGTCTGTCTTGAGTTGATCAGTCATGTGCATGTCCCCAACATGTCCGCCAGCGCCTGCTTCTCCGACGCCGTAACCGTGAGTCGCCAGTACGCCTTCACTGTTACCCAGTTCTGTGCGTATCGGCACCAGAAGCCCCGGTTCGGCGGCTTCCACTGTGACGGGTCCTGGTCGCCCTTGGCCCGGTTGTCGGTCAGGTCCACGGCGAGCAGTTGCGGTCTGGTCAGGTCGTTGGCGAACTGCTCGCGCTGATTGTCGGTCCAGTTCTTCGCGCCGGAGCGCCACGCGTTCGCCAGCGGTACGAGGTGGTCGATGTCCAACTGTTGGGGATTCGTGTACTGCCTGCTGTTGTACGGGCTGACCCAGGTGCCGTGCGTTATCTTGCAGGTCGCGGTCGTGGTGACCCCCTGACCGTCCCGCTTGAGCACCTCGTCGCGGGTGTTGCAGCCGCCGCCCTGCTCGGCCCAGATGTGGAATTTGGTGCGGCTGTACCCGGCCATGGACAGTCCTGAGTCGACAGTCAGTTGGTCGAGTTGCGCGGCGGCCGGGCCGGATGCCGCGCTGCTCGGCCCCGTGGTGATGGGCGCCAGGGAACAGCTCGACACGGCGCCGGCAAGGACGAGCGCGAGGAGATATCGAAAACGACCCACGCCCCGCATCCTCTCAAGTGGACGCGGGGCGTGCGAGTCGAACGTCAAGAGCGGTTGACGGCGCTGGCAACCGCGCGCAGCGAGGCGGTGACGATGTTGCGGTCCTGCGCGACGCCCCAGCGCACGTCGCCGTTGACCTCGGCTTCCACGTACGCGACCGCTTCGGCGTCGCCGCCCGAGGAGAGCGCGTGCTCGGCGTAGTCGAGTACCCGTACCGAAATGTCCACATCGGACAGTGCGTGGACGAGCGCGTCGATCGGTCCGTTGCCGAGGCCGGAGATCTCGCGCGGTACCCCGTCGATCGTGCCGGTGAGGGTGAGCTCCACCTTGCCGTCCGCAGTGGACGTCGAGTACCGGGTGACGTCCATGCGTCGCGTCGCCGGCTCGAGGTACGTGCTGGCGAAGATGTCCCACATCTGCTCCGGCGAGACCTCGCCGCCCTCGTCGTCGGTGAAGCGCTGCACCACGCCGGAGAACTCGATCTGCAGCCGCCGCGGCAGCTCGTAGTGGTGCTCCGTCTTCATGACGTATGCCACGCCGCCCTTGCCGGACTGCGAGTTGACCCGGATCACGGCCTCGTACGTGCGCCCCACGTCCTTCGGGTCGATCGGCAGGTACGGCACGCCCCACGTGAACCGGTCCAGCGGTACGCCCGCCTCGGCGGCATCCTGCGCCAGCGCGTCGAAGCCCTTGTTGATGGCGTCCTGGTGGGAACCGGAGAACGCGGTGTAGACCAGGTCGCCCGCGTACGGGTGCCGCTCGTGTACCGGCAGTTGGTTGCAGTACTCCACGGTGCGACGGATCTCGTCGATCTCACGGAAGTCGATCTGGGGGTCGATGCCCTGACTGAACAGGTTCATGCCCAGCGTGACCAGGTCCACGTTGCCGGTGCGCTCGCCGTTGCCGAACAGGCAACCCTCGACGCGATCGGCGCCGGCCAGCACGCCCAGTTCCGCGGCGGCGACCGCGGTACCCCGGTCGTTGTGCGGGTGCAGGCTCAGCACGACGCTCTGCCGGCGGGGCAGGTTGCGCGACATCCACTCGATCGAGTCCGCGTACACGTTGGGCGTGGCCATCTCGACCGTCGCCGGCAGGTTGATGATGATCGGCCGGGTGGGCGTGGGGTCGACCACGTCGATGACGGCCGAGCAGATCTCCAGCGCGTAGTCCAGTTCGGTGCCGGTGTACGACTCGGGTGAGTACTCGTAGAAGATGTCCGTGTCCGGGGTCCAGATCTCCCGGTACTTCTGGCACATCCGCGCGGCGCTGGTCGCGATGTCGGTGATGCCGTCGCGGTCCAGGCCGAAGACGACCCGGCGCTGGAGTACGGAGGTCGAGTTGTAGATGTGGACGATCGCCCGCGACGCGCCGCGCAGCGACTCGAAGGTGCGGTCGATCAGGTGCTCCCGGCACTGGGTCAGCACCTGGATCGTCACATCGTCCGGGATCAGGTCCTGCTCGATGAGCTGGCGGATGAAGTCGAAGTCGGTCTGGCTCGCCGACGGGAAGCCGACCTCGATCTCCTTGTATCCCATCTGCACCAGCAGCATGAACATCCGCCGCTTGCGCTCCGGGGACATGGGATCGATCAGGGCCTGGTTGCCGTCGCGGAGGTCGACCGCGCACCAGCGCGGCGCCGCCTCGATGCGGCGGCTGGGCCACTGGCGGTCCGGCAGCTCCACGCTGAACTGCTGGTGGTAGGGCTGGTATCGCTGGTACGGCATGGCACTCGGGCGCTGCCGGGCGATGGCATTGTCGATGATCGCGTTATCAGTGATGGCGTCGTCAGTCATGGCGGAGAACGCTCCAGAAGGTGTCATGGGTCTCGGTCAGAGGAATGACCGGCGCAGCGCAACACCGCGACGAGGTGCCGGCCTACCAGGCCCCGCCGCGGCGGCGAAGAAGGAGCTCCTGCCACATGACAAAGACACGCTAGCACGACTTTTACCGTGAGGGCACCGCCGACGGTTTCGCGGGCGCTGCCGATGCCTTCGAGGGCACGGCCGATGGGGAGGCGGGCGGCGGGGCCGCGGTGGGCAACGCGGCGCGCGGCACGATCGGGGCCGGCAGCGCCGCGGTCGGCGGTGCGGGTGCGGGGGTACCGGTGAGCATCAGCGTGCCCAGGCTCAGGTTGGCCGCGGTGAGCGTGCCGTCGGTGTCGTAGCAGTAGACGCCGGCATCCACCGGCGCGACCAGGGACGCGGAGCTGGGCTCGACCGAGAAGCACTGCCCCCGCGCGCCGGGCAGCGGCTTGGCGGTATCGACCGAGATCGCCACCTGGCGGTCGGCCAGTACGACCAGCCAGTCGGTGAACACGTGCTCCAGGCGCGGGTCCACGGCCGCGGGGAGTTGGCCGTCGGGGCCGGCGACCCGTACGCAGCCCGGGCTGGTGCCGGTCGCGCACTGGTACAGCCCCGTCCGGGAATCCGCCACGGTCACGTCGGCGGTACCGCCCAGCACGCCACCCGGGATGCTGACCAGCCACGAGCCGTCCTGGGCCACGGTGACGGTGACGGTGCGTGGCGGCTGCCCCGAATGGGTGAGCGTGTACCCGGCCACGTACCGCTTGTCCTGGGCGGCGGCGACCCGCGCGGCGAGCTGGCCCCACGCGTCGGGCGGCGCGGCCGGCCCCGGGCTGCCGCTCGGCCCGTCACCCGGTAGCACCGGCGGCCGGCCGGAGCAGCCAGTACCCAGCGCGAACAGTGTGATGGCGAGCACCACACCCCGTACCGTTGTCTGCGCCCGCACGCGCTCCATTCTCGGCCCGCGAGCGGCCGGATCGTGGGATCGACTCTCCCTCGTGTTGGGACCCGCCGGTACCCTCGTCAACGGATCGGCGGAGAGGGGTAACACAGCGTGGCACTTGTGGTTCAGAAGTACGGGGGCTCCTCCGTCGCGGACGCTGAACGGATCAAGCGGGTGGCCGAGCGGATCGTGGCTACCCGTAAAGCTGGCAACGAGGTGTGCGTGATCGTCTCCGCGATGGGCGATACCACCGACGAGCTGCTGGACCTGGCCCACCAGGTCAGCCCGCTGCCGGCCGGGCGCGAGTTGGACATGCTGCTGACGGCGGGCGAGCGGATCTCGATGGCCCTGCTGGCGATGGCGATCGCCAACTTGGGCCTGAGCGCGCGCTCGTACACCGGTTCCCAGGCCGGGGTGATCACCGACGACGTGCACGGCAAGGCGCGGATCATCGACGTGACCCCGGGCCGGATCGCCAGCGCGCTGGCCGATGGCCACATCCCGATCGTGGCCGGCTTCCAGGGCGTGTCCCAGAACGGGAAGGACAT
>JBPYFB010000270.1:0-11904 GCA_051986465.1 Rugosimonospora sp.
GGGCGCTACCACCGCCGACATCGTCTCGGTATGGCCGCGTGCGCAGGAGTTCGGCTTCCCCGACGAGGAGGCCGCGTTCGCCCTCCAGTACGGGCACGGCGTCGGACTGTCCATATGGGAGAAGCCCATCTTCAGCCGGCTGGTCTCGCTCGACCATCCGGAGACGCTGGAGGAGGGCATGGTCTTCGCGTTGGAGACCTACTGGCCGGCGGGGGACGGCTGGTCGGCGGCGCGCATCGAGGAGGAGCTCGTGGTCACCGCGGACGGCTGCGAGGTCATCACCAAGTTCCCCGCCGAGGAGCTGCTCGTGGCCGGCCGCAAGTACTGGACCGCGGGCGGCGCGCTGCCCACCGTACGGGAGTCCCAGTCCCACCTCAACACGCTGCAGAAGGCGGACGGCAATGGCCGTACCAGTTGACCAGGCGACCGATCTGCTCGCCCTGCACGAGCAGATGGCGGTGATCCGCGGCACCGAGAAGGCCGCGCACGACCTGTTCCTCGCCGGGCTAGTGAAGGGCACCACGCACCTCGCCGCCGGGCACGAGGCGGTCGCGGTCGGCGCGAGCGCGGCGCTGCGCCCCGACGACTACGTGTTCGCCACCTACCGCGGCCACCACCACGCGATGGCGCGCGGCGCGTCCCCCGAGGCGTGCCTCGCCGAGCTGATGAGCAAGGCGACCGGCCTGTGCAAGGGCAAGGGCGGCTCGATGCACCTCACCTCGGCCGAGCACAACATGCTCGGCTCGTACGCCATCGTCGGTTCGCACCTGCCCATCGCCGCCGGCGCCGCCTGGTCGGCGATGCTGCGCGGCACCGGCCAGGTCGCGGTGGCCTTCTTCGGCGACGGCGCCACCAACATCGGCGCGTTCCACGAGGCGCTGAACCTCGCCGCGGTGTGGCGCCTGCCGGTGCTGTTCGTGTGCGAGAACAACCTCTACATGGAGTACACCCCGATCGCCGCGGTGACCGCGGTGCCAAGCCCCGCCGCGGACCGGGCCTGCGCCTACGCGCTGCCGGCCGAGGTCATCGACGGCAACGACGTGGTGGTGGTGCGCGACGCCGTGGCGGGTGCCGCGCGGCGGGCGCGCGCCGGCGAGGGGCCGAGCGTCATCGAGGCGCGCACGTACCGCCACTTCGGCCACAGCCGCACCGATCCGGCGAAGTACCGGCCGGAGGAGGAGGTGCGCGACTGGCTGGCCCGCGACCCGCTCACGGTCTCCCGCGCCCGGCTGCTCGCAGCGGGCACGGCAGCGTCCGAAGTGGACGAAGCGGAGCGGCGGGCGGCCGCGGCGGTCGCCGAGGCGGTGGCGGCGGCCAAGGCGGCGCCCGACGCGGACCCCGGTGAGGCGATGACCGACGTGTGGGCGGACGGCGGTGCGGCATGGCGGACGTGATCACGTATCGCGAGGCGGTCGCCGAGGGCATCGCCCGCGAGATGCGCCGCGACGAGTCGGTGGTCTGCCTCGGCGAGGACATCGGCGCCGCGGAGGGCGTGTTCAAGACGACCGTCGGGCTGTTCACCGAGTTCGGCCCCGGGCGCGTCTGGGACACGCCCATCTCGGAGCAGGCGATCGTCGGCGCGGCGATGGGCGCCGCGATGACCGGGCTGCGCCCGGTCGCCGAGATCATGTTCTCCGACTTCCTCGCCTGCTGCTGGGACTACCTGGCCAACGAGATCCCGAAGATGCGGTACATGACCGGCGGTCAGGTGCGGCTGCCGCTCGTGGTGCGCACCGCCAACGGCGGCGGGCTCGGCTTCGGCGCGCAGCACTCGCAGGCCGTGGAGAACTGGGCGTTCACCGTGCCCGGCCTGAAGGTCGTCGCGCCGGCCACCCCGGCCGACGTGGTCGGCCTGATGGCCGCCGCGGTGCGCAGTGACGACCCGGTGGTCTTCTTCGAACACAAGGGCCTGTTCGCGAGCAAGGGCGAGCCGGCCCCGCCGGATCATCTGGTACCGCTGGGCGAGGCCGCGGTGGTCCGGGCCGGCGAGGACGTCACACTGGTCGCGCTCGCTTCGACGGTACCGGTGGCGCTGGGCGCGGCGCGGGCGCTCGCGGACGAGGGCGTCTCGGCCGAGGTGGTGGACCTGCGCTGCCTGGTACCGCTGGACATGCGCACCGTACTGGACTCGGTACGGCGCACCTCCCGGCTCGTCATCGTGGAGGAGAACCCGTACCAGGGCGGCTGGGGCGCCACGGTCGCGAGCATCGTCGCGGACGAGGGCTTCGAACTGCTCGACGCGCCGGTCAAGCGGGTCGCCTCCGCGTGCGTACCGCTGCCCTTCGCCGATCGCCTCGAAGACGAGGTAATTCCTACGGCCGCCAAGGTGGCCGACGCCGTGCGCCGGCTCACCGCCTACTGAACATGCCGCACCCACCCTCCTGAACACACCTTCCAGGAAGGCCTCGCCATGACCCACAAGACTCTCATCCGTGGCGGACACGTCCTGTCCGTCGATCCGTCCATAGGCGAACTGCCCCGCGGTGACGTGCTGGTCGAGGACGGCGCGATCGTCGCCGTGCAGCCCGAGATCAGCGCGGACGCGGAGGTCATCGACGCCGACGGCTTCATCGTGATCCCGGGCTTCGTCGACACGCACCGGCACACCTGGGAGGCGGCGATCCGCACCAGCGCGCCCAACGCCACCCTGGACGACTACTTCGTCGAGATCCTCGACACCTTCGCGCCGCTCTACCGCGCCGAGGACGTGTACAACTCCAACCTCGCCGGCTCCCTGGAGTGCCTCAACGCCGGTATCACCACGCTGGTGGACTGGTCGCACATCAACAACACGCCCGAGCACCCGGACGCCGGTGTCCAGGCGCTGCGCGAGACCGGTATCCGCTGCCAGTACGCGTACGGCAGCGCCAACCTCTCGCTCGCCGACTACTGGTTCGAAAGCAAGATCGTGATCCCCGGCGACGACGTACGGCGGGTCCGCGACACGTACTTCTCCTCCGACAGCGGGCTGCTGACGATGGCGCTGGCCACCCGGGGACCGGGCTTCTGCGTCGAGGACGTGGTGCGCGCCGAGTGGGCGCTGGCCCGGGAGCTGTCCCTGCCGATCACCGTGCACGTCGCGATGGGCCGCCTCGCCGGCCGGTTCGGGATGGTCAAGCAACTGCACGGCATGGGGCTGCTCGGCCCCGACACCACCTACGTGCACTGCTGCTACTTCAGCGACGAGGAGTGGCAACTCGTCGCCGACTCGGGCGGCACCATCTCCATCGCTCCCCAGGTGGAGACGCAGATGGGGCACGGCTGGCCGCCGGTGATGAAGGCGATCGAGTACGGGCTGCGCCCCAGCCTGTCCATCGACGTCGTGACGACCGTACCGGGTGACATGTTCACCCAGATGCGCGCCGCGTTCGGCGCCGAACGGGCCCGGGTGAACGCGATCGCGTGGCAGGCCAACGAGCCGGTACCGGACACCATGCTCACCGCGCGGCAGATGCTTGAGATGGCTACGATCAACGGTGCCCTAGTGGCTGGACTTGGGGATCGTACGGGCTCTCTGACCCCGGGCAAGCAGGCCGACATCGTGTTGCTGGACGCCCGGGCGCTCAACGTCGCGCCGGTCATGGACGCCACCGCCGCGGTGACGCTCTCCGCCGACGTGTCCAATGTGGATACGGTCATCGTGGACGGCGTCGCGCGCAAGCGCCACGGCAAGTTGCTCGCCGACGTGGACCAGGCCCGCCGGCAGGTCGAGGCGTCCCGGGACTACCTCCTCGGCCAGGTGGAGGCGGCCCGCGCGGCAAAGGCGGCGGTCCCGGCGTGACCGTCACCCGGCACGCCGTACGCACCGCCGAACAGGCCAAGTACCAGGAGGTGTCGCCGGGCCTGTCCGTGTGGTCCATTGTGGACGAAACGGTACCCGGGGCCGTACACACCGGATTCGCGGTATGCGAACTGGCCCCGGGCGTCACGGTACCGCCCCGGGTGCAGTCCTTCGAGGAGTGCTTCTACGTGCTGGCCGGCTCGCCGGTGCTGCAGACCACGGCGGGCGCGGTCCTGCTCGCGCCGGGCGACTACGGGCTGATCCCGATCGGCGAGGCGCACTCGTGGCGCAGCGAGGAGAGCCCTCGACCGGTGCGGTGGGTCCGGATGGTCGCGCCGCAGCCGCGCGGGCGCTACGGCGGGGACGTCGTGGCCACCTCGGGACCCGCCCGCACCGTACCGTCCCCTGTGGACGTACGCGACCCGCGCAACCGCCGGTACGGGCACGTCGAGCCGGTGCACATGGACATGAACCAGCAGTCCCAGCACCTGCTCGCCGTCTCCGCGAGCATGCGCACCGCCCTGCTCGTCTACAGTGGAATCACCGTCAAGATGATGGTCGACAGCGACCTGGGTGCCCAGCTGACCACGATGTTCATGGTGCAGTACGCGCCCGACGGCGTGGCCGGCCCGCACGACCACCCGTTCGAGGAGACGTACCTGTTCCTCGAGGGCCGGGCGGAGGCGACGTTCGACGGCGAGCGCTACCAGCTGGGCCCGGGCGACGTCGCCTGGGCCGGAGTCGGCTGCGTGCACGGGTTCCGCAACGCGGGCAGCGGTCCGCTGCGCTGGCTGGAGACCCAGGCGCCGCAGCCGCCGGGCCGGCACTCATACAGGTTCGTGCGGGACTGGACCTACCTGCGGGAGACCCAGGGGGAGGGGGAGCGGGATGGACACGTCGATGGGTAGCGTCGTCATCATCGGTGGCACCTCGGGCCTCGGCCGCGAGCTCGCCCGGCACTATGTCGGGCGGGGCCGCGGCGTGGTGCTCACCGGGCGCGACCCCGACCGGGCCGAGAAGGTGGCCGCGGAGTTGTCCACCGGCGACGTCGCCGTCCGCGGGCTCGCCCTGGACCTCGCCCGCCCGCACGAGGTGGCCGG
This sequence comes from Rugosimonospora sp., assembly GCA_051986465.1. GTDB lineage: Bacteria > Actinomycetota > Actinomycetes > Mycobacteriales > Micromonosporaceae > DATEJJ01. The sequence continues at coordinate 4,882 of JBPYFB010000270.1, forward strand.
CGCGCTGGCCGATCTCGGGCCGGTGGAGTCCCTGGTGCTCGCCGCGATCGACCGCGACCACAACACCGCCAGCGGGTACGACGTCGACCGCGCGCTGTACCTCGTCACGCTCAAGCTCGTCGGGTACACCGAGGTGGTGCACGCCCTGCTGCCCCGGATCCGGCCGGAGGGTTCGGTGCTGCTCTTCGGTGGCCAGGCGAAGAGCCGGCCGTACCCGGGCTCCACGACCGTCACCACGGTCAACGGGGGAGTGGTCGCGATGGTGAACACGCTCGCGCTGGAGCTGGCGCCGATCCGGGTCAACGCGATCCACCCCGGCATCGTGGGCGACAGCCCGTACTGGGCGGGGAAGGTGGACGCGGTGGAGGCGACCCGGAAGCGTACCCCCACCGGCCGCAGCGTCACCATGGCGGACGTCGTCGACGCGTCGGTGTTCCTGCTGGAGAACCCGGCGGTCAACGGCGTGAACCTGCCGATCGACGGTGGCTGGCTGCTGATGTAAGAGTTACGGCCGCAGGCCGGCGGCCCGCTGTACGGTCTCGTCGGGCGCCTGCCCCGCGAGCAGGTCGACGTCGTCGGTCAGCCGGCCGTCGCGCAGCCGGACCAGCCGCTCGCAGCGCGCCGCCACGTGCTGCTCGTGCGTGGCGACCAGTACCGTCATCCGGTACTCCGCACGCAGGGCGAGTAGCAGGTCGAGGATGTCCGCGCCGGTCTTCGAGTCGAGGTTGCCGGTCGGCTCGTCGGCCAGCAGCAGGCGCGGCCGGCCCATCAGCGCCCGGGCGATCGCCACCCGCTGTTGCTGGCCGCCGGAGAGCTGGCCGGGCAGCGAGCTCTCCCGGCCGGCCAGCCCGACGGCGGCGAGCAGTTGCCGCGCCCGCGCGGACTTGTCGTAGCCGACCCGGCGCGGCAGCACCGGGGCGATCACGTTGTCCAGCGCGGTCAGCGTCGGCAGCAGGTGGTATCGCTGAAACACCAGGCCGATACCGCGCCGGTACGCGGTGAGCTGGCCGGCGCGCATCCGGGTCAGCTCCGCACCGTCCACTGTGACCGTTCCGGCGTCCGCGCGCTCCACCGCCCCGATCAGGTGCAGCAGGGTGGACTTGCCGGAACCGGAGGCGCCGGTGACGGCGACGATGGAGCCGGCCGCGACGCGCAGGCTGAGGTCGTCGACGGCGACGACCGGTAGGCTCCCGGCCCGGTACCGCTTGGTGAGGCCGCTGACCGTCACGGTCGCGCCCAGCAGGTCTTCGCCCATCACTCCTCCGCGAGCAGTCGTGCCATCGGCAACCGGTGCAGCAGCAGTGCGGGTACCGCGGCGGCGAGCGCGGCGAGCAGTACGCCGGCGCCGGCCGCGGATACCGCTGTGGTGATCGCGGTCCGCCCCGCCCCGCCACTGAGGCCGCCCGCGAACCGCGCCACCGCGAACAGGCCCGCGCCGGCGCCGAGCAGCGCGCCGAGTGCGCCGATGCCGGCGCCTTCGCAGGTGACCAGCGCGCCCAGCGCCCGGGTGGACCAGCCGGTGGCGTGCAGGGTGGCGAGTTCGGCGGCCCGGTCGCGCACGTTGAGGTACATGACGTCGCCGACCGCGACGAGCCCGAGCAGGACGATGGCACCGATCGCGACCGTATCGACCCCGCGCACCCGGATGGATACCGCGTCGCCGAGCAGCGAGCCGGTCACCGCGCCGCGGAACGCCCACACCACCGAGGTCAGCAGGGTGACCCCGGCGACGCCGATGGCCAGGGCGGCGGCGGCCAGTGCCGTGCGACCCGGTACCCGCCACAGGTTCGCCGCGGCCAACCCGGACACGCTCCGCCGGCGCCGCGCCCGGCGGGCCGGCAGCGCGGCGGGTGCGACCGCAGCGACCGGGCGGGTACCCGCCGCCCGCAGCGCCGGTACAGCCGCGGCGCACAGCGCCAGGGCGAGCGCCGCCGGCACCGCGAGCAGCGCGCGCGGCAGCGGTACCGAGACGCCCGCGAGGTGCCCGACCAGTGGCGCGCACGCCGCGGACAGCGCACCCGCGACCAGGCCGACGAGCCCGACCTCGGCGAGCAGCAGCGCGGTCAGCCGCCACCGCGGCCAGCCCAGGCAGGCCAGCAGCGCCAGTTCGCGGCGCCGGTCGCGGACGGCGGCCGAGACCGCGTTGGCCAGGAAGAGCGCGCACACCACGAGGATCAGCGCGAAGAGCGCCTCGCTCTTGCGGTCGACCGCCCGGACGATGACCGCGGCCACGCCCTTGCGCGACCACGCCTCGGTGAGCGCGAGCCGCGGCCGGCCGTGCTGCCCGGCGGCCAGGTCGACGGTCTGCGGCGAGGGCGACGAGCCGAGCATGATGTCGGTATCCAGGCCGGTGCGCGTCGCGATCGCCTCGGCGACCTGGCGTACCCGCTCCCGGCTGACCGCGTCGAAACCGTGCACGCCGGCGACCCGTACCCGGATCGCGGAGATCGGTGCGGCGGCCGCGTCGGGATGTATTGCGTACAGGCCGGGCAGCGCGGCGAGCGTCGTGAACAGCAGCGGCGGGGTCGCGAGGTACCCGGCCGGGTTGCTGTTGGGGCCGAGCGGCGCGCCGCCCAGCAGCGCCCGCGACCGGCTGTCCGCGCCGGCGGCCTGCGGCGCCTGGTAGGTCTCCATCGGTACCTGCGACAGCGCGGAGAAGCCGCGCAGCCGGCCGGGGTCGAAGACGCCGACCGGGTGGCCGAGGGCGTAGTCGGGTGCGGTCGTGGTCTCCAGCCGGGACAGCGGGCGGAATCCGGAGTCGGCGGCGAATGCGGGTACCCAAACGTTCGGCAGCGTCTCGCCGGGTCGCCAGGCCTGCAGGTCCGGCGGCACGGGTACCGGCTGCAGCACGTCGCCGGTGCCGGGCGGGTAGCTCGGGGCTCCGGCGCGCAGTATCAGGTCCAGTTTGGCGTCGCCCGCCGTGACCGTGGTGGCGAGGGCGTCGCCGGGCAGCCGGGCGGGCGGCGCGCTGGCCACCGCCGCCGGCGTACCGATGATGTCGGGCAGCCGGGGCGAGGGGGTGCCGGGTACCTTCAGGGCGGCGCTTTCCGGCAGCCGTTCCCGCCCGACGAGCAGCGCCTCGTCCAGATAGGACTTGTTCGCGGCGAGCAGCGGCACCTGCTGGTACGGCGAGGACTCCTTGGGCTTGACCCGCGTCGTGGTGTCCGTCGCGGTCAGGTACCGGCCGGCGACCGTGGCCCTGTCGAGCCCGACGAGTGCCGCCTCGGGTCCGGGGTCGATCGCCGCGACCTGCACCTCGACCGTCCACCTCATCGTGACGAGCAGGCGCCGCGCCGGCTCCCCCCACCCGTCCTGCCGGAACGTGCCGTCCGCACCCCACTGGTACGCGCCGAGCCGGACCCGCTCGGCCGGCGTCATCCCGTTCACCCAGCGGAGCAGGAACCCGGTGCACAGCGGCGCCCGGCTGCCGTCCTCCCGCACCTCCACGGAGCCGGCCAGGCACTCGCCGTCTGGGGCCGGGGGGACCCGCTGCAGCGGCCGCCGGGTGAGATAGACGTACCAGGGCGTGTCCTGGATCGCGGTCAGGCCCCGGTCGGCGAGCCAGGTGGGGCGCAGCCGGAACAGTTGGCGCGTCGCGGTCGGGTCGACGAGGTCGGTGAGGTCGACGGTCTGGCTGACGTACACCGGCGCGTACCCGACCATGGCGACCGGTGCGGCGACATCCACGCCGGGTACCTGCCGGACCTTCGCGTACTGGTCCAGGGTGATGCCGCCGTACTGCCCGGCGAGGTAGTTGGGGCGCACCAGGCCGCGCTGCGCCTCCAGGGCGGTACGCGCGGCGCGCGGCCGGACGAGCACGTCGTAGGCGGCCCGGGCGTTCGCGTCGACGGTGCCGGTGACCCGCAGCCGCGCCGTCACGGTGCTGCCCATCAGCACCGTGAACCCCGTCGACGCGACCAGGATCCCGGCGAGCAGGGCGGCGCTTCGCCCCACCCGCCGTCGCGGCTGCGCGAGAATGAGGCGCGTCGACGGACCCAGAACCATGGCCCATATCTTGCTGGGTTACATTGTGACAATGCAATACCCGAATCCGCTCGCGGACGGACCCGGAAGGATGTCATGCCCATCCAGCACGCGGTGCTCGCTCTGCTCGGCGACGGTCCGTGCCATGGATACGAGCTGAAGGCGGCGTTCGAGGCGGCCATCGGTCCACAGTGGGGGCAGTTGAACATCGGGCACCTGTACCAGGTGCTGGAGCGGCTGTCGCGGGACGGGTTGGTGACCTCGTCGCGGGTACCGCAGGAGACCCGGCCGGACCGCGTCGTGTACCGGATCACCCCGGGCGGCTCCGCGGAGCTCTCGCGCTGGCTGGGTGAACCGAGCGCGCGCACCGGCGGATACCGGGACGATTTCTTCCTGAAGATGATGGCCGCGGCGCGCGGCGGCGCGCAGGTGGTCTCCTCGGTCATCGCCACCCAGCGCGCGTTCCTGCTGCGCGAGCTGCGCAACCTGGAGGAGTCGCGGCGCGGCGCGGAACCCGTCGTCGGCCTGCTGCTGGCCGCGGCGGCCCGGCACGTCGCCGCCGACCTCGCGTTTCTCGACGACGCGGAGGAGACCCTGCTCGCCGATGGCGGGGCGATACTGTCCACTGTGGCCAGACGCGAGCCGGGAGCGGCGCCGCGCCGAGCACCTGAAGGCCGGAGCGCGTGAAGGCCCGGGCCGGTCCAGGTTCGGACGCGGCCCAGGCCTTCGCGGGATAGGTCAGGCGGACTCGACCGCCGGGGCGGCCGGCGTGCCCGAGGTGACCTCGATGCGCCGCGGCTGGTTGCCCGCGTACGCGCCGGCCACCCGGACGCTCAGCACCCCTGCGTCGTACGAGGCGCTGACCGCCTCGGCGTCGACGTGCGCCGGCAGGGTAAAGGTCCGGCGGAAGGAGCCGTACCGCACCTCGCGCAGGCTGTGCCCGTCGCGATCGTCGGTGCGCTCGTCGCGTCGCTCGCCGCTGATCACCAGCTGGCCGCGGTCGACCTCGACCGTGACGTCCTTGGTGGCGTCCAGGCCCGGCAGCTCGACGCGGACCACCGCGTCCTCGCCGTCCCTGCTGACGTCGGCGGCCGGCGTGAATCCGGTCCTGGCCAGACCGGCCGGTCGGGTCAGGGCCGGGCCGAAGGTCCTGCGGACCAGCTCGTCGAAGTCCGCGAACGGGTCCCGCCTGCCCCACAGCGTAAGGCTGCTCATCATGATCTCCTCTGGAGCGTGTGTACTGACAAGTGGAGTGAGCTGACATCGGCTACAACTTGAGTCGACCCGACTCAATTCCCGGCTGGCACCTTCCCGATCGGGCCGTTTTCTGGGCGGCCCGTGCCGGCAACCTTTGCACCGCCTCACCCGTATCCCTTGGCGTGACTACCTGGAGGACATCGCATGGCACGCGGTGACGAGGAGTTCGTGGAGTTCGCCCGGGCCAGCTCGAACCGCCTGATGCACGCGGCGTACCTGCTGACCGGCGACCGGCACGCCGCTGAGGACGCGGCCCAGACGGCACTGGCGCGCACGTACGCGGCTTGGTCGCGGGTACGCCGGCACGACGCGTACGCGTACGCCCGCACGGTACTGGTCAACCACATCACCGACGGCTGGCGGCGACCGCTGCGCGAGCGCCCGTCGGACGAGGTGCCGGAGCGCCCGGTAGCCGGTGACCTGGCCGACGAGGTCGCCGGGCGGCGGTGGCTGGTCGAGGCGCTCGGCACGCTGACCCCGCGGGAGCGGGCCGTGGTCGTGCTCCGCTACTTCTTCGACCTGCCCGAGGCAACCGTCGCCGGCGAGCTGTCGGTCAGCGTCGGCACCGTGAAGAGCACCTGCTCGCGCGCGCTCGCAAAATTGCGGGTCCGCACCGAGTCGCCCGTACCCATCGCATCTCACACTGGAGAACAGCAGTGATTGATATCGATACCTTCCGATCCGGGCTGCAGGCCGGGCCCGCGGAGCCCTTCCGCGCCCTCGACGTCGACCAGGTGATGGTCCGCGGGCGGCGGATGCGCCTGCGCCGGCGGCTGCTGGCGTGCGGCGGCGCCGGCGGCGTTGCCGCGGCCGTGCTCGCCGTCTCGGCCGGCGCCGGCTGGTTCACCGGGCCGGCGCCCGCGCCCAACCAGTTCGCGGGGGCGCCCGCGGCCGCACCGTCGCCGTCCGCGCCGTCGGCAGTCGCGCCGTCGGGCCTGCGAGGTACGGTCGTGCACACCGGCATCCACCTGTCGAACGGCGGCGAGGTCGTGATGTACGTCGTCACCGTCGACGAGCCGAGCCTGCCGAAGGTCCACTTCGGCGTGATGGCCGGCGGGTTCAGCCCGGACAATGTGGTGATCGGGCTCGTCATGTCGAACGAGGTCAACGGCTCCGACCGCGCGCCCGGGTTCCACGCGGTCCAGGCGCCCACGACCGTCGAGGCCGGCGCGGTGCCGGAGTTCGGCTACTACGTTGGACCGGCCGCGAAGATCACCGGAACCGCCGGTGGCCACAAGGTGACCGCGGGGCAGGCGCACTGGAGCGAGGACCCGTCCGTGGTCGTCTTCTGGTTCGACCCGGCCCGGGTACCTGGCGGGCACGACGTCACCGGGCTCACCGCGTACGACGCCGCGGGGCACCGGCTGACCTCAGGCAACACCACGATCGGCCACGGCTGACGGATGCCCGAGCTCAGTGCCAGATCGCGGTCGCCACAGCCGCGCCGGTGAACGCCGAGCCCAGGCCGGCGACGAGGCTCGCCACCACGTTGGCGAGCGCGTAGAACCGGGAGCGCTCGGCGAGCAGCCGTACGGTCTCGTACCCGAACGTCGAGTACGTGGTCAGCGCGCCGCAGAAGCCCGTACCCAGCAGCGTCCAGACCGGCGCCGGTACGGCTTGCGTGGTCAGCCCCTGGTACAGCAGGCCCAGCAGGAACGAGCCGGCGACGTTCACGCCGAAGGTGCCCCACGGGAACACCGAGTCGTGGCGGGACTGGATCGTCCGGTCGGTCAGGTACCGCAGCGGCGCGCCGATCACGGCACCCAGCACCACCAGCAGAGC
>JBPYFB010000271.1:0-4291 GCA_051986465.1 Rugosimonospora sp.
GTACCCGCCGAAGTTCTTATCCACCCACAGGCACGTATCCCCCACAGGACAGGACAGCACCAACGGCGCGACCGACGAGGTCGCCGCCGCGGCCCGCTCAGGGCTGGCGAACGCAGTCCCCGCGGTCGTCATTGCCAGCGATACCGCTACGAATACCGCAGCACCTAGCGCCGCCCGCCGAAGTCTTTTCATGGCTTCCTTCCACTCGCAATGTTGAACGGTCAGTCAACCCAGCCGCGGTACGGATCGCGGCAGCCACAGTGGACAGTCACGGATCCACCGCCGCCGTGCGCCACATGCAACAACCTTCCGTCGTGGCCAAGAGGTCGCCACGTACCAGCGTGGCCAACGAGGTAGTCCGGCGTCGATGTCATTCGCCCCAGCCCGAAACACGGTCCGATCGAGCCGAAACCGTGGTGCGGGGCAGCCGCCGGTCGAGGCAAGGGGTTGAATGACGATCGTGATCAGACTCGACACTGGGAGTGTGCCACCGGCCGACAGGTTCGGCTGGTGGTGCGAGATGACCGCCAGAGACCTGATACCCACCCGTATCAGCAGCACGCAGGCGGCCGATTTCCGAGCAGCCGTTAGCCACGTGTCGCTCGGGCAGGTCGGGATCTCGGTCCTGGAGTTGCCGGAGCTGCGGTCGGTACGCACCCCGCGCCTGATCCGGCGGTCCGATCCGGGTCAGTGGGTACTGGCGCTGGTGACCAGCGGCTCGATGGGAATCGAACAGAACGGCATCGGCAGCCGGCTCGAGCGGGACGGGATGCTGCTGTACGACACCTCCCGGCCCTTCGACTCAGCCGTTCTCGCCGGCAGGGCGAGCCTCGTGATCCTGCCCGTGCCGCGCGAGTTGCCCGTACCAGAATCGGCCCTGCGCGCCCTGACAGCGCATCCGTTGCCCACCCGCTCCGGCACAGCCGCGCTGCTCGCCCACTTTCTCGGCACTCTCGCCGCGCACGCCGGCAGCCTGGAGAACGGGCATGTCCAGCGGTTAGGTTCGGCCACCCTCGACATCGTCACCGCCTGCCTGGCGGCACAGGTCGAAGCCACCGGCCGTCTGCCGCCAGCCACCCTCGCCGCGTGCCTGCTGCCGCAGATAAAGGCGTACATCCTGCGCCATCTCGACGATCAGAGGCTGGGCCTGGCCGGGGTGGCCGCTGCGCACCACATTTCCCTGCGCTACCTGCACCGGCTGTTCGAGCAGGAGGAACTCAGCGTGGCTCGGTTCATCCGCAACCAACGGCTGCGCCGCTGCCGAGCCGACCTGGCCGACCCGCTCCTGGCCACCCGCAGCGTCGCCGAGATCGGGGCACGCTGGGGATATCCCGACCCCGCCACCTTCAACCGGGCGTTCAAGCAGGCCTACGGCCAGCCACCCGGCGAGTACCGCCAAGCATTGCGGTCGCGGTAGGACCGCAACCGGTCACCTTCTGGCCGTGCGCCCTGGATCGGTCGCCAGCTCGGACAGGTTCATCGCCAGCGTCCTGCGTACGCTTGGGATCTGGTTGAGTGTGCGCAAGACCATGTTGCGGACCTTCTGTTGCGGTAGCCGGCTCATCGTGGCGATCCGGGTCATCCGGTGCGTGAATGCCACCACGCCGGCGGCGACCGGTCGCCGCTCCGCTTCGTAGCGGTCCAGTTCTGCCTCTGCTCCACCATCCCGCAGCACTGCGGTCAGCCGGGCGGCGAGCACAACTGCGTCCTGGATGCCGGTGTTCATGCCTTGGCCACCGGCGGGACTGTGTACGTGCGCGGCGTCGCCGGCCAGGAACGTTCGTCCGTCCCGGTATCGATCGGCGAGCCGATGGTGCAACCGGAACCGCGAACTCCATACGATCTCCTCGACACGGGCCGGTCGCCGTTGTGGTCCGCGGGTGTCAAGCAGCGACTGGACATCGTCTCGGTTCGGATGCTCGGGCGCCTCGTCGAGGGTGGCGACGATACGGTGCCGCCCGCCAGGCAGTGGCGCCACGACGACCAAGCCGGCGGGTGCGAAGTAGAGCATGACCTCGTCAGCCGGCAGGTACCAGTCCATGTGCACGTCGGCCAGCACAAAGGACTCCGGGTACGTATTACCGGTGAACCCGATCCCGGCCTGGTCCCGCACGACACTGTGACTGCCGTCGGCGCCGACGACGTACACCGCCCGGATCGTCTCCCCGGTTGCCATCGTGACGGTTACGCCGGTCGCATCCTGGACAACACCGGTCGCTTCGTAGGGGCGGTGCACGCGGCCACCGAGCGCGCGGAGCCGGTCGAGCAGAACCTGTTCGGTGATGTTCTGCGGAACCATGAGCGTGTATGGGTACGCCGTGGGCAGCTTGCCAAAGTCGATCGTCAACAGCGCTCGGTCGCGATCGCGCACGGTGAACCGTGGCACGATCACACCGCGGCGGACCAGTTCGTCGCTGACCTTGATACTGCTCAAGACTTCCAGAGTGCGAGCATGCACCACTGCTGCCCGCGAGGTGTTGGCACCCTCAGACTGCTTGTCGACGAGCACGACGCTCACACCGGCGGCACTCAGCGATGTGGCAAGCGTCAGCCCGACCGGGCCGGCGCCCACAACCAACACATCGGTAGCGGCGGGCAGCAGGACTTGCTCGTTCACCGGTACCCCCTCACGACTGTCCGGTGCGGCTTGTGTCTCATGCCCTGAAGTGGATCACCGCCGCTGGTGCCGGGTCCAACAAGAACCGGTGCGCGCAGACCAAGCGATTGTTGTCGGTCAGGGTCGACGCGTGAATCTCGCCTCAGCATGGGCGCAGTCGCGGGCTACCGGTTGATGTGGCGCCGGATGACGAGCATCGCGTGAGCCCCGCGCTGGAACTCGTAGGGCACGTTTCGGACGACGGCATCGTGGCCTTCCCGGCGTACCTCGTCTATCAACTGGGCCAGGAACGGCACCGCAGCGCCGGTCGCCTGCACGACGAGCGGAAATATCCGCACTTCGCCTCGGGTGACTCGGAGGAGGTCGGCGAGTGCCGCCCGGTGCCACTGCACGTCCAACCGGTCGGACCAGGTGAACAGCAGATGGGAACACAGCACCAGGTCCGCCGATTCGCCGGCCAGCGGCAGGTGCGGCAACGCGCCGGCCAGATAGGCGGACGGCCGGGAGCTAATGTCGTGAAGGAATCGGTCGGCCGCGACCGCACGCAGGATGCTGCGCCGTTCCGGGCTGCCGTACCAGCGCCAATCGAACCGGTCAGCGTGGTCGACGACCGTTGCGGTCCCGGCGGTCAGCGATGCGGCGGCGGCGCGGCGGACAGCCTTCAGCCCGTGAGCGTAGACCGGGTCAACCGCGACGCCGGCCCCGCCGCGGACAGCCAACTCGGCCACGAAACTCGACGCCCCCGCGCAGCAGTCGACCACCAGACCTCCGATATCGGCCGGGTCCAGGTCGAACATTGCCACGTACTCCTGATACGACCGCGACGTCACCAGCACGACTGCACCGTACGACACGCCAAAAAACCACACACCCTTGGGCGGGGCAGTTGACGAGGATTCGGCAAGACGCGCCCCGGAGCCCTGTGCTGGCCACAGTGGACAGTCGGCTTGCGCACTGTCCACTATGGCCAGCCGAGGTGGTTGGTCAGCGGGTACGCCACCTCCACCGGTTGCCCCTGGGCATCCGGCGGGTGCTGACGGCCGGCGTCGCATCGGCCTGCGTTGCCGCGAGCGCCGCGGCGTCAGGAGCCGCAACGCCCTGGCACTGGCCGCTGTCGGCCCGGCCCGTCATGAAGTACGCCGCCAGATGCTCAGCACAGTCCGCCACGAACGGCAGCGACCCGTGGATGTCGTCGTCGACCGTGAAGACCGTGCCGCCGATCGCCGAGCGCAACTGCCCAACCCACGGGTACGGCGTGGTGCTCTCGTACCGGTGCCCGGACATCTCCAGCGACCCGGCGGCCTTGCGAAGGTGGAACGGTTGCGTGGGTACCGGCCAACCGGCGCACGGCTCGGTGATCAGCCCGAGCCGGGCAGTCATCGGGAACTCCTCCTGCAGGCGCCGGTAGTCGCTCCAGAACGTCGCGAAGTCGTGCGGGCCGGTGTCGTCGTTGCACAGTATCGCGGCGGTGGCGACCTGGTTGATCTGCTCGGGTGCGTCGGCGGGCGGTGGTGTCGGGTCCGTCGGAGGCCCTGAGATGATCGGTGCGACCGTCGGTGGTGCGGGCTCGCCGGTACGGGCCGTGGTCATCTCCTTCATCGCCTGTGTGGCGTCCGACCACACCGGGCTTGGCGAGCCGGCCAGGAATGCGATGAAGTTGCCGTCCAGCGTGAC
>JBPYFB010000272.1:0-10053 GCA_051986465.1 Rugosimonospora sp.
TCGCGCTGAGCTGAGTGACAGCCGTGGGCGGGGCGGCGATGGCGGCGGCCGACATGTTGAGCCTGCCGCTGACCGCCGGTGATCCGCTGAGGCTGACGACGGTCATGTGGTAGGGCGATCCGGTGACGGCACTCGCGGAGTTCCCGTCGCCCCAGTCGAGTACCGATGCGATCCGCGCCCCCCAGGCAAGGACCACCGACGACGACGGGCCGGTGGTACGGAAGAACACGTTCATCGTCGTCGAGCACGTCGTACCGCCCGATACGTCGTTCTGGCTGACGTACGAGGCGCCGGTGAGCGTGGCTCCGGTGGCGGCCGGCGCAAACAGCGAGAAGACCCCCGGAACCTGGGTGGGCACCGTCGGAAGACCACGCGAGCCGCCGCAGGTTCGCTGGGTAGCCAGATCCGCGAGCGGCACCGGGAAGGTCGACGCCGGAGTCGGTGGGGTCCCGGGCGGGGTGCAGCCGTCACCAGGACCGGATCCGAGGAAGTCGGCGCACGGGTTGTTGTTGTTGGCATGCACCGGGGTGCGCGTGGGGCTCGTCGTCTCGGTGGCGTCGAACGAGCCGAGGTAATCGAATGCGTGTCTGCTGCTGGTGACCGTGATGTAGTTCAACTCCAGGGTGTAGTTGCCGGCGGTGACCCCCGTTAGGCCGAGGCGGTAGGAGCTGAACTCGCCCTCCGCCCAGTGCGCGTTGTTCGAGCCGGCGTTCCCCCGGTCCCACGCGTCGAAGCGCTGCCCGCCAAGTGATCCGTTCAGACACGGGATGGGTGTCAGCGGTGAGCCGCCGCCGTTGAGGCACTGCTCGCCGCGCCCCGACGGATCACCCGGCGCTGCGGCACTCGCCCCTGCGGGAATCGGATACACCACCAGCCCAGCGACAACAGCGAGTGCCGTCACCAGGTTGAATATCACCCGGACTCGTCGGTAGGGGCCGAATCCTCGTGAAACCGAAATCCCGGACATTTCTACCCTCCGTGGCCCGATCCTGCTCGACTGAGTCAGTTCGCCGCTGCCATATCGGAGAACACGAATGCCCGTAGATCATCTACCGCCGAAAATCGTGGTCAGATTTCCCTGCTTTAGCAGGGAAATCTGACCATGATCTCGCGTGTTGGCTAGAGCTGTCGCAAGTAGCCGGCGGTGGGGATCTGGGTGCAGCCGAGCTTCTCGTACAAGGCTCGGGCGGGGGCGTGGAAGGCATCGCCTCCGGTGCCGATCTCGACCAGCACAGCGCCCAGGGACCGCATCTGTTCGAACGCGTGTTCGCACAGCACGGTACCGAGGTGATGCCGGCGGTGCCGGGCGGCCACGGCAAGGATGACGATGCGTGCCTTCCCGCGACCTGGGTCCACGCTCCAGGCTACGTAGCCGGCGATGGTGCCGGCGGACTCGGCGACCGCGACGTACTTGTGCTGTCCGGGGTCGTGGAGCTCGGCGACCTGCTTGCGGTAGTCCTCGCGCCAGTTGCCGTGCTGGTGGGCGAAGATGAACTCGCCGACGAGCGGCCGGAAGGAGTCCTCGTAAAACGGTCCGAACGTCTCGATGGTCAGTTCGGTGAGGCGCGCCAGGTCATGGTGAACGAATGAGCGAATACGCATGGGAGTACCTCTCGGGCTGAGGAAGTTGATGGCCGGATGGAAAGGCATCAACTGGCCCGCGGCGGCCTGTGTCCGGCGGCGAGCCAGTCCTCAGGGACGGATACGCCAAGCGGCGAAGCACTCCCTGGCGGCCATGCTACTCGACCGCCGGCCGGGAGCGGCGTACTCAGTGAAGCCGAGAGTCCAACACCTTGTCGAGGTCGGCCGGCAACGTCAATGCGTCAGCCGCTGGCAGTTCGCGCGGCGCCGGGGTGAAAAGCGGCACCGGTCGGGTGAAAAGCAGTACCGCGAAGCCGATCGCGCACAGGGCGGTCGAGCTCACGTACGCGAGGCGGAAGCCGAAGTGCTGAGCCAGGCCGAACAGCGGGCCGGCGAGCACCGCGCCGATGGGGAAGGTGTTGCTGTACAGCGTGGTGGCGCGCCCGGGGTGTCCGGGCAGCATGTCCTGCGCGTACGAGATGCCAAGGCCGGCGACGGCCGCGATGAACAGCGCGTTGAGTAGCTGCGCGACCGCCAGCATCCAGATGCTCGACGCGACCGCGGCCAGCGCGTAGTAGGCGACGCCGCACCCCGCCCCGGCGAGAACCAGTACCCGCAGCCGGATCCGGGTGGTGAGTGCGCCGAGCGCGAGCATCAGCGGGATCTCCAGCGCGGCGCACATGCCGAGGATGATGCCGGCGTAGCGTACGTCGCCGCCGAGATCCTTGCCGATGAACAATGGCAGCGCCTGTACGGCAAGGGTCAGCGGGCACTGCAGCAGGGTGAAGGCGACCGCGGTCAGAAGCAGGACCGGCCGCGCCTGGGTCACCTCGGCCGCACCAGTGTCTACTGTAGACGGTGACGAGGCGCCCGCCTCCCTGAGTAGGACGAGCGCCACGAGCGCGGCGAGGGCGTACAGCGCCGCCGACACCCCGTACAAGGAGGCGAAGCCGCCCAGGTGCAGCAGCAGCGCGCCGAGCGGCGGCCCGCCCACCCAGGCGAGCGAGAAGACCGTCCGCAGGGTGCTGATGCCCATCGCGGCATGCGGCCCGTCGGCGAGGACCTGCCTGGCGTAGGCGAACGTCTGCGGGAACAGCGTGGTGGCCAACGCCGTGGCGGTCGCGGTGAGCACGAGCAGAAACCAGTAATCGCGGACGACCGCGGTCAGCCCCATGCCGACCAGACCCGCCACCGAGGTGCCGATCAGGAGAATCCGGCGGATCGGCCACCGGTCGGAGACCCGCCCGAGCACCGTGGCGGCGGCGACGCCGGACAGTGGCGTGGCGACCAGGAACACGGTGGTCCGCACGGGATCGGCGTGCACGGCCGTGTTGAGGAACAGCGACAGGAACGGCTCGACGATCGCCGTCGATACCCCGACGACGAGGAAGACCAGGCCCAGGGGGAGCAGCGCGCGAGCGAGGCGCCGGTCGGGGGACGCGGCAACCAGGGTCATGAATCGAACTGTACGGCGGGGGTCGGAGACCCGGCTCCGTCATTTCCGGCCGGAAGCGGGGACTCGACGCGTACCCGGCACAGCAGCGCGGCGGACAGGAGCAGCATGACGGCTTCGCCACCGAGCACGACCCGGTAGTCGAGGACCGTGATGAGGGCGGCACCCAGCCCCAGGCCGGTCGCCTGCGGCCCGGTCGTGCACACCTCGACGGCTGCGTACACGCGGCCCTGAAGCTCGGCGGGCGAGACGCGCTGCAACACGGTGATGACCGCGACGAGGATCCACGGCAGGGCGAAACCGAGGCTGGCCTTTCCGGCGAGCACGACGGGTAGCGACGAGAAAGCTACAAGTACCGGTGCCGCGGCGAAGACGACGAGACCCGCGACGGCGGTGCGAACCTCGCCGTACCGCCGGATCGCCGGCGCGGCCGATACGCCACCCGCTACCGCTCCGATGCCCTGAACCATCTGGGTCACCCCGGTGAACTGCGCGGTGCGGTGCAGGCCCTCGGTGACGATCGCGTACGTGGTGGCATCGCCGAGGCCGAGGGCGAACGCGGTCACGGCGCAGGCGAGTACCAGGCGGCGCAGGGCGGCGGAGGCGGCCACGAACCTGAAGCCCGCGGCGATCTGCGCCACGATGCCGGTCGCGGTGCCGGTGGCGGGTGCCTCCCGTACCCCCAGTGTTGCGACGAGTGCGGCCGCGGCGAGGAAGGTCGCCATGTCCAGCAGCGCGACGGCGCGCCCGCCGACGACCGCGAACAGGCCGGCACCGGCGAGCGGGGCGAGCACCCGCAGCCCCTCCTGGATGGTGCGCAGCGCGGCGTTCGCGTCCGGCAGCAGATCGGCGGGGAGCACGCCTGCCAGCAGCGCGGACTGGGCCGGCGGGATCAGCAGGTTCAGCAGCCCGTACAGCAGCATCACCGCATAGATGAGCCACAGGTCGCGACGGTCGCGCACGAGCAGCAGCGGCGCCAGGATGGCGACGCCCGCGAGGTTCGCGACGATCAGCAGGGGCCGGCGGCGTACCCGGTCGACGAGCAGCCCGGCCAGCGGGGCGAGCAGCGCCGGTGCGACGAAGAACAGGAACGTCAGCGCGGCGGCGGCGTTGCTTCCGGTCAGCGTCCGGACCCAGATGCCGCACGCGAGCCACATGGCGCTGTCGCCGAGCAGGGACAGCGACTGCCCGGCGAGGTAGCGGCGGGCGTCACGGTGCGCCCAGAGGCCGCGGCCGGTCATGGAGTGTCCACAGGGTACGCACCGTAGATGATCTCCACGGGCAGCGTGCCCTCGGGGCGCCGCTCGGGGTGCTCGCTCCGCTCGGCCCACCGGTCGCGGAACCGCTCGGCCAGTTCCCGGTAGGCGGCGGTCACCTCGGCCACCTCGGCGGCGGTCAGGTGCAGGATCGAGGTATTGGCGTTGGTGGCGACCTGCCACTCGGCCGGGTAGGTGGGCGCCGTGTCGACATAGCGCCGCACCCGCGCCATGAGCCGGTCGAGCAGAACGCGGTCCAGGGCTTGGGAGGCCCGGGTGAACTCGGGATTGTCGGGCTGGGCCGGCGCGGTCCACCCGGTCTGCGTCAGGCGCCAGGGTCGCGCCCGCCCTCGCCCGCCGCCGGTCTCCTCGACGAAGCCGTACCTGGCGAGCTGGCGCAGGTGGAACGAGCACGTGGTCGGCGATTCGCCGATCAGCTCGCCGGCCTGGGTGGCGGTCAGCGCCCCGGTGAGCAGGGCCTCCAGCAGCGCCAGGCGGACGGGATGGCCGAGCGCCCGCAGGCTCCCGGCATCGGAGAGGGTACGGGCGGCCATGCGTCGAGAGTATTCTCTCGATAGAAACGTGTCGAGAGAAAATTCTTGACAACTTCACCGATGAGCCCCGCGCGGAGGCGACGTTCTACGTTCGAAGGCGCTCAACAAACGGTGAAGGAGACCGGATCATGCAGAAGATCACGACGTTCCTGTGGTTCGACACCGAGGCCGAAGAGGCGGCGACGTTCTACACCTCGCTCTTCCCGGACTCGCGCATCACCCACGTGCAGCGGTACGGCGAGGCCGGCCCGGGCCAACAGGGCACCGTGATGATCGTCAACTTCGAACTGGCCGGGCAGCAGTACATCGCGCTCAACGGCGGGCCTGATCACCCGTTCACCGAGGCCATCTCGCTCTACATCGACTGCGAGAGCCAGGCCGAGGTTGACGAATTGTGGGCCAAGCTCGCCGCGGACGGCGGCGAGGAGGGGCCGTGCGGGTGGGTGAAGGACCGGTACGGGCTGTCCTGGCAGGTTGTCCCGCGGACGCTCATCGACCTGATCAGCGACCCGGACCCGGGCCGGTCGCAGCGCGCGATGAAGGCGATGCTCGGCATGGGGAAGATCGTGGTACAGGAGCTTGTCGAGGCCGCCAACGGGTGACCCGCACCCGCCTCATTCGTCGGGACGGCGCCGCTGCTGCTTGGTCTGCGCGCGGCGCCGTTTCGCGTCCAGCCGCCGCTGCCGCGCGCCCGCGGACGGGCGGGTCGCCCGCCGGGCGCCGGGCGGCGGCGCGACGCCCTCGGCGAGCAGCGCGGCGAGCCGGTTCGCCGCCTCCCGCCGGTTGTGGAGTTGGGAGCGGTGCTGCGAGGCGGTGACGGTCAGCACCCCGTCGACCAGGCGGTGCGCCAGGCGATCCAGCGCGCGCGCCTTGAGGTGTTCGGGCAGCGCGGTGGTGGCGGCCAGATCGAAGAGCAGCTCCACCCGGGAGTCGGTGGTGTTGACCGACTGGCCGCCCGGCCCGGAGGACCGGCTGAACCGCCAGACCAACTCGGCCGCGGGTATCGCCAGCGACGCCCCGATCCGCAATACGCCATCCACCGGCTAAGCATCGCGCACGCCCAGCACGGCCGCCGCACAGGTGTGGTAGGAATCCGATTGACGAGCGCGCGCCCGGCCGGCACCGTCGTGGTATGCACCGTGACCTGGCCACGCTGGAAGCGGGTCTCCCCGAAATCCGTAAGTCGCCCGCTGATACGGGCAAGGTCGAGCTGATCGTCCGGCGGCCGGCCGAGGGCGAACGCGAGACCCTTGCCGAGGTTTACCTGGACAGCGCGGCCGGCCTGACCGGTGACGACTGGCTGCGCCGCGGCGCCGATCCGCAGCGCCAGGTCACCGTGATGAACGCGCGCGCCGCGGCGCTGATCGCCCAGTCGCCGGAGCGGTGGGCGCTCGCCGGCGACCAGCTCTACCTCGACTTCGACATCAGCGTGGAGAACCTGCCGCCGGGTACCCGGATCGAGATCGGTTCGGCGATGCTCGAGGTGACCGCGGCACCGCACCGGGGCTGCAAGAAGTTCCTGGCGCGGTTCGGCCTCGATGCGCTGAAGTTCGTCAACTCGGAGACCGGGTACGCGCTGAATCTGCGTGGCATCAACACGCGCGTGGTGCGCGACGGCGTGGTACGGGCGGGCGACCTCGTACACAAGCGTTGACCGCCGGCTCCTTCGTCAGCCTCCTTCGTCAGCCTCCTTCGTCAGCCGCCGAGCACCGGCAGCACGACCGTACACAGTGGAGGGACGGCGTGCGCGGGGTCCAGCGCGTTGAGCACGTCCCGCAGGGCGATCTGGTCGTACAGGATGCCGAGGTGATCGGTGAGGTCCAGTACGCACTGGTGCTGGAGCGTGATGTTCGTGACGTCCGGTCCGCTCAGGAACGCCGACGAGTACGGGGTCACCACCTCGTCGTACGAGGTTTCGATGACGGTGTACCTGACGCCCGCCACCGTGTCGCCGATGCCGTTCAGCTTGGCCAGGAACGAGGATCCGGCGACCTGCTGGGTACACGCCGCGCACAGCGGGGTGAGGAACGAGGCGCCGCCGGGGAAGGCGGTGAGCAGGTTGGTCAGCCCGTCGAGGTTGGTGCCGTGGTTGGAGGGTGCCAGCGCGACGAGCCGGTCCACCGTGCTCGCGCCGCCCAGGAAACCGAGGTAGTACCGGGGCATCATGCCGCCCTGCGAATGCCCGACGATGTCCACTTTGGACGCTCCGGTGGCGGCGAGCACCCGGGTGACGAACGCGGCCAGTTGCCCGGCGCTCGCCGGGATGTCCTGGTAGCCCTGGAACAGGTCGGTACTGGAGCCGCCGCCGTAGTTGAGGGCGAAGACGCAGTACCCGCGGTTGGCGAGCAGCGCGGACATCGCCTGCCAGCTGTCGGTCATGTTGCCGAAGGTGCCGTGCACCAGGACGACGGGGTACGGGTGCGCGCTGGTCGGCCGGCAGGACCAGTTGTTGGCGCCCGGTGGTGCCGCGCCGGGAGCGGCGAGCGTCGCGGCGATACCGGCGCTGAAGCTGTAGACGACGGGGTAGCTGGCGGCGGAGGCCGGCTGCGGGAAGCCAGCGACGGCGACCAGGGCCGTAGCGCCCAGCACGGTCAGGAACCGCATCTTGATAGATGCGAATGTATCGATGAAAGCGGACGGGCGCATGCGGTCTCCCGAGGGCTGGAGGCGGCAGGGTGTGATTGACTGGCGGCGACCGTTCTTGGGGTGTGGCGGCGCCGCGCCAGGTGCTTAGTTACTGGAGAGTAGGACTGCGTCGAGCGCTCTGACAAGGCTCCTGGCAGAAATGGCCTGGAATCGAGCATCGCCAATAGAGCGAATGGACTTGACGGTTAGGTCAGGAAAAGATACGACTCTTCCGTGACGGCATCGCAGAAGGAGAAGGCCCAAGCGTTCCAGGCATTGCACGTGAGCGGTGCCTTCGTCATACCGAACCCGTGGGACGCCGGCTCGGCCAGGGTGCTGGCCGCGCTGGGCTTCCAGGCACTGGCGAGCACCAGTTCCGGATTCGCGTTCACCCTCGGCCGCCCCGACGGCGGCGCGACCCTCGACGAGGTGGTCGCGCACGCCGCGGCGCTGGACCGCGCCACCAACCTGCCGGTCTCGGTCGATTTGGAGAACGGGTACGGGCCGGCGCCCGGGGACGCGGCGCGGGCCATTACGCGGGTGGCGGCGGCGGGCGCGGTCGGTGGCTCGATCGAGGACTACGACCCGGCCGGCGGGATCTACGACGTGGCGCATGCGGCCAGCCGGGTGGCGGCGGCTGCCGAGGCCGCCCGGGCGCTCGACTTCCCGTTCACGCTGACGGCACGAGCGGAGAACCACATCCGCGGCAATCCCGACCTGGCCGATACGATCGCGCGGCTGCGGGCGTACGAGAGCGCCGGCGCGGACGTGCTCTACGCGCCCGGGCTGGCCGACGTCGACCAGATCCGGGCGGTATGCGAGGCGGTCGGCAAGCCGGTCAATGTACTCGCCCGCCCCGGGCTGTCGGTCGCCGAGATCGCCGCCGCGGGTGCCCGGCGGATCAGCGTCGGCGGCGCGCTCGCCTCGGTCGCGTTCAGCGCGCTGGCATCGGCGGCGCAGACCATCCGCGACACCGGCGACTTCTCGGTGCTGGCGATAGCCGAGCCGGTGAGCCGATACGTCGCCTAGCAACGGCTAGGCGAGGTGTACCGCGAGCGCGGCGGCCCCGTCGCGCAACTGCTGGGCGCGTTCAAGCCGGCCCGCGCGCTCGTAGTCCCGCGCGGCCGCCTCCCGCTCCGCTCACTCGGCGCGCACGATCCGCTCCACCTGTGCGGGGGCCAGTACCCGCCGCTGCGCCTCGGCGGCGCCGACACCGACCGGAGAATGCTCGATCGCCAGCCCGCGCTCAGTACCGGTAGGCGCCGTGACCGCCTCCGCGTTCGCGATCGCGGCGAGCGCCGAGCGCAACGCGGCCACCGTGGCGCGCTCGCGCGCCTTGAGCGCGACGGGCAGCGCCTCCTGTAGCCGTCGCCGCAGCGGCACGGCGTCCTCATCTCTGTCCACAGTAGACCTTCACTCCACAGTGGCGGAGAAGTCGAAGGCGAGGACCGGCGAATCCTCGACCGGCCACGGACCGGCGAGCGCGATACTGCCACCGGCCAGTACCCGGTGCCCCGGCGTGGCCGTCGCCCCGGCGAGTACCCACGCGCCGGTACCGCCGGCCGGGATGGTCGCGGGCGCGTACAGCCCGTCGAGGAGGGTACCGGCCTCCGCGACGAGGCCCATCCGCGGCGGCGGTACGGACTCCCAGGCGCCGTCCGGGGCGACCACCCGTACGCCGGCCCCGTCCAGCCCGAGGAGGGCCGGTTCGGTACCGACGGACGTGACCGCGAGACCGAGCATCTCCGTACTGCCAGGTGCCGCCATCCGCGCCGCGCGCAGCCGTACCGCGCGCACCGGGCTGGGGCGGGCCTCGGCGAGCAGCGGAGCCACCGCCGCGCCCACCCGCGCCGCCGCGTCGCTGCCGGCGTCCACCCGTACCGTGCGCCCGGCGGCGGTCACCGCCACCGCGAGCCCGCCAGGCGCGGCCGAGTCGGCGAGGGTACCGTCGGCGACCGGCGCGGCGGCCGCCAGTAGCGTGTTCCGCTCGCCGTCGCTCGCGTCGCACCGGAACGTACCCGCGAGCGACGCCCACGCCGGCTCGGGCGAGGCGAGCGTCCAGAACCACACGTCGTCATCGACGAGCGCGAGCACCTGGTGGGTACCGGTGGCGAGCCAGGTCACCGCGAACCGGGCCGCCGCGAGGTCGAGGTGGGTGGTGGGGAGGGCAACGGAGCTCATATCGTCTCCGCGTGGAACGCGTCTTCGCGGTCGTGGCGCAGCCCTGACGAGTTGAACTGGTTCGCCAACTCCGCGAACTGGTCTACCCGGAACACCTTGGCATTGTCGCTCATCATGTTCACGGTTTCGTAGGTAATCGACTGTGCGGGTGCGCCCGCGCCCGGATTGATCGGTGTGCTGCCGGGCGTCCCGATCTGACTCAGCGTGGCGGCGGCGTTCTGCACCTGTAGCTGGGTGTGCAGGCTGGCGGCGAGCGCGGCCAGGTCGGGATCCTTCGGCGCGGCGGCCGCGAGCGCGCCGGCCGGCGTGGTCATCACGCGGTCGGCCTCCTCGCGTACCGCCGCGAGCAGCGCGGTGACGCTGGCCTGCAGTACCGGAGTGATCTCGGCGGTGAGGAACGCGC
>JBPYFB010000273.1:0-17208 GCA_051986465.1 Rugosimonospora sp.
CCTTCTGGTACGGCTGACCGGTCGGCACGAAGACGACCTCGTCGAGATCGAAGCGGGCCTGCACCTCGCTGGCCGCCACCAGGTGCCCGTTGTGGATGGGGTCGAAGGTGCCGCCCATGATGCCGACCCGGCGCGCTGCTGACCTCATCCGTTGATCATGCCATCCGGCCCGGGACCGGCCACAATCGCCCGCCGCGCCGCGACCGTCGGCCGCCGCACCGCTTGGTCCACCGGCCGATTCACCGCGCGCTCCGGCCGAGCGCCTGCGCGGCCAAGCCGCGGCGAAGGTCGTGCGTGGCATCGATGACCGCGCGGCGCAGCCCGTGGGTCAGGTCGTCGCGGTCGAGCATCCGCTCGGACATGTCCAATGTGGACGGTGTCACCGCGTACCGGGGGTAGCCCAGGCGCGCCACGCGACTCGCCACGGCGGCGGGGCGGCGCCGGGCCATCTCCGGGAACTCCGCGCCGAATCTGTCCACATAGGACGCGGTGAGCTCGTTCTGCTCCGGCCGCCAGAACCCTTCCGCGGTCGCGAACAGTAGCGTGTTGGAGAGGGTGTCGCCAGCGATGAGCTCGGCCCAGGCGCGCGCCTTGGCTTCCGGCTCCGGCAGTGCGGCGCGGCACCAGGCGGCGTGCTCGCCGCCCGCGGCGCGGTCGCGCTCGTACTCGTCGTCGATCTCGGCCACGCAGGCGTCGCCGAGCACCGCGAGGCGGCGCAGC
Source organism: Rugosimonospora sp. (assembly GCA_051986465.1). Lineage (GTDB taxonomy): Bacteria > Actinomycetota > Actinomycetes > Mycobacteriales > Micromonosporaceae > DATEJJ01. Next base: position 721 of record JBPYFB010000273.1, read on the forward strand.
AGGGCCCAGCGCAGTTCCGCGTCGAGGTGCACACCCTTCGGCAGCGCCTCGCCGGCGAGCCGGGCGCGCAGTGCCGGCACGTCGCCGGTACCCACGGCCCAGGCGCGTACCGCACTGAGCCGGCGCGCGTCGCCGCGTTCCGCTACCGAGGCACAGACCTCCGCGAGCCGGCTGGTGGCCGCGGCGCGCTCCTCGGGCGGCAGGTACCGGGGCACCGCCGCGTCCCACGCGATGTCGAGCAGGCCCTCGAAGACGGCGACGGTGGACTCGCCGGGTAGCGCTCGGACGAGCAGGTCCACGAAGTCGGCGGCGGCCAGCTGCGCGTCGCGTACCGCCTCCCACGCCGCACCCCAGGACACCGCCCGGGTGAGCGGATCCGCAAGCCGGGGCAGCAGGTCGCACAGCGGTGCCCAGTCCGCGAGCCGCACCTTCGCGTACGTCAGGTCGCCGTCGTTGAGGAGAACCACGTCCTCGGGGCGCGCTCCGCCGGGTAGCGACACTTGTCCACTGTGGAGGGAGGCGGCGAGGTCGGTCTCCACACTGCCGGTCTGCTGCCCGTCCCGCCCGTACCAGCCGATCCTGATCCGGTGTGGCCTGGGCACCGTGCCGTCCTGCACGACCTCGAGCCGCGAGTCGACGGCCACCGGCCGCAGCGCGTTGACGCCCACCTCCCGCAACCAGACGCGGGCCCACTCACCCAGATCCCGTCCGCTCGCGCGCTGCAGCGAGTCGAGCAGGTCGGCGAGGGTCGCATTGCCGTACGCGTGCGCGGCGAAGTGCTCGCGCATCCCCGCGAAGAACGCCTCGTCGCCGAGCCACGCGACGAGTTGGCGCAGCACCGCGGCGCCCTTCGCGTAGGAGATGCCGTCGAAGTTGAGCAGCGCCACCGCGGTGTCCGTGACGTCGGCGGCGACCGGATGGGTCGTCGGCCGCTCGTCCGCCGCGCAGCCCCACGCCTTGCGCCCCACGGCAAACGACGACCAGACGTCGCGGAAGCGGGTCACCTCGGCCGCGACCCGGTGCCCGAGGTACTCGGCGAACGACTCGTTGAGCCAGAGGTCGGCCCACCACCTCATCGTGACGAGGTTGCCGAACCACATGTGGGCCATCTCGTGCGCGATGATGATTGCCCGCAACTCCCGCTGCGCGTCACTGACCTCGGAGCGGAACAGCAGGTCGTCGCGGAACGTCACGCAGCCCGGGTTCTCCATGGCGCCCATCGTGAATTCCGGTACGAACACCTGGTCGTACTTGCCGAAGGGGTACCGGACGCCGAACAGTTCGTGGTACCGGTCCAGCGCGGCGCGGGTCACCTCGAGGATCTCGGGCGCCTCGCGGTCCAGGTACCCGGCGAGCGAGCGGCGCGCGTACACGCTCATCGGTACGCCGTCGTGGACGGTGTGCACGCCGTGGTAGTCGCCGGCCACGACCGCGACGAGGTACACCGCGAGCGGCGGCGTGGTGGCGAACTCCCACCGGCCCGGCCGCGGCAGGCTGCCCGTACCGTTGGCCACGACCGTCCACTGTGGAGGAGCGCTCACCCGGAGGGTGACCGGCGCCTTGAGGTCCGGCTGCTCGAAACAGGCGAAGAGGCTGCAGGCCTCCTCCAGCAACGGGGCGGAGTAGAGGTAGGTGCCACCGTCGGCGGGGTCGATGTACCGGTGCAGCCCCTGCCCGGTGTTGGTGTATGCCATCGTCGCCTCAACCGTGAGCACGTTCGTCTCGGCCAGGTCGGTGAGCGGGTAGCGGCGGTCCTGAAGTGCGGCGGGGTCCAGCGCGCGCCCGTTGAGCGTGATCGACGCCAGCGCGCGCGGCGCGAGATCGAGGAAGGTGGCGGCTTCGGTAGTAGCGGCGGCGCCGAAGCGGATGGTCGTCGTGGAACCGAACACCTCGGGACCACGAGTGAAGTCAAGGTCTATCTCGTACCCGTCGACGCGCAGCAGCTGCGCCCGTCGCTCGGCCTCGGCTCGGGTCAGGCTCGGCATGTGGCAATACTGTCAAATGAAAGCCCAGTACGGCCCCCCGTACCGAGCAGATCGGTACGGGCCGGCGGGGCGTTGCGGCGTTACCGGGCGGATCGTGGCGCGGCAACCGTCGTACCCCACCGGTACCTTCCCGGCATGCGCATCTCCGACCTGCCCACGTCAGAGCGGCCGCGCGAGCGGCTGTCCATGCTCGGCCCCACCGCGCTGGCCGACCGCGAGCTTCTCGCGGTCATGCTGGGCACCGGTGGGCGCCCCGGTCACGGAGCACACGATCTGGCCGAGCGCCTGCTCGCGCGATTCGGCTCACTGTCCGGCCTGGCCCGGGCGCACCCCTCGGATCTGATTACCACGGCGGGTGTCGGCGAGGCCAAGGCGGCGACGCTGGCCGCCGCGTTCGAGTTGGCCCGCCGCGCCGAGCGCCCCATGCCGCACAGCCGCCTGACCAACACGGCCGACATCGTGCCGGTGGTCATGCCGCTGCTCAGCGGGCGCACCCGGGAGCGCCTGGTCGTTGTCATCTGCGACAACACCCATCGGGTGCTGGCGCGCGAGGTTGTCAGCGAGGGATCCGCGACCCGCGCGCTCGTGCCCGTACGCGAGGTCATCGTCGCCGTGCTGCGCCGCGACGGCAAGGCGTTCGCGTTGGCCCACAACCACCCCGACGGCGACCCGACGCCGACCTCCGCCGACGTGGCGGCCTCCGAGCGCGTCGAGGAGGCGGCCGCCGCCGTTGGCCTGCGCTTCCTCGATCACGTGGTGGTCACCGAGACCGCCTGGTGCGGGGTGACCACCTTCGCCGTACCGGAAACCGCGGGCTGACCCCGGGTCGCGACGGCTATACTGCCGCCATGCGGACAACGCCGAACCTCGGCTGGTGGGCGCCCTAACGGGCGGTCCTGTCTCCGCGTACCCACTCTTCACGCGGCCGCCCGACCGGGCGGCCGCGTTGCTGTATCCGGTCGGGCGCCTCTCAACCCAAGGAGTCGATATGATGCCCCGCCGGATCAGTGGCTTCACCCCCACCGGCACACTCCAGCTCGGCAACTACCTGGGCGCCATCCGGCCCACCATCGCCGCGCAGTACGAGACCGAGGCGCTGGTGTTCGTCTCGGACCTGCACGCGCTGACCGTCGAGCACGACCCGGAGCTGTTGCGCGCCAAGACCCTGGAGGTGGCGACCCTGCTGCTCGCGGCCGGCCTGGACCCGGCCCGCGCGACCCTGTTCGTCCAGTCCCAGGTGGTCGAGCACACCCAGCTGCACTACCTGCTCGAGTGCGCGACGAGCTACGGCGAAGCGCACCGGATGATCCAGTTCAAGGAGAAGGCGGCCCGGCAGAAACAGGTACGGCTGTCCCTGCTCACGTACCCGGTCCTGATGGCGGCGGACGTGCTGCTGTACGACATCGACGAGGTACCGGTCGGCGAGGACCAGCGCCAGCACGTGGAGCTGGCCCGGGACGTGGCGATCCGGTTCAACGGCCGGTACGGCGAGACGTTCGTGGTGCCGAAGGCGACCCATCCGCAGGCCGCCGCGCGAATCATGGATTTGTCAGACCCAGGCATGAAGATGAGCAAAACTAACCCGAACGAAGCCGGCGTGCTACGCCTGCTCGACCCACCAGAAGTGCTGCGGCGCAAGGTGATGCGAGCGGTGACAGACACCCGCCGGGAGGTGAACTATGACCCGGTCGGCCAGCCTGGCGTCACCAACCTGCTGGATATCCTCGCCGCCTGCGTCGAGGACTCGCCCGCGGTGCTCGCCCCGCTGTTCTCCTCCTACGGCGAGCTCAAGACGGCCGTCGCCGACGCGGTCATCGCCCTGCTCAGCCCGATTCAGGAGCGCTATCGGGATCTCGCCGCGCAGCCCGGCACGGTGCGGGACCTGCTCCGCGAGGGCGGTGCCCGGGCGGCAGGCCGGGCATCGGGCACCGTCGCCAGGGCACGCCACGCGATCGGGCTCACCAGTTGACGGACGGGCGCACTCCAGGCATATACTCCGCGTGGAGTATACGATGCGGACTAACCCACACCCAACACTGACGCCACTCGCCATGGTGGTGCTCAGGCTGCTGCACGAGAGGCCCATGCATCCGTACGAGATGCAGCAGGTCATTCGCGATCGATCGATCGACCGGGTCGTCAAGGTACGGGCCGGCTCGCTCTACCACGGCGTGGAGCGGCTGCTCCAGCTCGGCCTCATCGAACAGGTCGAGACCGGCCGCGAGGGGCGGCGGCCGGAGCGCACGGTGTACGCGATCACCGACGCCGGTCGCGACCAGTACGTGTCCAGCCTGCGCGAGCTGATCCGCGAGCCCCGCGACGAGTACCCGGTGTTCGCGGCGGCCGTGGAGATGCTGCACAGCCTGGACCCGGGCGAGGTGATCCGCCTCCTGGAGCACCGCAGCACGGTTCTGGAGGCCTGGCTCGCGGCCCACGACCAGGTGGTGGCGAGCCTCACGAAGCGCGGCCTGCCCCGGCTGGCCACGATCGAGGTGGAGTTCTGTCAGGCGATGCGCAGGGCCGAGCTGATCTGGGTAAAGCAACTGATTGACGACATTAGGTCCGGGGCGCTGCCGTGGACCGGCCAACCTGAGGAGTCCACCTCATGACCGAAACTGCCGGCAGCGCCGGCCCCGCTGGCACAACTGGCATGGCCGGCACCATCGAGCGCAGGCACAGCCCGTGGCTCGTGCTGATCGCACTGTGCCTGGGCTTCTTCATGATCCTGCTGGATACGACGATCGTGAACGTCGCGATTCCCGCCCTCAGCGAAGGGCTCTCCGCGTCGCTCTCCGACATCCTCTGGATCCTCAACGCCTACGTCCTGGTCTACGCGGTCCTGCTGATCACGGCCGGGCGCCTCGGCGACCTGTACGGGCCTAAGGCACTCTTCCTCGCGGGCCTCGTCATCTTCACGGCGTCCTCGGTCGCCTGTGGCTTCGCGCACAGCCCGACCCAGCTGATCGTCTTCCGGGTCATTCAGGGTCTGGGCGGCGCACTGCTGACCCCACAGACACTCTCCGTAATCACGATGATCTTCCCGCCCGACAAGCGGGGTGCGGCCTTCGGCATCTGGGGCGCCGTCGCCGGGGTCGCCACCCTGGCCGGCCCGGTGCTGGGCGGCTGGCTGGTGACCGACTTCGGCTGGCGCTGGATCTTCTTCGTCAACCTCCCGGTCGGCATCATCGCGCTCATCATGGCCGGCATCGTCATGCCCAACATCAAGCTCAACCGGAGGCACCGGCTCGACCTCGGCGGTGTGGTGCTGTCGACCGCGGGTCTGTTCCTGATCACTTTCGGGCTCATCGAGGGCCAGTCCCACAACTGGAGCAAGGTCTGGGGACCGATCACGATCGTCGAGATCATCGTGGCCGGCGCCATCCTACTGGGGCTCTTCCTCTACCTGCAGTGGCTGGAGCGGGACGGCGAACCGCTGGTGCCCTTCAGCATCTTCCGCGACCGCAACTTCTCGATCATGAACTTCGTGGTCATGTCGATCGCGTTCGGCATGCTCGGCCTCTTCCTGCCGCTGACCATCTTCCTGCAGTCCGTACTCGGACTCAGCGCGTTGCAGGCCGGGCTCACCTTCGCACCGATGTCGCTGATCTCGATGTTCGTGGCGCCGTTCGCGGGACGCCTCGCCGACAAGGCCGGCAAGTGGATCCTCTTCGCCGGCCTGAGCCTGTTCGCCACCGGCATGGGCATCATCATCGCCTCGTCCCACCTCGGCATGGGCCGCTGGCACCTGCTGCCCGGCCTGATCGTCGCCGGGTTCGGACTCGGCATGACCTTCGCGCCGCTGCAGACCGTCGCGATGCGCAACGTGCAGCCACGCATGGCGGGCGCGGCGTCCGGCCTGATCAACACGACGCGCCAGCTCGGCGGCGTCATCGGGTCGGCGGCGGTCGGGGCGCTGCTGCAGGCGCAGCTCGCCGAGAAGCTCAAGGCGTCCGCCACCACGCACGTCGCCCAGCTGCCGCCCGGCGCGCCGCCGCAGCTCAAGGAGGGAATCCTCAACGGGTTCAGCCACGCGTCGGGCAACCTGCAGGTGGGTACCGGCCAGACCGGGATCGCGCCGGCGGGCGTACCCGACCAGTTCCGCGATGTCGTCGCCAGGCTCGTCAAGACCATCTTCGACGAGGGCTTCACCAACGCGATGCGCATCACCCTGTGGCTGCCGATCGTGACAATGGGCGTCGCCGCGCTGTCCATCATCTTCGTAAAGGGGCGGCGGAAGCAGGCGGCCGAGGAAGCGGTCGCCAGCGAGCAGGCCGACGCCGTGGTGGGCGGCCACTGACCGGATGCAGCGGGGACCGGGTCAGCTCGCGAGCGCCGGTTCGAGGAGCTTCTCGAAGCAGACGCTGAGCGGATTCCCCACGTACTCGCCGTACGTGGGGATCTGCTGGTACCCGGCGCTCTTGCAGAGGCCGAGCGCGGCGGTCAGGTGGGCCCCGGTCTCCAGCCGGGTCACGTGGTACCCGCGCACCGTCGCCCGGTCCTCCAGCGCCGCCAGGATCAGGCGGGAGAAGCCCTGCCCCCGGTACGCCGGGCGCACGTACATGCGCTTGATCTCGGCGACTCCGTCCGTCAGGTGCCGCAGGCCACCGCAGGCCATCGGGCGCCCGCCCAGGTATCCGACGAGATACTCGACCGTGCCGGGCAGCGGGTACGTCACCCAGTCGTCGAGCGCGCACAGCTCGGCCTGCTGCTCGCCGACGAGCTGCAGGAGCATCGGGTCCTCGGCGGGAGTCAGCGAAATGTGCACGAACCGAAGCTAATCCAGGTCCGTTTCGGGTGGGTTACCTGAGCTCTCCTCGGGCGGCCGCTGCCGGCGGGCCTTGCGGGCGGCCAGCCGCTGCGCCGCGGTCGGCCGCGACGGCGCCTCGTCGAACCGGTAGTCGGTACCGCGCGGCCCGGGCACGTACTCCTCGCCCGCATAGTGCGTGGGTTGCCAGTCGAACTCGTGCGAGCCGATACGGACCAGGGACCCGGGCTCGGCACCCGACTTCGCCAGGGCTTCCTCGATACCCAGCCGGGCCAGCCGGTCGGCGAGGAACCCGACCGCCTCGTCGTTGTCGAAGTTGGTCTGGCGTACCCAGCGCTCCGGCCGGTTGCCGTGTACCCGGTACCCGCCGTCGTCCTCCTGCTCGACCGTGAAGCCGCCGTCATCGACGGCGACCGGGCGCAGGATGATGCGCGTCGGTTCCAGGGCCGGTGCGGCGGCCCGGTGCTCGCGTACCAGTTCGGCGAGCGCGTACGTGAGCTCCTTGAGCCCCTCCCGGGTCGCGGCGCTCACCTCGTAGATCGGCCAGCCTCGCGCGGCCAGGTCGGGGCGCACGATCTCGGCCAGATCGCGCCCGTCCGGTACGTCAATCTTGTTGAGTACCACCACCCGCGGCCGGTCGGCGAGGCCGCCGTACGCCGCCAGTTCGTGTTCGATCGCGTCGATGTCCGAGATCGGGTCGCGCCCGGGCTCCAGCGTCGCGGTGTCCACGACGTGTGCGAGCACCGCACAACGTTCGATGTGGCGGAGGAACTCCAGCCCCAGCCCGCGACCGGTGGCGGCGCCGGGGATCAGGCCGGGTACGTCCGCGATCGTGAACGTATCCTCGCCAGCCCGTACCACGCCCAGGTTGGGTACCAGCGTCGTGAACGGGTAGTCCGCAATCTTGGGCCGGGCGGCGGAGAGCACCGAGATCAGCGAGGACTTGCCGGGGCTGGGGAAGCCGACCAGCCCGACGTCGGCGACGCTCTTCAGTTCGAGGACGACGTCCAGCCGGTCACCGGGTTCGCCCAACTCGGCGAAGCCGGGTGCCTTGCGCCGGGTGTTCGCGAGGGCGGCGTTACCGCGACCGCCGCGCCCGCCACTGGCCGCCACGAAGGTCGTACCCTCGCCGACCAGGTCAGCGAGGATCTCACCGTCGACGGACTGCACCACGGTCCCGTCGGGTACCCGCAGCACCAGGTCGTCGCCGTTGGCGCCGTGCCGGTTGCTGCCCTGACCACCCTTGCCGTTCTCCGCCTTGACGTGCGGCCGGAAGTGGAAGTCGAGCAGCGTGTGCACACCGCTATCCACCACGAGCAGCACGTTGCCACCGTGCCCGCCGTTGCCGCCGTCCGGCCCGCCGAACGGCTTGAACTTCTCACGCAGGATGGACGCGCAGCCGTGGCCGCCGGTGCCCGCCTGAACGTGCAGCACCACCCGATCGACAAAAGACGTAGACACGGAAGTGAGCCTGGCGGGCTACCGGATCGACCGGCAGTCAGTCCTGCGCGGGTACGATGCTGACGGTCTTGCGACCGCGGCGGGTGCCGAACAGCACGCTACCCGCGGCGAGCGCGAACAGGGTGTCGTCGCCGCCACGGCCGACCAGGTCGCCGGGGTGGAACTTGGTGCCCCGCTGGCGGATCAGGATCTCGCCCGCGTTGACCCGCTGGCCACCGAACCTCTTGACGCCCAGCCGCTGCGCCGCGGAGTCACGCCCGTTGCGCGAGCTGGACGCGCCCTTTTTGTGCGCCATCGCTTCTACTACTTTCCAGTCGAGATGCCGGTCACCTTCACGCGGGTCAACGGCTGGCGGTGACCCTGGCGCTTGTGGTAGCCGGTCTTGTTCTTGGACTTGTGGATGCGGATCTTGGGGCCCTTGGTGTGCGCGACGACCTCACCGGTCACCGCCACGCTGGCCAGCTGGCCCGCGTCGGTCACCAGGTTCTCGCCGTCTACGAGCAGAACAGCCGCCAACGACACACCGTCGCCGGGTGCGGCGGTGAGCTTCTCGACCTCGATCACGTCGCCCTCGGCCACCCGGTACTGCTTGCCGCCGGTCTTGACGATCGCGTACATCGGACGCGGACTCCTGTCGTTGAGGCTGACCAGCGTGACCGCTGGCGAAGGTTGCAGGCTAGGCGCCGGTAAGGCGCACAACAGCCCGGCACACGAACGTGGACCGCATGCAAGCGTACGTCATGCGCCCGGCAAGCCCCAAACCGGGCTACACGCAGACCGAGTTCATCCCGTCGGTCGCCCGGGTCATCTTCTCGATCAGCGGTTTCAGGTCGGCCGCCGACTTGACCCCGCCCAGCAGCGCCGGGTCGGTGGCGAGCGCCGAGATCGCGTCGGCCGTGTTCTGCGCCGCGGTGCGCAGCGCCGGGTCATCCGCGGTGGCGCCGGTAGCACGGATCTTGGTCGCCGTGTCCTTCAGATGCCCGAGCGCGGCGGTCTTCGCCTTGTCCGCCTCGGTCTTGTTGCCGCCGGCCAGGTGCCCCACGATGTTCCCCAGATCCGTGCCGAAGGTCGAGGCGCCCTGCGCGATCGCCTGGTTGATGGCGGCGCAGACCTGCTTGGCATTGCCGGTCGCCGCGTGGGAGGCGAGGGCGGCGGACGGGCTCGCCGGCGCGCTCACGCTCGGACTGTCGTCGATAGCCGTACCCGCTGCCGACGGGCTACTGCCGCCCGCGGAGCCGCAGCCCGCCAGGGCTACCACCGTCGCGGCAAGGGGGGCCAGGCTCAGCACGGCCAGGCGTCGCATCAGTGCTCCTTACTCTCCGGTCACCAGGACACAGCAGCGAAGTCTACGCACACGGTGCCGAACCGCTCGCTGAGCGAGTCGGCCCAAGATCACAACTCGGATGGGTGGCGAGGCGGGTCAGGGACGGGAACGCCGCCGCGAGGCCCAGATCACCCGGCGCCGGCCACCGGCCACCGCACCGCGATCGCGCGGGGCCTCCGAGGTATCGGCCGCCTCGATCGCGTCCGGGTCGTCGGCGGAGGCGCGGAAATGCCCGTTGTCGCCGGCGGATACCCGCTCGATCGGCTCGAACTCCGCCTCGGTGGCTTCGTCGCCACTCTCCTCGGCGTCGTCCTCCTCGATCGTGTCCAGGAGGTCCTCGTCACCGAGATCGCCGGCACCTGCCCGGGCGAGAACCTCGTCGGCGACGTCCTCGGCCTCGTCGGGCGCCGTGGTTACCTCGTCGGGTGCCGCGAGCTCGATCTCCTCGGGCTCCCCGGTCGCGTGCGTGCCGGGCCGGGCTCCGTTCACGCCGGGCGTCTCCTGCTCCTCCGGAACCGGCTGCGCGGCGGCCTTGCGGCCACGGCGGCGCCCGGACGTGGTGGGCGCCGGCTCCGGCGCCGCCTTCGCCGGCTGGCGCCGCTCGGCCACCGGTTCGGTATGTATGACGACCCCGCGGCCCTTGCAGTGCTCACACGTCTCGCTGAACGCCTCCAGCAGGCCCTGCCCGATGCGCTTGCGGGTCATCTGGACCAGGCCCAGCGAGGTGATCTCGGTGACCTGGTGCTTGGTACGGTCGCGCCCGAGGCACTCGGTCAGCCGGCGCAGCACCAGCTCCCGGTTCGACTCCAGCACCATGTCGATGAAGTCGATCACGATGATCCCGCCGAGGTCGCGCAGGCGCAGCTGGCGCACGATCTCCTCGGCCGCCTCGAGGTTGTTGCGGGTGACGGTCTCCTCGAGGTTGCCGCCGGTACCGGTGTACTTGCCGGTGTTCACGTCGATCACCGTCATCGCCTCGGTACGGTCGATCACGAGGGAACCGCCCGAGGGCAGGTACACCTTGCGGTCCAGGCCCTTGAGGATCTGCTCGTCGATCCGGCGCTCGGCGAACACGTCCTTGGGACCCGCGTGGCGGCGCAGCCGTGGCACCAGGTCCGGCGAGACGTGCTTGAGGTACATCTCGACCATCTCGTTCGACTCGGCGCCCTGGATGTCCAGTTCCCGGAAGTCCTCATTGAACAGGTCCCGCACGACCCGGATCACCAGATCCGGCTCCTCGTACAGGAGGACCGGCGCGCCGCCCTCGGCCGCTTTCGCCTGGATGTCCTCCCACTGCGCCTGCAGCCGCGTGACGTCGCGCTCCAGCTCATCGGCGGTCGCGCCCTCCGCGGCGGTACGCACGATCACGCCGGCGCTGTCCGGGATCAGGCTCTTGAGGATGTCGCGCAGTCGCCGCCGCTCGTTGTCGGGCAGCTTGCGGCTGATGCCGGAGGCGTTGCCGTGCGGCACGTACACGAGGTGCCGGCCGGAGAGCGCGATGTGGCTGGTCAGCCGGGCGCCCTTGTGCCCGATCGGGTCCTTGGTCACCTGTACCAGCACGGAGTCGCCGGACTTGAGCGCCTGCTCGATCGAGCGCGCCCGGCCCTCCAGCCCGGTCGCGTCCCAGTTGACCTCGCCCGCGTACAGGACTGCGTTGCGGCCGCGACCGATGTCGACGAAGGCCGCCTCCATGCTCGGGAGCACGTTCTGCACCTTGCCGAGGTACACGTTGCCGACCATCGAACCGGCGCTGGCCCGGGTGACGTAGTGCTCCACCAGCACGCCGTCCTCGAGCACGGCTATCTGGGTGCGGTCACCCTTCTCCCGGATGACCATCGAGCGGTCCACCGCCTCGCGCCGGGCCAGGAACTCCGACTCGGAGAGGATCGGCGGGCGGGTACGGCGCTGCTCCCGGCCGTCCCGCCGGCGCTGCCGCTTCGCCTCCAGGCGGGTCGAACCGGATACCCCCTGCACCTCGTCGCGGGCCGCCCGGGGCTGGCGTACCTTCACGACCGTGACCACGCCGTCCTCGGCGGTCTCGGCGCTCTCCCCGGCGGACGCGCCACGGCGGCGGCGCCGGCGCCGGCGGGTGAGGGTCTCCCCCGCCTCGGCCTCCTCCTCCGCCTCCTCGGCGGGAGGTACCGCGGCAGCGGCGGCCTCTTCGGCCTCCTCCGCCTCGTCGTGGGTGCCGCGCCCCCGGCCGCGGCCACGCCGGCCGCGCCGGCGGCGGCGCTTGCCGCCGACGATCTCGTACTCGTCCTCGTCCTCGGCGGCCGCCTCCTCCGCCTCCTCCGCCTCGGCGGCCGCCGGCTCGACCGGCGCCTCCGGCTCGGCGGTACGGCGGCCCCGGCGGCGCGAGCGCGCCTTGCCGGTCTCCGGCGCCTCCTCGGCAACCGCGACCTCCGGCTCGGCGGCCCGGGCGGTGGCGCGTTCAGCGGCCCGGGTCGCGGGGGCCTCGGCCGCCCGAGCGGCGGCGGGCTCGGCGGGCGTCTCGGGCGCCATGAACAACACGGTCGCCGCGGGAGCCCGCCGCTTGGACGCGGGCGGCTCCTCGATCGGGGCGGCATCGGCACTGCTCGGCTCCGCCGAAGCCCGGCTCCGCCTGCGCTTACCCGAGACCTCCTGCGCCGCCTCATCGGCGGCCGGCGCTGCCGAAGTGGCGGTCGCGGCGGTTGGCGTTGCCTTACGGCGGCGAGTCCGGGACGCGGGGGCCTGTGTACCCTCTTGGCCCTCTTGGGCGCCTTGGGTGGACACGCTGGTGTCTTGGGTAGACACGCCGGTTTCTTCCGGCTCGGCCGCCCGGCGGCGCCGCCGGGTCGCCTTCACCGGCGCGGCCTCGCCCCCGGCTACCGCCTCGGCTGCGGACTCGTTGGGCGCGGCGGCCGGCTGGGCCGCGGCCTTGGTCGTGCGCCGGCGCGTGGTGCGCGTCCGGCCCGTGGTCGTGCTCTCGCCGGCATCGGCAGCCGGCTGGGCCGCGATCTGCTCGCTGCCCGTTGGCTCGTTATCGAGCATGTCGGAACGTTCTCCAGTTCTGGCCTCCCCGGGCGCGTTGCCGCAGCCACGCAGGGACGCCGCAATGTGTTCCCGCCAGCCCGCCGAAGCGAGGGCGGTGCGAAGTCTGCCAGTCCCGTCTAGGCCGACGGAACTCCGGTGACAACCTCATCGCGGTCCGCCATCAGCGGATCCACCAGTCCCCCCTCCGCGGTGAGCGTGCCCTGGGCCAGCCGCGTCACCCGTGGTGGTACCGGCGGCTCCAGGTCGGCCACGACGCGCAGGCCGGAGAGGACGTCATCGGGCCGTACGGACGGAGTTACCTGCCGTACGACAAGGTCGAGTATCGCACACGGTGCCGCGGCGACCCCGGAAGGTACCGCCCCGGAGGTGAGAAGGACCACCGGACCCCGTGCGTCAAACGTGCGTTTGCCCTGTTTGGTGAGGCGCTGGACGAGCACCTCGGGCGCATCGAGGAACGCGGCGACGGCGCTCGCCACCTCCTCCGGCGGTACCTGCGGCAGCTCGATGCGCCAGCTCGACGCGTCGATCCGGTCCGCGAGGCTGCCACCGTGCGCCTCCACCGCCTCCAGTACGTCCAGGCCAGGCGAGAGCGCGGTGTCGAGTGCGGCCCGTACCTGCTCCGGCTCCACCCTGCGACGTACGGCCAGCTCGAGGTACTCGGCCTCGCTCGCCACCCCGGTCGGGGCGGCGCTGGCGTACGAGATGCGCGGGTGCGGGGTGAAGCCGTGCGAGTAGGCGATCGGTACGCCCGCCCGCAGTACGGCCCGCTCGAACGCGCGAGCAAAATCACGGTGTGAGGTGAACCGCATGGGTCCGCGCTTGGCGTACCGCAGGCGGATCCGCTGGACCACCGGCTCCTGCTCGCTCTCCGGCTGTCTCTTGCTGATCTGTCAGCTCCTTAGCAACGGAAGCAGCTTGCGCCCGGTTGGGCCGATCTGGATCTCGGTGTCCATGCTGGGGCACACGCCGCAGTCGAAGCAGGGCGTCCACCGGCAGTCGTCCTGCTCGTATCCGGACAGCGCGTCCTGCCAGTCCTGCCACAACCAGTCTTTGTCCAGCCCCGAGTCCAGGTGGTCCCAGGGCAGGACCTCCAGTTCGTCGCGCTCCCGGGTGGTGAACCAGTCGAGGTCCACCCCGTATCCGGGCAGCACGTCCGCGGCCGCCTCGATCCAGCGCTGGTACGAGAAGTGCTCGGACCAGCCGTCGAAGCGCCCGCCCTGCTCCCAGACCCGCCGGATCACCGCGCCGATTCTGCGGTCGCCGCGGGAGAGCAGGGCCTCGATGTGCGAGGGTTCACCATCGTGGTACCGGTAGCCGATCGCCCGCCCGAGCGACCGGTCCGCGTTGATCGCCTGCTTGAGCAGCTTCAACCGGCGGTCGATCGTCTCCGGCGGGGTCAACCCGGCCCACTGGAACGGGGTGTGCGGCTTGGGTACGAAGCCGCCGATGGAGACGGTGCAGCGTACGTCCCGCGTGCCGGTCGCCTCCCGCCCGGCGCGGATCACCTCGTGCGCGAGCCGGGCGATCTGTACCACGTCGTCGTCGGTCTCGGTGGGCAGGCCGCACATGAAGTACAGCTTCACCTGCCGCCAGCCGTGCGTGTACGCGGTGACGACGGTGCGGATGAGATCCTCCTCGGTGACCATCTTGTTGATCACCTTGCGGATCCGCTCGGAGCCGCCCTCGGGTGCGAACGTCAGGCCGCTGCGCCGCCCGTTGCGGGACAGCTCCTCGGCCAGGGTGATGTTGAACGCGTCAACCCGGGTGCTGGGCAGCGAGAGCGAGATGTTCTCCCCCTCGTACCGGTCGGCCAGCCCCTTCGCGATCTCGCCGATCTCCGAGTGGTCGGCGGAGGACAGCGACAGCAGGCCGACGTCGTCGAAGCCGGAGTACTCCAGCCCCTGCTTGACCATGTCCCCGATGGTGCTGATCGAGCGCTCCCGGACCGGCCTGGTGATCATCCCGGCCTGACAGAACCGGCAACCCCTGGTGCAGCCCCGGAAGATCTCCACGGCGTACCGCTCGTGCACGGTCTCGGCGAGCGGCACCAGCGGCTTCTTCGGGTACGGCCACTCGTCGAGATCCATGGTGGTGCGCTTGTGTACCCGGAACGGCACGCCCGGCCGGTTCGGTACCACCCGCTGGATCCGGCCGTCCGGCAGGTAGTCCACGTCGTAGAAGCGCGGCACGTACACGTTGCCCGTGCCGGCCAGCCGCATGAGCAGCGCGTCGCGCCCACCGGGGCGCCCGGCCGCCTTCCAGTCCCGGACGATCGAGGTGATCTCCAGTACCGACTCCTCGCCGTCCCCCAGCACCGCCGCGTCGATGAACTCCGCGATCGGCTCCGGGTTGAACGCGGCGTGGCCACCGGCGATCACCACCGGGTGCTCCTCGCCGCGCTCGGTCGCGGCCAGCGGGATGCCGGCCAGGTCGAGCGCGGTGAGCAGGTTCGTGTAGCCCAGCTCGGTGGAGAACGAGACGCCGAGCAGGTCGAACGCACCGACGGGCCGGTGCGCCTCGACGGTGAACTGGCTGACCTCATGCGAACGCATCAGCGCTTCGAGGTCGGGCCAGACCGCGTACGTACGCTCGGCCAGCACGTCGGGCAGCTCGTTGAGGATCTCGTACAGGATCTGCACGCCCTGGTTGGGCAGGCCGACCTCGTACGCGTCGGGGTACATCAGCGCCCACCGTACGGACGCCGCGTCCCAGTCCTTGACGACGGCGCCCAGCTCGCCGCCGACGTACTGGATGGGCTTGGTCACCCGGGGCAGCAACTGCTCCAGCTCGGGCCAAACACTCTCCATGGGAATAAGGTAGCGCGGCCGCAGGCCGCTCCTCCCGTGAGGATCAGCTAGGAGGCGTCTCTAGGAAGCGTCCCGGGTGGCGTACTTGTCGACGTACTCCTGCCCCGATAGGCGCCGGATGTGCGCCATGATGTCGTCCGTGACTTCGCGCAGCAGGCGCGGGTTGCGTACCTGCGCCGCCTGCTCCGCGTAGTGCAGTGGGGCGCCGACCCGCATGCCGATCGAGTGGCCCAGCCTGGGCAGCCGGGATCCGATCGGCTGCACCTTGTCGGTGCCCATCATCGCCACCGGGATCACCGGTACGTTCGCCTCCAGCGCGATGCGCGCGATGCCGGTGCGCCCGCGGTACAGCCGCCCGTCCGGTGAGCGGGTGCCCTCCGGGTAGATGCCGAACAGGCCACCATCCTTGAGTACGGACAGCGCCACCTCCAGCGCGGTCAGCGCCGCCCGCCCGTTGCCCCGGTCCACCCGGATCTGCCGGGTGCCGCGCATGAACGCCGAGGTCATCCGGCCCTTGAGCCCGCTGCCCGAGAAGTACTCCGCCTTCGCGAAGAAGGCGATCTCCCGGGGCGCGAGCGCGGGCAGGAAGATCGAGTCGGCCACCGAGAGGTGGTTGCTCGCCAGGATGGCCGGACCGTCGGCCGGGATGTGTTCCATGCCGTCGGTCCATGGCCGCCACAGCCCCCTGACCACGGGGACGATGGTGTACCTGCCGAGCGTGTAGAGCGGTGCCACGGATCTACCGTAGCCGGATCAGGCGCGGGACACAGCGACCCGGATCTCTTCGCCCTCGCCGACCTCGCCGGGGAAGGCGTCCGGGCCGGCGTCGCCCATCGTGATCGAGACTGCGAGCGTCTCCCGCGCGATGAAGTCCCGGTGCGCCTCGACCGCCGCGGCCACCTCCGCCGACCCCTCGATCACCAGCGTGATCCGGTCGGCGACGTCCAGCCCGGCGGCCCGGCGGGCCTGCTGCACGACGCGTACCACGTCGCGCGCCAGCCCTTCGGTCGCGAGCTGCGGCGTTACCGCCGTGTCCAGGACGACGACGCCCTCGCCGCCGGGCAGCGGCGCGGAGTGCTCGGCGTCCCGGGCGACCAGCTTCAGCTCGTACTCGCCCTCCTGCAGTGCGAC